>JACQZT010000374.1 GCA_016213755.1 Acidobacteriota bacterium | reverse complement strand
GTGCACCTGCGGCCCGGCCAGGGCACGTTTCAGCCCGCCGGCCTTCCGCACGCTTACCTCGAAGGCACTACGGTGGAGCTGATGGCCAACTCCGACAACGTCCTGCGCGGCGGGCTCACCCCCAAGCACGTGGACGTGGAAGAACTGCTGCGGATTGTCTCTTTCGAGGGCGGTCCCTGCCGAGTGCTGGAAGGCGGGCGGGCGTCCGCCGGGGAGTTCGATCTGAGGTCGATCGATCTTGTTCCTGGAGCGGTGCGTCAGGCCGCGAGCGCGCACGGTCCGGACTGCTTAATCGTGTTGGATGGCGCCGCGACGCTGCGCGCGGAAGGGCAGACGCTGGCGCTGAAGCGCGGGACGAGCGTTCTGGTCCACCCAGGGATCGATTACGTTCTCGAAGCGAGCGCCGGCCCCGCGCGGTTGTTCAAAGCTTCACCTTCCCGATAACCGCTCCCTAACCCGGACGAGCCGGAACCAATCGTGGCGCACGCACTCGTGCGCCACGTGGTCATCCCGTCACCACAGCAGTCTGAGGGCCATCTGGACCGTGCGGGGCAGGTTGTACTGCGCCGTTATCCGGCCAAAGCTCGAGCTGGTCGGTGTGGTGTTCGGCATTCCAAACTGCGGGTGGTTGAGAGCGTTGAAGAACTCCGTGCGGAACTGCATGCGGATGCTCTCGCGCACCGGCACGTTCTTGATGATGGTGGCGTCGAAGTTGCTCGGCCCGTTCTGGCGCAGGTTGCCGAAGCGGCTCGGGAACGTCCGGATGTTATTGGCCAGTTGCAGCCGCGAATCGGTATTGAAGCGCGTGGCGGCGAATGTGCCGTCCACCCGGCGGGGGTCGTAGCCGAGTGCGCCGCCCAAGTAGATGACGTTGCCCCAGCCGAGAGCTTCTCCGCTGGCGAAGGTGTACGCGCCGGAAACCGTCCAGCCGCCGATGATGCGGTTGAGAACCGGCCCCGCGCTGGCTCCGACAGCCTTGCCCTTGCCGAACGGCATTTCGTACACGCTGCTGAGCACCAGCCGCTGCGGGCGGTCTTCACTGGCGACACGCTTCTCCGGCCGCCGGTCGGCGGGGTTCAGGTAACTGCGCTGCTCGATCAGCCGCGACCACTGGTAGTTCAACATGTAGGTGAGCCCGCGCGACATGCGCTTCTCCAGGCGGAACTGGAAGGTGTGGAAGTAGGAGCCGCCGTAGCCGTCGGAGTCCAGACGCACGCCGTTGTCTCCGCTGAACTGCGCGAACGGCCGCAGCAACTGGTTCAGCGCCACCGTGTTGCCGTTGAGCGACGTCCCGGGCAGCAGGCCGCGGAAGGGATTGGCGACGTTGGCGGTCAGCCGGTCGATCACCGGCGGGTCGCGGAACGGCTGCCGGCTCAGAAACTGCTCTGGAACCCAGTTCAGTCCGCGGTTGGAGTTGAGCCGCACCGCGTGGTTACCCATGTACCCGGCTTCCATCACCAGGTTGGCGGAAAGCTGGCGCTGAAGGGTGAAGTTCCAGCGCAGGGAATAGGGATTGCGCAGCGCGGGATTGTAGAAGTTCACGCTCTGCCCGAGAAAAGTGTCCAGCCCCAGAGCATTTCCCACCGGCGCTTGAAGACCGTTCGGAAACGGATTCGAAAGGGTCGCGGCGGGCGTCCGGTAGCTGTCCAGCGTGGCCACCAGTTGGTTGGACTGAAAGTAGCCGGGCTGAGCGCCGGGCTTCAGGCCTTCGGTGAAGTAGAAGACGCCGAATCCGCCGCGCACGGTGGTCTTGGCGCCCAGACCGCTGGGGGTCCAGGCGAAACCGAAGCGCGGGCTGAAGAGCCGGGAACTGGTTTCAGTGACCGCGCGGCGTTGCGGGCCGGCGAAGAGCACGCCGCCGGCGGGGTTGAACTGGGCGGCGGGCAGTTCGGACACCGGACTGGTAGCGTAAGCCTGCTTCGCCCGCGCCGTGACGCTGTTGGCCGATACGCCGTCGAAGCCCGCCACCTGGCGGTCGAAGCGTTCCGTGGTGGGCAGTTCCTTCTCATAGCGCAGCCCGAGATTCAGGGTCAGGTTGCGGCGCACCTTCCAGTCGTCTTGCAGGAAGAATGCGGCGTAGCCGGCCTGGTTCGTACGGAAGCTGGCCACGTCGTACTGGCCGCCGGTGGGCAGGCCGAGCAGAAAAGACGCCAATTCCTGGCCTATGGGGGCCGCGGTGGAATTGTCCAGCGGGCCGCGGGTCCAGTTGCTGCCGAACGAATAACTGCCGCTCGAGCTGCCCAGGTTCGAGGCGCTTTCGCGGTACACGCGCACATCGGCGCCGAACTTCAGGCTGTGGGAGCCGACGATCTTGTTCAGACTCGAGAAGAGCTGGTACTGGTCGAAGGGCGCCATGGCGGTGCCCGTGGTGCCCAGCGTCTGGAAGCCGCCGATGCTCGCCTGCGGCATCACCGCCTGCGAGGAAGCCGCGGCCAGCGCGGCGGGGAAACCCAGCGAGGTCTGGTCGAAGCCCGCGCTGGGGCGGTATCCGCCCGGGTTGTAGCGCGTCCAATTGAGGCGCGTGTTCAGCACCGTGGTCGGGTTGAGGGTCACGACATCGTCCAGCGTGCCGCCCCAGTTGATGCGGTTGAGGAAGTTGCCGGTGGCCACGTTCTTGAAGTAATTGCCGCGGTCCTGCAAACGCTCGTTGTGACGGAAGCTGAAAAAGAACTTGTGGCTCTGGCTGAGGTTGAAGTCGATGCGGCCGGTTTCGCTGTTGAAGTTCTCACGGCGCGTGCTGTTGGCCAGGAAGTTGTCGCGGCCGTCGGCGCGCCCGGTCTGGTTGGGCAGCGGATAGTAAGGCAGGTACTTCAGCGCGATGGGATTCAGGCGCGAGCGCGGGACGAGATTGCCCGCCAGCGGCGAACGGCGGATGCGCGCGCCTTCGAGCGCCCCGGTGGCCGGATCGTAGATCTGGTAGCTCGAACCCAGCGAGAGAAGTTGCGCGAAGTTGCCTTCGCGCTCGGCGGCGTCCGGCACGGTGGTGGTCACCGGCTCCGGATTCACGTGCTTGATCCCTTCGTAGGCCACGTACCAGAACACGCGGTTGCGCCCGTTGAACAGGCGCGGAATCAGCACCGGCCCGCCGGCGGTGAAGCCCCACTGGTTGTAGACCAGGTTGGTTTTCTTCTGCCCGGCGCGGTTCACGAAGAAGTCCGTAGCCGCGGTCTTCGACACTTGGTTGAAGTCGTAGGCCGTGCCGTGGAATTCGTTGGCGCCGCTCTTGCTGACGACGTTCACCGTGCCGCCGCCAGTGTTGCCGTAAGCGGCATCCACCTGAAAGGTCTCCACCTTGACTTCGCCCACTGTATCCACCGGCGGGCTGTAGGCCACCTGCTTTCCCGAGGTTGTATCCGGCGCTCCGTCCAGCAGCAGCTCGTTCGAAGCCCCGGGCGCGCCGCCCATGCTGAAGTCCGAGATGCGGCCGTTGTCGAAGGGCCGCTGGAACAGCGGGTCGGAGGTGGGCACCACGCCGAAAGCGATCTGGGCCAGCGACAGCGGCGAGCGGCCGTTGAGTGGAAACGCTTCGATGAAGGTCGCGCTCACCACCTGGCCGGTGCTGGCCGTGGTGGTGATGAGCATGGGCGCCTCGGCCGTCACCGTGACGGACTCGGCCATCTGGCCGACCTCCAGCAGGATGTCGAGGCCGATCTGGTCGTTGGCGCTGACGTGCACGTTTTCGCGGATGTAGCGTTTGAAGCCGCTGACTTCCGCTTCCAGACGGTAGCGGCTGGGTTGCAGGAACGGAAGCGTGTATTGCCCGGTGGCGCCGGAGACGGTTTCGTACCGGGCCTGGGTTTCGCCTTCGATGGCCGCGACTTTGACGCCGGGAACGACGGCCTGCTGCGAGTCGATCACACGGCCCGTGATCGAGCCGCGGAACTGCTGGCTCCGGACGGAGACCGGACTCAGCAGAAGCGCTGCGAAGAAGCCATATTGAACTGCGCGAGACATATCACCCCCTACATACGATCCATCATATCCAATGCGGCGCCCACAATGGCGGTTTCGGCGCAGCCGCGCTTGAGGCGGGTGGTCCAGATCTCGTAGCTGACCTGATCGTACGAGGCGTCGTCGGCAATGTAGCCGCTGGAGCCGTTGGTGTGCGTGGTCATGACGGTGAACGCGAACGGCGACTCGCGCTTGACGCGCGTGCCGATGGCCGTCAGTACCTCGCCCGACACCCCGGCCAGGGCCAGGTGTCCCACCGTCAGCACGGAGACGCGCACGTTTACCGGGTCCGCGTCCACGAAGGAGATGTTGGGCGTGCCGGTCTTGGATTCCGGAGTCATGCGCTGTCCCGGGCAGGCGATCACGCGCTGGGCTCCCTGCAACCGAACCTGCTGCGTGGTGCGGACGTTCTTCGCTACCCGCACAATCTCCTCTCCCAGAATGGTTCCCAGCAGGGCGACCTGCCTCAAATCGTTGCCCGGTCCGTAGATCGCGTTCTGGTCGCCGGAAGCCCCGCTGGTCCACAGCGCAACAACCTTGTCGCCCATCTGCTGTTCGACAAAGCGCTCGGCCGCGCCGGGCAGATCGCCGGAGAGGGCGTAGTTTTGCGGACCTGTGACCGTGCCGTGGACGCAGTAGTTGATGAGCACCGCGATCGGTTCTCCCTGGAGGGTCTCAAACCGGATGACGCCCACGGTCTTGTCCGACGGGCCTTCGGGATTCACGCCCAGGCCCCAGCCGCCCGCGGCCGTGCGCGCCCGCCGGTTGGTGTTGACCGAAGCTTTCCCGGTGGCGGCGCCGTAGCGGGCCGGCCGCAGCGACGCCTTGGCCTCGCGCACCGCCTGCACGATCTTGTCCTCGGTGGCCGCCATCCACGCTTTCCAGCGTTCCTCGAATTCCGGCTTCACCGCGCCGGTGGTGGGCCCGGCGTGGGTGTGCGTGGCGGCCAGCAGGACCATGTGCGGCGGGATTCCGGCTTCCCGCTCCACACGCGCGGTGATGCGGCTCCACAGGTTTTCGGGGGCGAAGATCAAGTCCAGGCTGACGATGGCCGCGCTGGTCGCGCCGTCCTCCAGCACCAGGGCGCGCACGAAGAGCGGATCGTGCACGGTCTTGTGGCCTTCCGCGCGGGACGCGTAGCCGGCCATGGGCAGCGCCGCATCGCGCGCCGGCGTGATCTCCACGCGCGCCGCGCCGGCGCGCAGTTCTCCCGGCCGGGCGGGCAAAGCGGCGGCGGCCAGGATCGAGAGGACGACGATCGGAGTTTTCATGGTTATCTCCCTCACGTTACAATAAC
The DNA here is from genome assembly GCA_016213755.1 of Acidobacteriota bacterium. Taxonomy (GTDB): domain Bacteria; phylum Acidobacteriota; class Terriglobia; order Bryobacterales; family Bryobacteraceae; genus JACQZT01. Next base: position 28,147 of record JACQZT010000374.1, on the reverse strand, counting down.
AGCCACATGACCAGAAGAGACGTGTTCGCAGTGGGTATCGGAGGGGCGCTGGCCAGTTGGGCCTCGGGCGAGGAGCGTTCCCAGGCGCGCTCGATGGTGATTTCGCGGCGCGGCATCGCCGCCACCAGCCAGGCGCTGGCTTCGCAGGCCGGCGCGCAAGTGCTGAGGCGCGGCGGTTCGGCGATGGATGCCGCCATTGCGGCCAACGCCACCTTGCAGGTGGTGGAGCCGATGAGTTGCGGGATGGGCGGCGACCTGTTCGCCATCCACTGGAACGCCAAGACCGGCGCGGTGACGGGCATCAACGCCAGCGGCTGGGCGCCCAAAGCCATGACGCTGGCGGCGCTCCAGGCCAAGGGGCGGAAGTCGATGCCCGGCCTGGGCATCCTGTCGGCCACCGTGCCCGGCTGTGTCGACGGCTGGGAAAAGCTGCACCGCAAGTTCGGCAAGCTGAAATGGGCCGAAGTCTTCCAGCCGGCCGTCTACTATGCCAAGACCGGTTATCCGGTCACCGAGATCATTCACGAACACTGGCAGGGCGCGCTCGAGAAGCTCAGGTCCGACGAAGGCGCCCGCCGGGTCTTTCTGATCGACGGCCGCGCGCCGCGCGTGGGCGAGGTCTACCGCAACCCGGACATGGCTCGCACACTGGAACTGGTGGCCCAGGGCGGCGCCGATGCGTTTTACCGCGGACCCGTCGCGCAGGCCATCGTCAAGACCTCCCAGCGGCACGGCGGTTTGTTCGACCTGTCCGATCTAGCGGAGTTCTCCTCCGAGTGGATCGAAACCATCACCACCGACTACCGCGGCTGGAAGGTCCACGAGCTTCCGCCCAACGGCCAGGGCATCGCCGCGCTGATGATGTTGAACCTCATGGAGCGCTTCCCGCTGGGCGAATGGGGCGCCAACAGCCCGGACACCTGGCACGTGAAAATGGAAGCGCAGAAGCTGGCCTACCAGGACCTGCACCGCTACGTGGCCGACCCGCGGCAGGCCCAGGTGCCGGCGGCCGGCATGCTGTCGAAGAAATATGCGGCCCAGCGCGCCGCGCTCATCGACAAGGCCAAAGCCAAATGCGACGTCGCGCCGGGCAACCCGCTGCCGCACCAGGGCGACACGATTTACCTTTCCACGATTGACGCCGAGGGCAACATCGCGTCGCTGATCCAGAGCGTCTACCAGAGCTTCGGCTCGGGTGTGCTAGTGGAGGGCATGGGCTTTCACCTGCACAACCGCGGCGCGCTGTTCACCATGGACCCCCAGCACCCCAACGTCGTCGCGCCGCGCAAGCGCCCCTTCCACACCATCATTCCGGCTTTCATGGAGAAGGGCGGCCTGCACATCGGCTTCGGCATCATGGGCGGGTCCAACCAGGCGCAGGCCCACGCGCAGTTCGTTTCAAACATCGTCGACCACGGTCTGAACCTGCAAGGCGCGCTGGAAGCGCCGCGCTTCACCAAGCTCCAGCCCGGGGGCTGTGACTTCATGATCGAGAACCGCGCGCCGGCGGGTCTGCGCGCGGCGCTCACGGCCCGCGGGCACAAGCTCGACGTGCGCGCCGATTATTCCAGCACCATGGGCGGCGGCCAGGCGGTAATGCGGGATACGCGGAGCGGCGTCAACTACGCCGGCTCCTCGCCGCGCAAGGACGGCGCCGCCACGCCCGAGCCGGATCCGTACTTCTAAAGAGGGGGAGTTCGTTCCATGCAAACTCAGAATTACCCGAACCACCGGCGTTTCGACCCGGCGTTCCACTTCGTGCTGTTCCCGATCTTGCTTCTGACCCTGATCGGATCCTGCGTCAACCTGTACCATTCCCTGGGCGATCACCAGCGGATCTACAGCGCCTCGCTCATCGCCGCGATAATGGTGGCGCTGGTGCTGCTGTCCCTCAAATGCCGGCTCTACGCACTGAAGGCCCAGGACCGCGCCATCCGGGCCGAAGAAAACCTGCGCCACTACGTGCTGACCGGCAAGCTCCTGGATTCACGGGTGACCGTCCGCCAAATCATCGGCCTGCGCTTCGCCCCCGACGACGAGTTCGTGGCGCTGGCCCAGCGCGCGACCGAGGAAAACCTCTCCGAAGACGACATCAAGAAAGCCGTCAAGAACTGGCGCGCGGACACCTACCGGGTCTAGCGAAATAACAGCGGTGTGAACTCGGCCAGGTAGCGGCGCCAGACCATCCAGGTGTGCGCGCCGCCGGTTTCGGTCCAGGTGTAGCGCACGCCCTTGGACTTCAGGAACTCGAGGAACTTGCGATTGGAGTCGATGAGCCGGTCTTCCCTGCCGCAGGCGATCCACAGCAGGCGCAGTTGCGCGTTGGCTTTCTCGTCCAGCGCCGGAAAGCTTGCGTTCAGGTCTTCGCCCATTCCGCCCGAGCTAAAGGCGCCCACCCAGGCGAACGTGCTCAGAGCGTTGAGGCCCACGTAGAGCGATTCGGCGCCGCCCATGGACAGCCCGGCAATCGCGCGGTCGGCGCGCTTGTTCGAAACCCGGCAGGTCTTCTCCACCGCCGGCAGTACCTCTTTCAGGACCGAGTCGCGGAAGCGCTCGAAGCTCCTCTGCCGCAGCTTCGGATCGCGCAGCGGCGGGGCGCTGCGCGAGACAATCTCCATGGCACCGTAGCCCAGCGGCATCACCACCAGCATGGGCTTGGTCTTGCCCTGCGCGATCAGGTTGTCCAGAATGACGTGCGCGCGGCCCACGGCGGTCCAGCCGCTGGCGTCGTCGCTGAAGCCGTGCAACAAGTACAGGACCGGGTAGAGCTTCTTCGCCTTCGGGTCGTAACCCGGCGGAGTGTAAACGAAGTAGTCGCGCTGGTCGCCCACAATGCCGGACTTGTAGAAGTGATGGTGCACCACGCCGCGCGGCACGTCGTTGATCTCCCAGGGGAGCGAGGCCGGCCCGGGCACGTGCACGGCGCTCGAGGTGTTCAGCAGGTTGGGCTTCATCATCGCGTTGAGCGGGTCGATCAGGCTGACACCGTCGGCGACGAAGGTGTAGCCGTAGATGTCCGGCTCGAGCGCCTCGGTGGTGACGCTCCACACGCCCTTCTCGTCTTTCCGCATGGGCAGGCGCGGCGCGCCCTCCCGCGCCAGGAGAACCTCCCTGGCGTTCGGAGCGCGGAAGCGGAAAGTTACACGGCGGTCGGCGCCGACCTCGGGCGACAGAATGGTCTGCGCAAGAGTCGCGGCGGCGGCGGCCGAGAGGAACAACGCAAGAAATCGTCTCATAGCTGGAGAGAGTATATCTCACTGCGACAGAATCACGGCGCTGTACGGCCCCAGACCAACACTGAGGCGGTACGTCATGCCGTCGCAGCCGGGCGACTCGGCCCAGGCGTCGAAAGCGGGATGGTTGCCGTAGTCCGGGCCATACAGATTCGAGTCGGAGTTGAAGCGCACCCGCCACAGCCCTTCGCGCGGCACGCCGAGGGTGTAGCTGTCGTAAGCGCGGTTGGCGAAGTTGCAGACCACCACCACGTCGTCTCCCGCCCCGCCCTCGGCCCAGCGGTGAAAGGCCACTACTTTGTCGGCGTGATTCACGTGGTGGACGGTGACGTGCTGCCCGCGCAGCCCGCGCGTGGTGTCGTACCAGTTGCGGCTCAGCCGGATCAGGTCGCGATACAACAGATGCACGCCGGCGTGCCGGGTGGCGTTGTCCCAGTCCACCGGAACGGTGTCCTGCCAGGGGCCGGTCTCGAGAAACTCCTGGCCCTGAAAGATCATCGGAATCCCGGGCGAGGTGAAAACCAGCACGGCGCCCAGCGCCGAGCGCTTGCGAGCGTGCCAGCCGGCCGGGTTGCCGCCATCGATGTCGCTGGGCAGACGCTGCTTGGCGTTGGCGGAGGCCACTTCGTCGTGCGATTCGGTGTAGACCACCCGCTCCAGCGCGTCCGTTCCGTAGCGGTGATAGAGGGCCGAGACGATCTGGTTCATGTCGCGATGCTCGTCAAAGGGATTGGTGAGCACGCGCCGCACCGGATGCAGGAAGTCGCCGTCCCATTGCGAGTCGAAGCCGGCGCCGCCCGACTCGGTGGGGCGGGTCAGCCAGGCGTTGTTGCGCAGGTCCTCGGAGATGGTGATTTTCCAGGGCTGATGGCGCTGCAATTCGTCGTTGAGCCAGCGCAGCAGGTTCCAGCCGTCCGGAAGGTCACCGTCATCGCCGTAGACGTTGCGGATGTAGGAGGTGGCGTCGAAGCGGAAGCCGTCCAGGCGGAACTCCTCGGCCCAGGCCAGCAGGTTGTCGCGCAGGAGCTGGCGCACTTCCGGGCGGCCGTAGTCGGGCCGGGTATCGCACCAGGGAGTCGACGCGCGCCAGTCGTTGTAGAAATAGATGCCGCCGCGATCGTCTTGCGACCAGCCGTCGAACTGCCACAGGTCGAGATCCGAAGGCCCCAGGTGGTTGTACACCACGTCGAAAATCACGGCGATGCCGTGCTCGTGCGCGTCCTTGACCAGGCGCTTCAGAGCCCGCGGCCCGCCGTAGTCGGTTTCGACGGCAAAGATGTTGGAGGGGTTGTAGCCCCACGAAAAGCCCCCTGGAAACTCGCTCGAAGGCATGATTTCGATGGCGTTGATGCCCAGGTCGCGCAGGTACGGCAACTTCTCCCGGATGGAATCGAACACGCCGGGCGCGCCGCCGGGTGGGTCGTTGAAGGTGCCCGTGTGCAGCTCGTAGATGACCATCTCGTGCCACCCGGGCATTTGGAAAACCCCTTCGCCCCAGTCGAACTGGGTGTCACAGATGACAGCGTTGCCGGCCGAACTGGTGACCTGCTTCGCGTAGGGATCGATGCGCCAGTAGTCCTTTCCTTCGCGGCGAAGGACAAACTTGTATTGCTGGCCGGTCTGAGCTCCGGCGGCATCCACGGACCAGTAGCCGGAGCCCTCGCGGGCCAGCGGATTCTCGGCGGGTTTCCAATTGTTGAAATCGCCGGCGACGAAGACCGATTCCGCGAAGGGAGCCCACACGCGGAAGGTTGCGCCGCCGGGAAAAGGGATCGCGCCCATGTTGGGCCGGTTGCTGGGAATCGCAACCGGCGCTAAAGCGGGTGCAGCCATGGCGTTTTCTCCAGTCAGTCCGATTATAGTCCGCGCTGGGCCGGTTTGCGGAACACCAGGCAGTAGTCGATGGGCGACCACCAGTTGACGCGATTCTCCAGTTGGAAGCCGGCGGAGACAACCCGGGGAACGACGGTCTCCGCCGCGATCCCGTGCCGGCCCCAGAACGCCAGGCGCGGCGAAAGCATGTCGATGACCGCGAGACGGCCACCGGGACGAAGGGCGGCGTAAAGACCCCGGACGATCGGTTCGGGATCGCTCAGGTGATGGTACACGCGGCGCATGAAAACGACGTCGCAGCAATCGGCGGCCAAGTTGGCGGAATGCTCGCCGGCCTCAAGAACGACCATTTCGACGCCGCCGGCCGACGCCGCGCGCCGCAGCGCGGCCAAGTTCTCGGCGCCGAGTTCCGTCGCGTAGAGCCGGCCAGCCGGGCCCAGACGGCGCGCCACGAGCACGGCCAGGCGTCCCTGGCCGGCCCCGATTTCGGCCACGGTCATGCCCGGGCGAATCTCCGCCAGCGCCGCCAGACGATCGGCCTCGCGCTGAACCCAGGGTCCGCGCGCGTACCAGCGCAGACCCTCGCGCGCCGCCAGCAAGAGCGCGCCGAGCGCCGCCAAAACCAGCGCAACGCGCAACAACCGTCGCATGTTACCGCCCAGTATACGCGTGTGGCGCACGTTCTCACCGTGCCGCATCGACACTCGTGTCGATGCCCGGGCGTGCACAGGAGTGTGGACGCGGCGCGCACGAGAGCGCGCGCCACAGGGCAAAGGTCGCTAATACTCCAGCACCGCCAGGATGGGCCGGTGGTCGGACGCCAGCGGCTCGTCGAGCACCCGGATCTCGATCACCTTCCAGCGGGTGGCCGGGCGGAAGAGGATGTAGTCGATCTGACGCGCGGGCTGGCGCACGGGAATGGTGGGCAGAGAAAGCCCCTCGCCCGCGACGCTCCATTCGCCGGCCAGGATCTTCATCGGGGTGCTGCCGGGCACGGCGTTGAGATCGCCCGCCAGCAGGGCGGGACTCTTGGCGAGGCGGTTGATTTCCGCCGCGGCGGCGGCGCGGTGCGTGTCCTCGCGGGTGGCGTCCAGGTGGGTCGCGAAAAAGGTGAACGCGCCGAAATCAACCTCCATCAGGGCGCGCGGTTCCTGGCCCGGCAGGGGATGGTTCGCCCAACGCTTGACGGGCAGCCGGGTCAGCACCGCGTTGCCGTACTGGCCGCCGCCGTAGTCGATGGCGCGGCCGAAAATCGCGGTCAAGCCGGTCAGACGGCCGAGTTCCTCCGCCTGGTCGGCTCCGCCGGCGCGTTCGGTCTTGCGGTCCACTTCCTGAAGCGCCACCACGCCGGGTTTCACCGAGCGGATGACGGCCGCAATGCGCGCGACATCCAGTTTGCCGTCCACGCCCTCGCAATGACGGATGTTATAGCTCAGCACGGTGACCTCGGCCGCAAAGGCGGCGCAGGTTGCGAAAAGAAACAGGATGAATCTCACCACAGCAGTTTCAACCCGAACTGAGTTTGCCGCGGCGCGTTCGCCTGAGAGCTGACGATGCCGAACGAGCTGGAAGTCACGCTCGTGTTCGGACCGCCAAAGCGCGGGGTGTTGAAAGCATTCAGAAACTCGGCGCGGAACTGCACGCGCAGTTTCTCCGTGGCGGCGAACTCCTTGAACAGCGACAGGTCGAAGTTGCGGACGCCGTCGTTGCGGATGTCGGGCAGCCGCTCGCCGGCGTTGCCGAAGGTGAAGGGCGCGGGCTGGCTGAAGACGCTGGTGTTGAAGTAGCGGCTCAGGCGCGAGTGGACCGGGCCACTGAGCTTGCCGCTGGCGCCGTTGTTATTGGCGCGGGTCTTCACGCTATAGAGACCGGTGGTGTTGTTGGCGCCGATGCTGAGGGGCGTTCCGGTCTGGAGCATGGTAATGCCGTTGAACTGCCAGCCGCCCAGCAACCAGTTCATGGCCTTGGAAGCGCCGGCGCCGAAGCGGCGGCCGCGGCCGAAGGGCAGCTCGTAGATGTAGCTCATCACGAACCGATGGGCGATGTCGATGTCGCTCAGCGCCCGGTCGGCGCGGATGTTAGTGCTGTCCTGATGGCTCTGGCCGTTGTCCAGGCTCTTGGCCCAGGTGTAGTTCCCCTCGAACTGAAGGCCGTGCGAGAAGCGCTTGCTGGCGCTCACCTGCAAGGCGTGATAGGTGGAAGCCGACCCGGTGGAATACAGGGGAATGATGTCGCCGAACTGCGGGTAGGGCCGCAGAAGCTGCGCGCGGCTGACCTGCCGGGTCACCAGCACGCCGCTGTTCACGATCCCGTAAAACGGGTTCGGAACCAGTTCGTTGAGTTTCGAGCCGAGCGACAGATACTGCGGATTCACCTGGTTGAGGTTAAACCCGGCGTTGCCCACGCGCGCCAGTTGCAGCCCGCGGTTGCCCACGTATGCCACGTCCAGCAGGATCGACGCCGGCAGTTCGCGCTGGAGGTTGACGTTCCATTGCATGGACCAGGGCGTGACCGTGTCTTGCAGCATGGCGTCGATGCTGCCGCCGGCTTGTGTCAGCAGACCCGCCGCGGAGCCCGGCGGCGGCTGGAATCCCCGCGGGTAGGGGTTGCTCAAAAGGTTATAGGGCGTGATGCCGTCCAGAGTCGACACCCAATTGTTGTCGGTGCGAAAGCCCATGTTGCCCGGGTTGCCGTGGGCCGCCTGCGGCGAAGGGCCGAACAAGTGCGCATAGCCCATGCGGAGGACGGTCTTCTGGGTCGCCTGGTACGCCAGACCGAAGCGTGGCGCCAAGTTGTTGCGGTCGGAGGGGAACTGATGCCGGCCGCGTCCGTCGACGGCCACAAACACCAGGCCGCCGCGCAGGTCCGGGAACTGCGACTGCAACCTGGCCAAGGGCGACGCGGCCAGCGGATCGAAGTAGTTCATCCGGTCGTGGCGCTCGGTGCGCGGGGTGTCGAAATCGTAGCGAACGCCCAAATTGAGGGTCAGCTTGGAGGTGACGCGCCAGTCGTCCTGGAAATAAGGCGCGTGATAGAAGCTCGTGGTGGTCAGGTTCTTCCAGTTCTGCACCAGGCGGTTGGCAGTGCTGGCCGCCGTCCCGCCGGCGCCGAGAAGCATCGAAGCCAGGCCGTTGCCGGCGGTGGAACTGGCGCGATTGGGATCCGGTCCCTGGGTCATGGCGACCGAGAACGGGAACATGCCGGCCGAAAGCGCCTCCCAGTTGGGCACGCGAATCAGGCGCGCGTCGTAGCCGAACCGGAGCGTGTGCGCGCCGCGGATCTTGACCAGGCTGGCCACGCCCGAATAAGTCATAAAAGCGTTCCAGCGATGGTCGCCGCCGCCCAGGCCGCGATAGCCGGCGGGACTGATGGAGGGGAACATCAGCCGGTCCACGGCCTGGTCGATGGCCTTCGGAAGCCCCAAGCTGGAGGGCAGGAAGCCCAAGCCCTGGTTGCTGTAAACATACAGCGTGCGGGCGAAACCGAGGCGCGCCGAGAAGATCGTGGACGGAGAAAGCGTGTTGGTGTAGTCGGCCACCGCGCCGCGCACGCGGTTTTCCTGGATGATGCGCCCCTCGGCGACGGTGAGCTCCGGCGGGAAGTAAGTCGCCGGGACGTCCTGGACCAGCCGGTGGGAATAGCGCGCGAAGAACTTCTGCGTGCTCGTGAGGTTGTGATCGATACGCAAGTCGTAGTTGTCGGTGTTTAGCGAGGGCGAGCCGCTCTTGTAGAAGTTCTGCTGGCCGGTGACCGGCAACCCCGGGCTGTTGGGCTGCGGATAGTACTTCATCGCGTTCATCGCCACCGGGTCGCGCCGCGCCGCCGGGATGACGTTGCCGGGGAAGGCGTCGCGAATAAAGCCCGTCCCGCTCGGATTGGCGCGCGTCGAAAACGGGTCGTAGATCTGGATCGTCTGGCCGTTGGCGGCGAAGGTCCGGGAGAAGTTGCCTTCGCGCTCCAGCGCCGCCGGCACAGTGGTAGTGGTGCTTGAAAAACTCCTCTGGCGCAGCCCCTCGAAGGATCCCATGTAGAAGGTGCGATCCTTCTTAATCGCTCCGCTGAGCATTCCGCCGAACTGGCTGCGCTTGAAGCTCAGCAATTTCTCTCCGCGGGAGTTCGCAAAGAAGTTGTTGGCGTCGAGAACCGAATTGCGCAGAAACTCATAGGCGCTCCCGTGGAGCTGGTTCGCGCCCGATTTGAACACCACGTTGAGCACGCTGCCCGCACTGCGGCCGAACTCGGACGAGTAGTTCTGCGCCTGCACCTTGAACTCGGCGATCGCGTCGACCGACGGAAAGACCGAGATGCCGGTGTAGCCCTGCACGGTTGGGTGTGACGCCGACACGCCGTCGATGAGCGTGTCCATCAGCGACGCGCGGGCGCCGTTGACCGAATAGCTGAGGCTGTTGTAGTTGTTGCCGATGCTGCCGGCGACGCCGGGCGTCAGGTAGATGAGCGAATAGACGTTGCGCGAGTTGAGCGGCAGTTCCATGATGCGGCGGTTGTCCACGACCTTGCCGATGGAGGAGGTGGCCGTCTCGAGCACCGTAGCGTCGCCCCGCACGGTCACGGCTTCCGAGATCGCGCCGACCGCGAGCGCAACGTCCACGCGCGCCTGCTGCTGCACCTGCAGCACGATGCCTTCCCGCACGAACTTCCTGAAGCCGGCGGCTTCCACTTCCAGCCTGTACTGCCCCGGCGCGAGCTGCGGGAGAACGTAATTGCCGTTCGAGTCCGACCTGGCTTCCGCTCGAGCGTTCGTGCCCGTGTTGACGATCGCGACGCTTGCGCCGGGCACGACCGCTTCCGACGAATCCTTCACGGCGCCCAGAACGCTGGCGGTAAACGATTGCGCGCCCGCGATGGAAAGCGTCAGGAGGAAAAGGATGGCGGTTTTGAAGATGTATTTGTGCATAGTGCCCCCCTCGATGATACCGAAACCCGCCCGCTTCGGCTAGAATGAGTCCATATGTTCTTCCGCAGGGCCAAATCGCGAGTGGTGACCTTCGAGGAGCGCCTGGAAGGACTCCGGCAGGCGGGCTTCGCCGTTCAACGCGAGGCCGGCCTCGAGACGCGCGTTTCGCGCGGCGAGTGCGCCGCCCTGGTGCGCGAAGCGGCGCCGCAAATCGGACGGATCGGAATCCTGTGCGACGGCGAGATCGGCGCGATCCTCGACGGCGGGTATCAGAAATTCCTGCTCACGCCGTCTGGCCGCAAGCTGCCCGCGCTGGCCTCGCACCTCACAGCTCTGCACACCTTCGAGGAAGACCTGCGCGAAGGGCTCGGGCTCATCAGCCTGTACAACCAGTCGCTGGGAACCGTCAACCAATCCCACCAATACGACCGCCTGAAACCCTAAAAACCGGGACGGGCAGCACTTTCCCATTTTCGCGTGTTGAAATCAAAGGACTTAGAAATGGGAAAGTGCTGCCTGTCCCGGTTTTGCTCAGGATTGCCCTTCGCGGCCATTTCCCGTTACCCGCCAAATCTCTCTTCCTTCCACGGATCGCCATGCATGTGGTAGCCGTTGCGCTCCCAGAAGCCGGCCCGATCCTGGGCCAGGAACTCGATTGCGGCGATCCACTTGGCGCTCTTCCAAGCATACAATTGGGGCACGATCAGGCGCGCCGGCCCGCCGTGTTCCAGGGTCAGCGGCTGGCCGTCGTGCGCGAGCGCCACCAGAGCGTCGTCGGACAGGAAATCGCCCAACGGCAGGTTGGTGGTCCAGCCCTGGTCATAGCCGTGGGCCAGGACGTAGCTCGCCTCGGGGCGCACGCCGCCCGCTCGTTCCACCAGCTCGCGCGTTGAAACCCCTTCCCACAGGTTATCCAGGCGGGACCAGCGCGTAACGCAGTGAAAATCCGCCAGCACCTTCGCGCGGGGCAGCGCGAGGAATTCCTCCCAGTTCCAGCGAATCGGGCGGTTCACCAGCCCCCGCACCTCGAATTTCCATTGCGTCAGGTCGATCACCGGGGGTCCGCTGGCATCCAGAACCGGCCACTTGTGCGTCTGCGACTGCCCGGGTGGAATGCGGACGGTTTTCTTCACTTATGTGTTTAGATGCCCCAACTTGGTCCCGCGTTGCTCTGAGAACTATGGCGGCGAAAACACACTCTATTTTGTGTCGGCTGCCGGCTACTTGTGTCTCTGTGCCCTAGCCGCGCTGGCGCCGCTCCCGGCGGGCCAGGACGGCAGCCGGGCGGAGTATACCGGCGGCACTCTCGCGGCGCTCACCAGCGGGGCCGAAGGCCGCGTTTCGACGGTGAACGAATTGAATTTCGAGTTCCGCACCCGGCAGGCCATGATCCGCATCCCCTACGAGCGCATCAACCTGCTCGAGTACGGCCAGAACGTCAGCCGGCGCTACGCCCTGGCTATCCTCATTTCGCCGGTGCTGATTCTCAGCAAGAAGCGCGCCCACTTTCTGACCATCGGCTACTCGGACGGCGAGGGCCGGCAGCAGGCCATGGTGCTGCGGCTGGACAAATCCGGCGTGCGCGTGGTGCTGGCCAGCCTGGAGGCGCGCACCGGCCGCAAGGTCGAATACCAGGACGAAGAGGCGCGCAAAGCCGGCAAGGGGTAAACATGTTTCCGATCTTCCTCGCTCTCGGATTGGCGCAGCCGTCTCCGGACATCGACCGGCAGACGCTGGCACGCCTGCTGGACGTCAAACGGGTGTACGTGGACCGCCTGGCGGGCGGCGATCCAGCCATCCAGATCCGCGACATGATCATCGCCAGCCTGCAAGGCGCCAAGCTGTTCATCCTCACTGAAAACCAGGAGCGCGCCGACGCCGTGCTCAAAGGCTCGGCTGAGGACCTGGTCTTCACCGACACCTTCCAATCCAGCGAAGGGCTGAGCGCGCGGGCCTCGGCCGGCGCCCCCGCCCGCTCCGGCAGCACGACGACCAGCAGCAGCCGGCGCGTCTCCGCCAGCCTGGGCATCAGCGACCAGGAATCGACGCGCATCGCCGAGCGCAAGCACGAAGCGGTGGCCGCCGTGCGCCTGGTGAGCAAGGAGGGCGACGTGCTCTGGTCCACCACGCAGGAAAGCCTGGGCGCCAAGTTCAAGGGGTCCAGCGCGGACGTGGCCGAGAAGATCACCAAGCAGCTTCAGGCCGATTTCGATCGCGCCCGCCGCCTGCGCTCAGGCGCCGATGCGAACCAGCTTGCGCGTTGAGGTCTCCCCGCTGACAATGGTCACCGCCGACTTCGGGACGCCGTAGTGCCGGGCCAGGAAAGCGCACAGCTCGGCGTTGGCCCTTCCCTTCTCCGGCGTGGCGGCGATCTTCACCTTCAGCGTCCCGTCGGCCATGGGACCAACCATCTCGTTGCGCTGGCTCTTGGGCACTACTTTGACGCGCAGCTCCACGTGAGGATCTCCCCGCTGGCGACGTCCGCACCCTCGCGCAGACTCCAGAACGGCGCGCCGGGCCGGTAGTCGCGATCCAGAAAAAACAGCTTGCTCACTTCCTCAATACGGCACGCCCCGGCGGGAGTTTTCTCCTTAGTCAGACACTCGAAGCCGAACTCGGCGATGCCATCCGGCGCCGTGCCAGGCGGCAGTTCGATGGTCGAGCGCACCCAGCCGCCGCGCTCGATCCCCAGTTCGATCTTGCCCAGGTGCGAGACGCGCCAGCGCCGCTCGCCTTTGAGCCGCGCCAGAAACGCCGAGCGCGAATCGCGATTGGTCACGCGCGCCTCGATGTAAAGGTAATTGCGCGGGTCGGAGATCTTCTCGCCGTCCGCCACACCGAAGGGCCGGATCTTCCCCTCGCGCGCCAGTTCCTGAGCCATGACCCGATACGTGACCGGCTGCGCGTCCATCACCTCTTCGCGAGAGGCGCCGTCCAGCTTGACGACCACCGGGGCCAGTTGATAGCGCAAGGGCGTGGCCCCGTCGGGCGCCACCATATTGTTGTCGGTGACGGGAATCAGCACCGGGTGCGTCCCCTCGCGGCGGGCGCGGTACTCCACTTCCTTGTGGTCCCTGGTCTGGATGGTGGCGCGCTGGGCGCGGCCCTCGGCGTCCAGCCACACGCGGTAGATGTACTCGATGTCGGTGGTGCGGCCCCAGCGCGCCATGAGCGCGCGCGTGGACGTGCCGCCGTCCTCGTTCGAGAAGATGGCGGTGTACTGAAGGCAGGGCTGGCCGCTGTCGATCAGCCGCTCGCAGTACACCAGCATGGGAACGTCGCTGAATTTGCCTATCGTGTTGGCGCGGGCGAACAGCACCGGCGCGTTGGCGACGACGGCGTCCGCGGCCGGGATTTCCGCGAACACCGCGCCCGTCACGTTCAGCCCCGCGCCGGGCGCCGAGTAGCGCGCGTGGCGCTCGACGGCCAGCGTGTGCTCGCCGCGGGCGAGCGCGCCGAGGAAGACCCGATAAGTGTGACGCTGGGCGCCGGCAAAGAGCATGACGTGCTGTTGCGGCCGGCCGTCGAGCGCCACCGTGGCCAGCGCCGCTTCGCCGCCCGGCTGGGCCCAATCGGCGCCGGGCGAGTTCATCTCGATTTCGGCCACCACCTCCCCGGGCTGCGACACCCGAAACGGGATGGTCTTCGCCGGGGCCGCCAGAGTCAGGCACACCAGCCACGCCAGCAGCCGCGAAACGATCTTGATGAGCCTGGCCGAACGGCAGGGCTTGGCCACCACCGCATCCACCATCGCGGCCTCCGGCTGGGCCTGAAACTCCGCTTCGTTGCCGGTCAGCACCACCACGCGCGGCACAGGATTCAGCGCCTTCAATCGCCGGATCAGCGCCGTCCCCTGCTCTATACGCGGCAAGTGCAGGTCCATCACCACCAGGTCGGGCACGCGCCGCGCGCAGGCCGTATCGGCCCCGGCCGCATCGGCCGCCGCATCGGCCTCGTAGCCCGCGCGCGCCAGCAGATCCCGCCGCAGTTCGCGCTGATCGGCGTCGTCTTCCACCACCAGGAGCCGGGCCATGGATCAGTCGAACTCGATTCCGGCGATCACAAGCTGCGGCAGCGCCTGGTTCCAGCTTTGCGGGATGTTGTCGAAGGCCAGGCGGAAGCTCTTGGTTTCGCCCGGCTTCAGGCCGCCCGTGCGCTGCCTCACGATGGAGACCCGCTCGCGCAGCACAAGCTGGCCGTACGGGTCGTAGAAGACGCAGTTGAGATCCGCCTGCTTCAGCGGGCGATCGCCCGCGTTGCCGATCTTGCCGACGATCTCCACCACCACGTGCTTGGCGAAGCTTTCGGCGGCCTTCATCTCCACTTCCGACAGGCGCAGGTTGCGCACGTACGCCTTGGCTTGGGGCGTCAGGGGCGCTCCCTGCGCGAATTGCACCGGCTGCTTGAGCCACCACCACAGCAACCCGCCCGCCGCCAGGGCCACCAGACCCACGGCGATGGAAACCGGGCTCAGCCCCCTTCTGTCGATCTTGTTCTCAGCGGCCACTGACCGTCATCTCCCGTATGAGCAGCATCGGCGCGGCCACGGAACCGCGAAACTCCAGGTCGTCCGCCACCGCTTCGATCCCCATCAGCATATCGCGCAAGTTGCCCGAAATGGTGACTTCCGAGACCGCGTAGGCCGGCTCGCCGGCCTCGATCCACAACCCCGCCGCGCCGCGGGAATAATCTCCCGTAACAATATTGACACCGGAACCCATCAGTTCGGTCACCAGAAACGCGCGCGGCACCGAACCCAGAACCTCGGCGGGCGGCTTCGAGCCCCGCTCCAGATACAGGTTGCCATGCCCGACGCCCGGGTTGCCGGTCAGCCCCCGCGCGGCGTTGCCGGTGGTTTTGAGTCCCAGCTTCCGGGCGGTGTAGGTGTTGAGCAGGTAGCTGGAGAGAACTCCCCGGTCGACCACCACCGTGCGCCGCGACGGCACGCCCTCGTCGTCGAACGGGGAGCTGCCGAACAGTCCCGGCATCGTTGCGTCGTCCACCACCGTGACGCACTCGGCGGCCACGCGCTGCCCAAGCTGGCCGGCCAGGAAGGACGCCTGGCGGTAAACCGCATCGCCGTTCACGGCGTCGAAAAGCGAACCGAGCAGGCTCCGCGCGGCACGGGCCTCGAAGATCACCGGAACGCGCGTGGTCTCGATCTTGCGCGCGTGCAGCCGCCGCAGGGCACGCTCGGCGGCCCGCCGGCCCACCTCGCCGGGCGCCTCCAGGTCCGCCGCGCGGCGCGCCGCGGTGAACCAGTAATCCCGTTCCATCGACTCGCCCTCGCGCGCCACCGGCACCGCCGTCAGCGAACAACTGCTGCTGCGATAGGCGCCCGAAAACCCGCGCGAATTGGCAAAGGCGTGCAGACTCAGCCGGGAGGCGAAGCTGCCGCCCTCGGAGTTCACGATGCGCGGGTCCAGGGCGAAAGCCGCTTCCTCGGCCTCGCGCGCCTGGCGGATTTTGGCCTCGGAGGAAAGCTCCGAAACGTCGCCGGAATACAGCCCCAGTTCGCCCGCCACCGCTCCCAACTCGCTCTCCTCGGGCAGCCCGGCAAACGGATCTTCGGTGGTCAGCCGCGCCAGTTCGAGCGCGGAATCGACCATGTGTTCCAGCCCTTCGCGCGTCAAATCGGAGGTGTACGAAGAACCCGCCCGGCGGTCCACCAGCACCCGCACCCCGGCCGCGCGCGAGCCGGCCTCCTTGAGCGTCTCGATCTCGCGCATGCGCACGCTCACCGAAAACTCATCCCCTTCCGAGATGGTGCACTCGGCCTCCTCGGCCCCCCGCGCGCGCGCCCGTTCCACCACCTCGGCGGCCAATTGCCGGTACTCTTGTTCCGTCACTGCGCGCCTCCCACGGTCATGCGGTCGATCTTCGCCGTCGGCATGCCCACGCCGACGGGCACGCTCTGCCCTTCCTTGCCGCAGATGCCGACGCCCTCGTCCAGTGCGAGGTCGTTGCCCACCATGCTGACCCATTTGAGCGCCTCGGGGCCGTTGCCGATGAGCGTGGCGTCGCGCAGCGGGCGCGTGACCCGCCCGCCCTCGATCAGGTAGCTCTCCGAAGCCGAAAAGACGAAGTTGCCGCTGGTGATGTCCACCTGCCCTCCGCCAAACGATTTGCAGTAGACGCCCCGCTCGACCGAGCGCAGGATCTCCTCCGGGTCGCTCTCGCCGGCCATCAGGTACGTGTTGGTCATGCGCGGCAGCGGAATGTGCTGATAGCTCTCGCGCCGCCCGCTGCCGGTGGCCGGGGTCCGCATCAGCCGGCTGGAGAGCTTGTCCTGCAAGTAGCCGCGCAGCACGCCGTTCTCGATCAGGACGTTGCGTCCGGTGGGCGTGCCTTCGTCGTCCACGTTGAGCGAGCCGCGGCGGTGGGGGATGGCGCCGTCGTCGACGATGGTGCACAAGGGGCTCGCCACCCGCTCGCCCAGGCGCTTGGAAAAGGCCGACACGCCCTTGCGGTTGAAGTCCGCCTCCAGCCCGTGGCCCACCGCTTCGTGCACCAGGATGCCCGGCCAGCCGGGACCCAGCACCACAGTCGTTTCCCCCGCCGGCGCGGGCGCGGCGTCCAGCAGCAGAACCGCCTGCCGCACCGCCTCGCGCGCGAAGTACTCCGGCGTTTTGGCGCCGTCGAAAAACTCCAGTTCCACGCGCCCGCCGCCGCCGGCGAAACCGCGCTGCGGCGCGCCGTCTCCGTCGCGCGCCAGCACCAGCACGTTCAGGCGCGTCAGCGGCTGCCGGTCGCAGCTCAGCGCCCCTTCGCTGGAGGCCACCAGCACGTGGCGCAGGTTGTCGGCATACACCGACTGCACATAGAAGACGCGCGGGTCGGCGGCGCGCGCAGCGCGGTCGGCCCGCTTGACCAGTTCCACCCGCCGGGCCAGCTCGGTGTCGGTGGGCGCCACCACGAGCGGGTACAGGTCGCGCCGCGGGATCTCCTCCAGTCCAGCCCTTTCCACCTTCGCCGGACCGGCGGCGATGCAGGCGGCCACCCGCGCGGCTTTGAGTATCCGCTCCGAGCTCAGGTCGTCGCTGTAGGCGTAGCCGGTGCGCTCGCCCGCGATCACGCGCACGCCCACGCCCATCGAAACGCCCTGCGTGGCGCCCTTGACCAGGCCCTCATCGAGACTGAAAGAGGTGGTCGCCAGGTACTCGAAGAACAGGTCGGCGTAATCGCCCCCGTTGGACAGCGCCTCGCCCAGATAGCGGTCCAGGTCGCGCTCGGTGAAGCCGAACTTGGTGGCAATGTACGAGTGAGAAAGCCCCATGATCTCAGCGTAGCATCGGAAACGGGGGTGCCGTGCACCGCGGCACCGCGGCGATCGTACGTTCGCTTGGCCGGACTCGTACGGGTGATATTCTGGAGCCGATGCGCATCACAGCCTCCAATCTGCGCGAAGACGTCTATCGCATCCTGGACGAAGCGATCGCCACCGGCACGCCGGTGGAGGTGGTCCGGAAGGGCGCGGTGCTCAGAATCGTGCCGGAATCGCGCGTCTCCAAACTTGGCCGGCTGAAAGAACGGACCGGTTTCGAAGGCGACCCGGACGATATCATCGGCATGGACTGGACCCGGTCTTGGACCGAGACCCAATCCGGTTCGCTATGACGGCTCCTGAGGGAGCTGTTGCGTCAGTTGTTTCGTGACGGGTTCTTAGCCCTCCCGATTCAGGTCTTCGGCCAGGATGATCGCCTCGGCCAGGTCGCGCATGGGCCGCCGCAGCCGGCGGCTTTCGTTGCGCAGACGCAGATAGGCTTCCTCTTCGGTCAGGTTGGAGCGTTTCTGAAGAATGCCCTTGGCGCGCTCGACCAGCTTGCGCATCTCGAGCTGGCGCTTCATCTCCAGGGATTCTTCCTGCAAGCGCGCGTTCTCTTCCGCCAGCCGCGCCTTGGCCACCGCCACGCCCATCTGCTCGCCCGCGAAGGTCAGCAGGGCGATCTCCTCGGGTGAGTGGTCGTGCCGCTCGCGGTGGTGCACATTCACCACCCCAATCACCTCGCCGCCGCTCACCAGGGGCACCGAGAGGAAGGCCTCGTAGGTGTCCTCCACCAGCCCCTGAAAGCGTTTGAAGCGCGAGTCGTCCGAGGCGCTGGCGGCGAGCGCCACGACGGACTTGTGTTCCACCACCCAGCCGGTCACGCCCTCGCCCGAGTGCAGGCGCAGCCGCCCCAGTTCCCGCGCGTGCGGCAACTGCGAAGCCCGCAGCACAATCTCGCCGCTTTCCGGTTCCAGCAGGTAGACCAGGCAGGCGTCGCAGCCGGTCACCTGCACAGTGATCCCGACCACTTCCCCCAGCATTTCGTCCAGCGTGCGCTCGGAACTCACGATGGCACTGATGCGGTGAAGCAGGGAAATCTGTGTGATAGGCGCATCCATGAGCGTGTTCACCATGAATACTCCAGCGTAAGATGGGAAGCGGGAAACGGTCCAATTCAAAGTTTTGATCGGACCCATAGGAGAGCATCTCATGTTTTGGCTCGTGGCGATCCCGCTACTGGCGGCGCAGTTAGCGGCCGCCCAATCGCTGAGCGGTGTGGTGGACGTCCACATGCACGCCGACCCGGACAGCATGGCCCGTTCCATCGACGGCATCAGCCTGGCTCGCCTGGCGCGCGAGCGCGGCTTGCGCGCCATCGTGGTAAAGAACCATTACGAATCCACCGCCGGGCTGGCCTGGCTGGCGCGCCAGGCGGCGCCCGGCCTGGAGGTCTTCGGCGGCATCGCGCTGAACCGCGCCGTGGGCGGCATCAACCCGGCCGCGGTCGAGCAGATGACTCGCGTCAAGGGCGGCTTCGGCCGCATCGTGTGGATGCCCACCTTCGACGCCGAACACGCGGTCCGCTCCGCCAGGCAACAACGGCCCTTTGTGCCCGTGGCGCGCGAGGGCAAGCTGCTGCCGGCGGTGCTCGAAGTGCTCGACTTGGTTGCTCGAAACAAGCTCGTGCTCGCCACCGGGCACTCGTCCCCGGCCGAATGCCTGCTGCTCATCCGCGAAGCCAAAGCCCGGGGCATCGCCCAGATCGTGGCCACGCATCCCATGGGCACGCTGAACGTCGCCGAGATGCGCGAAGCCGCCCGCCTGGGCGCGTGGATCGAGTTCACCTGCAACACGGCGATCGGAACCTCGGCGTCGGTTCCCATGCGGGACTTCGCCGCCGCCATCCGCGCCGCGGGCGTCGAACACGCCGTCCTGGCCAGCGACTTCGGACAGGCCGGCAACCCGCTCCATCCGGACGGGCTGCTGGAGATGTTCCGGCTGCTCCGCGAACAGGGATTCAGCCCCGCCGAAATCGAGCGCCTGTCCAAACAGAACCCGGCCCGGCTGCTGAGTCTGCCATGAAACGTCTGGCGCTGATCCTCGCGCTGGCCTCGGCGGCCTCCGCCGCGCCGCGCTGGATCCGCCTGCACTCGGAGCGCTTCGAAGTCTTCACCACGGCCGGCGAACCGGCGGCCCGCTCCCTGCTCGAACACCTCGATCAGGCCCGGCGGGTCTTCGCCGGCTTCGCCCCCGGCGACCGCGGCGTGCCCCTGCCGATACGTGTTTACCTGTTCGGCGCCGAGAGCGACTTCGCCGGTTACCGCCCGGCCGATTCCACCGGCGGCTTCTTCCAGAGCGGGCCGGTGCGCGACATCATCGCCCTGCCCGACCGCGGACGCGAGAACACGCGCGTAGCCATGCACGAATTCGTCCACCTCGTGCTGAGCCACGCCGCGCCCGTCCTGCCGCGCTGGTTCGAGGAAGGCACCGCGGAGTTTTACTCGACGCTCCGGGTCGCCGGCGACACGGTGCGACTGGGGGGCCTCATCCCGTCGCGCCTGGAAGCTCTCCGCTCGGAAAAGTGGCTGGACGCGGACGCCTTCGCCCGCATCGAACGGGACAGCCCCGAATACAACCGTCGCGACAAGGCCAACGTCTTCTACGCCCAAAGCTGGGCGCTCACGCACATGCTCAACCTCGCGCCGGGCTGGCGCGAGCGCATGCCGCACTACATCGAACTCCTGGCCGCCGGCCAGGGACGAGACACAGCCTTCGAGACCGCCTTCGGCAAACCCCTGGCGGCGGCGTTCCAGGACTTGCGCGGCTACGTCTCCGCCCGCCGGTTCCGGGTGGTGGATGTCGCCGCGGGCCTGGAACTCGAGGCCTCGCCGGTCACGGTCCACACCGTCGGCGCCGAAGAAGCCGAACGCGCGCTGAGCGAGCTGGCCGTACAGACGGGCCGCTTGCGCGAGGCCGCCAAGGCGTACGAGGCGATCGGCCGCGATCCCGCGGTGTCGGCGGAGAAAGAAGAGCGGATGGGCATGCTGGCGCTGGCCCTGCACCGCGACCGGGAGGCGCTGGAGCATCTCGGCCGCGCCATCCGGCTCGGCACGCGCAATGCCGAGACGCACTTCGAGTACGCCATGCTGCTGCGCGACACCGGCGGCGACAGCGGCCAGGTTCTCGCTCACCTGCGCCAAGCGGTCGAACTTCAACCCAACTACGCCGAGGCGCACTTCCTGCTCGGCTTGCAGGCCGCCGCGGACAAACGCAGCTCCGCGGCCATCCTGCACTTCCAGCAGGCCGTCCGCGTGCTGCCGCGCCAGTCGCAGTTCTGGCACGCGCTGGCGCTGGCGGCGCACGAGGCGGGCGACGAAGCCGAAGCCCGCCGCGCAGCCCGCCGCGCCCGCGACGCCGCCGCGGGCCGCCGCGAAATCGAAATGGCCGACGCCGCGCTCGATCTGGTCGCCTCGCCCAAGCCCCCGCCGCGCTTTCCTCAACCCGCCGTCACGACGCCGCCCGGCTGGGAGAACCCCAAGGGAGACCGCCGCGTCGAAGGGACGCTCACCCGCATCGACTGCCTGGGCCAGGCCGCGCGCTTGGCCGTCGCCTCGGGCGGGCGCGAGGTGCCGCTTTACGTTGCGCGCCCGGGCGAGGTGCTGCTGAAAAACCTTTCGTCCCTGACCTTCGAGTTTCGCTGCGGAGCGCAGGACGCGCGCCCGGTGGCGGTCGAGTACCTCGCCCGGCCCGATGCACGGACGGCGACCGAAGGCGATGTCACCGCCATCGAGTTTCGCTAAGCCCGGGCAAGCAGTTCCTGGGCGCGTATCAAGCGCGTGCGCACCTCGACCCCGTTGGGGCATTGAACGCCGCATGAGCTGCAATCCGAACACCGGATCCGCCGCGCGGATTCAGGCAGCTCAAGGAAGCTCTGCCGCGCCAGCGGGAAGTTCCGGTAGCCTTCCGCGTAAGTCAGGAAGCGCAGTTGGTCGGGCACCGGCACGCCCTTGTCGCACACGCCGCCGCAGGCGCCGCACATGCGGCAATAGCGCGGGCTGAGGAACGCCAGCTTGGCGCGCAAGAGCTTTTCGTCCCCGGCCGAGTAGGGCTGCGACACGGCCTTGACGTTGTCTTCCACCTGGTCGAAATCGGACATGGCCACGGCGGAGGTGTCCACGGCTTCGTTCTTCAGCGCCCAGCGGATGGCCGCCGCCATGGCGCCGTCCTGCCGCAGCGTGCGCACCAGCGCATCCGAGCTGCCCTCGAAGCGCGGCGCGCTGTTCTGAATCCGCGCGAAGCCGCCGGCGAGGACCTTCATGGCGATGATGCCCATGCCCTTCCGCCGCGCCGCCCGGATCGCCTCGGTGACTTCGGGCCGCAGCGTGAAGTTATAGCCCACCAGCACCGCGTCGGCCACGCCCCGGCGGAGCATATCGGCCAGCATCTCCGGCACGTTCAGATGGCTGGTGATGCCCACGAAGCGCACCTGGCCCGACTTTTTCGCCGCGCGCAATGCCTCCAGCAGCTCGTCGGTGACGTCGGCGGGGCTCACCTTGCCGTGCAATTGCCAGATGTCCAGGTAGTCGGTCTGCAAATCGCGCAGGCTCGCTTCCAGGTCCGCCAGGGCGTCCTGGCGGGTCTTGGCGGCGGTCTTGCCGGCGATGATTACGTCCTTGCGCCGGCCTTTGAGCACACCGCCCAGCATGCGCTCGTTGTTCTGATACATGCGCCCGGTGTCGATGAAGTTGATGCCCAGATCCAGGGCCCGGGCGATGACCCCGGGCTCGCTGGTGCCCCGGCCGCCAAACCCCAGAGGCGTCACCTTCAGCCCGGTCTTTCCAAGAGTGCGAGGCGCCATGCCGGCCGGCTTGGCCTCGGCCGCCGTCAGCGCCGGAAGCGCCAGTCCGGCAGTCAAAAAACTGCGACGAGAAGTTTCGAATTCCACAGTAGTCAGAGTATACGCGATTTCGGGGTCGCTCCTTCAAGGCCGACAATTTCGCCCGAGCAGGCTTCGCGAAAAAGGTGTATTGTACTGTCCCCGGTTTCCGAATGAGGCCCCGCCTGTGAGACGATGAGAACTCATGGGCCTTGCGGATTTGGCTGTTCAGCGATTCGAGCAGGGCTACTCCTGTTCGCAGGCGGTCTTCTCGGCGTGCGCCGAAACGCGGGGCGTCGACCGCGACTTGGCGCTGCGCCTTGGCGCCGGCTTCAGCGGCGGACTGGGCCGCACGGCGCAAACCTGCGGCTGCGTGACCGGAGCCATCATGGCCATCGGTCTGGCGCAACGCAGCGTCACTCCGGAAGAGAATCGCGCCGAGAAAGACAAAACGTGCGAAACCGTCCGGCGCTTCCTGGGCGAGTTCACCGCCCGGAACGGCTCGACCGTTTGCCGGGATCTGCTGGGCTGCGACATCGGCACTCCGGAAGGGTACGAACACGCCCGCCAGAGCGGTCTCTTCAAAACCCGCTGCCCCCAGTTGGTGCGCGACGCCGTCCAACTGGTCGGGAGCGTGCTTACCTGACGACGATATTGACTAGCTTGTCCGGCACTACGATCACCTTGACAACTGTTTTGCCGGCGATGTGGGCCTGGACTTTTTCGTCTTCCAGGGCGCGGCGTTCGAGTTCCTCGCGCGGCGTGCCGAAGGGCGCCGTCAGGCGGCCACGCAGCTTGCCGTTCACTTGAATGACCACCTCGGCGCCTTCCTCGCGCGCCAGTTCCTCGTCGTAGGCGGGCCAAGGCTGTTTGAAGACCGGACCCGTGCGCCCTATGTGCTCCCATAACTCCTCGGCCACGTAAGGCGCGAACGGGCCCAGCAGCAGGATCAGCTTCTCGACCGCTTCGGCCGCCACGCCGGGCGACAGTTCCGCCTCGGCGGCGTACAGCTCGTTCACCAGCTCCATGATGGCCGCGATGGAAGTGTTGAAGTGCCAGCGGGTCTCGAAGTCTTCGGTAACCTTGCGGATCACCTGGTGCAGCTTGCGCAGCGCCTTGCGGTCGGCGTCGGTCGCGGGCGCGCCGCCGCCCGGCTGCATGCGCTCGGCGTTGCGCGTGACGAACTTGAAGACCCGGCCCAGGAAGCGGTACGCTCCCTCGGCCCCCGCGTCGGTCCAGTCCATGTCCTTTTCGGGCGGCGCGGCGAACAGCTCGAAGACGCGGCCGGTGTCGGCGCCGAAGCGGTCGATCATATCCTCGGCGCTGACCACGTTGCCCTTGTTCTTGCTCATCTTGGCGCCGTCCTTGATCACCATGCCCTGGGTGAACAGGCGCGTGGCCGGCTCGTCGTTTTGGACCAGGCCCAGATCGCGCATCACCTTGGTCCAGAAGCGCGAATAGATCAGGTGCAGGATGGCGTGCTCGACGCCGCCGATGTACTGGTCGATGGGGAACCAGTAGCCGATCTTCTTCGAGTCGAAGGGCGCCTCGCCGTTGCGCGCGTCGCAGTAGCGGTAGAAGTACCAGGACGAGTCGATGAACGTGTCCATGGTGTCGCTCTCGCGCCGCGCCGCGCCGCCGCAGGCCGGACAGGCGGCGTTCACAAACTCGGGCACGCTCTCCAAGGGCGAGCGGCCCTGGCCCGTGATGGCCATGTCCAGGGGAAGCGTCACCGGCAGATCCTTCTCGGGAACCGGCACGATGCCGCACTTGGCGCAATGAATCACCGGAATCGGCGTGCCCCAATAGCGCTGGCGCGAGATGCCCCAGTCTTTGAGGCGATAGGTCACGGCGCCCTGGCCGAAGCCCTCGGCCACGGCCTTGGCGGTCATGCGGCGGCGCGCTTCGTCGCTCGCCAGGCCCGACCACTCGCCGGTGCTTTCGCACACGCCGTCGTCGACGAAGGCCTGCTTCATCTGCTCCACCGCGGCCAGCGGGCCGTCCACCGGCCGGATCACCGGGCGGATCGGAATCCCGTAGCGCGTGCAAAACTCGAAGTCGCGCTCGTCGTGCGCCGGCACGGCCATGATGGCCCCGGTGCCGTAGCCCATCAGCACGAAGTTGCCGACCCATATGGGCACCTGCTCGCCGCTGTAAGGATTCACCGCGTAGTGACCGGTGAAGAGCCCTTCCTTCTCGAGATCGCCCGGGTCCTTGCGCGCGAGCGCGTCGATCATGGCCCTGACCCGGCTCGCCGCTTCGCCCGAAACCAGCTTCGCCACCAGCGGATGAGCGGGCGCCAGGATGACGCACGTGGCGCCGAAGATGGTATCCACGCGCGTGGTGAAGACGCGGATCGGCTCGCCGGTCGGGGCCAGCCGGAAGTCGCACTCGGTCCCCTCGCTGCGCCCGATCCAGTTGCGCTGCATGGTCAGCACGCGCTCGGGCCAGCCGCCTTCGAGCTTCTCGATATCGGCCAGCAGTTCGTCGGCGTATTTGGTGATGCGCAGGAACCACTGCTCGAGTTCGCGCTGCTCGACCGCGGTGTCCTCGTGACGCCAGCAGCAGCCGCTGCCCAGCACCTGCTCGTTGGCCAGCACGGTGGCGCACTTCGGGCACCAGTTAACCAGCGCCTGGCGGCGGTAGGCCAGGCCGCGCTCGAGCATCTTCAGGAAGAACCACTGGTTCCAGCGGTAGTACTCGGGTTCGCAGGTGGAGACCTCGCGCGCCCAGTCGTAGCTGAAGTTCATGCGGTGATGCTGCTTCTTCATCTCCGCGATGTTGGCTTGGGTCCACTCGCGCGGATGGCGGCCGCGCGCGATGGCGGCGTTCTCGGCCGGCAGCCCGAAAGCGTCCCAGCCCATGGGATGGAGCACGTTGAACCCGCGCATCCACTTGTAGCGCGCCAGCGCGTCGCCGATGGTGTAGTTGCGGATGTGCCCGATGTGCAGCGTGCCGCTGGGATAGGGCAGCATCTCCAGCACGTAGTACTTGGGCTTGCTGGAGTTCTCTTCGGCGGCGTAGAGCGCGGGGTCCCGATCCCAGCGCTCGAACCATTTCATCTCGATGGCTTTATGGTCGTACGGCTTTTCCGGCATAGGCTCTTCAGCGTGTCCATGTTCCTGCGATCGTCGTCGGGGTGGTCGATCGGCGTTTCGAGGAGGAAGGCCTTCGAGCGCAGCTTCGGGTGGTTCAGAATGCGGCGAAAGCCTTCTAAACCAATATAGCCCGCTCCGATATTCTGGTGCCGGTCGACGCGCGAGCCGAGCGGCGCCTTCGAGTCGTTGGCGTGCAGGATGGGAACGCGCTCCAGGCCCAGCACGCGATCAAGCTCGCGCACGGTCTGGTCCAGACCCTCGGCCGTCGAGACGTCATAGCCGGCCGCCAGCGAGTGCGCGGTGTCGATGCAGTAGCCCAGGCGGAAGTCCATCCCGCGCCGGGCCAGCGCGCGCACGTGCGCGAGTTCCTCGAAGCGGCTGCCGATCTGCGCCCCCGAACCGGCGGTGTTTTCGAGCAGAATGGCGAGTCGCCGGCTCTGGAGGCCGCGTGCGGCTTGGTTCAATCCCGCCGCCACGGCCTCGATGCCCCACTCCAGGCTCTGCCCCTTGTAGCTGCCCGGATGCGCCACCAGGAATTCGGCGCCCAGCGCCAGCGCGCGTTCGAGTTCACCTCGGAAGGCCGCAATCGAGCGCGCCCGCGTGGCCGGATCGGCGGCGGCCAGGTTGATCAGGTAGTTGTCGTGAACCGCCAGCGGCGCCAGGCCGTGCTCTTTCCGCAGCGCTTTGAACCGCCGTACCTGGTCCGGTTTCAGCGCCGCCGCGCGCCACATGCGCGGGCTGGCCGAGAAGATCTGAAACGTGTTGGCGCCCAGCTCGACGGCTTTGAGCGCGGCGTTTTCCAATGACCCGGCGATCGAAGTGTGAATGCCGATGCGCAAGGGGGCTACTCCAGAAACCGCCGCCGGTCACGCTCCGCCAGATCACCCCACCCCTTCCTATCGAACACGTGGCGTATCACGAGCTTGTATTCGGCCTGTGGATCGAGAAAGATCCGGAGTTCCTGTTCGTGGCGGTCGCACAAGTCTCCCCGACTCACCCGAGCGATCCAGAGCGAAAGTCTCTGGCCCAACTCGGCTCGGCTGGCCGCCAGGGCGTCTCGTTGCAGGTCGCAGATCTGGAGCGTCCGTTCGGTGCGCGCCCGTTCCTCCGCGCTCAAGCCAAGGGCGGGATCTAACCGTCCGCTATCGGGGTGAACCCAGAAGTAGCGTTCGGGGTCTTCCTCATCTGGTTTCAGCAGCGCGCCGCGATGGTCCTGTTGCCCTTTTCTCGCGTTGCAGACCCCGCATACCGGAAAGAGGTTCGTCCACTCGAAAGTCAGTTCCGGGTAGAGGGACTTCGGATGGTAATGCTCCATCTCTTCCCAAGATGCCACTCCCAGCCGGCTTTCACAAAACGCGCACTTGCCGTGCGTCAGCCGGACTAGCGCCTCTCTGAGCAGCCGCTTCGCCTGAGGCGTCGCCCAGTTGCCACCGGCGTGCCCGTCGAGAATCCTCTGCCAGCGGCGCGTCCATCTCAACCTGTTCGCCTCGATTCGCCGGGGACAGGCGCCTCTATCACGCGTTCGGACCATCGCCTGGCTTCTCAGCCCGCCTTCTTTTCGCGCATTTTCGTCTTTTTCTTCGAGCCTCGGTCGAGCGCTTTCAGCATGGACTCGAGGGACTTCGGCGCACTGGCCGGTTTCAGAACGATGGACCTGAGTTCCTCGCTGCGACCGGCAAGCATCACGGTCAATTCGTCCATGCGTCGTTTGTCGGCCATCGACAAGGCCCCCGTGGCTTCTCCGCGGCTAAGCTGGTACCACTCCTCCAGTTCTCTCTCGGTCCGTATGTCGAAGCGGCTCTCGACCCCGAAGACGCCCTTCAGGGTCGTCATCACGCTCTGCCCGACCGGCGCGGCACAAGATTGCCCCAGAAACGCGTGTCCGCTCTCATCGATGCCGAATACGTGCACCTTCGAACCGGGACAGGACGAAATCACGAACGGGGAATGAGACGTGACGATAATCTGAACATCCGGCAGCGCCTCGCGCATCGCCGGCAGCAGCCTTCGCTGCCAACGAGGGTGCAAATGCACATCGACTTCGTCAAGCAGGAGAACTCCTGGATCCGTTTCCAGCCCGCCAGCCTCGATCGGCATCAATCCTTGACGCATCATAAAGTCCGCCAACCATGCAACAGTACTTCGCAAGCCATCCGGCAACTGTGAAAAGTTGAGTAGCCGCTCACCGACCCGCAATCGAGGCTCCAGGGCGGGCTCAATCTCCACATCGAGACCGATTCGAGATCCATAAATCGTCCTCAGAGCACTCTCAAAGCGATCCAGTGAGCGGGTGTAAAGATCGGTGGGTTGGCTTCGCTCACGCGCAATCGCGCGTTTACTGTACAAAGCGACCAGCCACGCCTGAATGGCATCGTTCCGCACTGTCTCCCCGAACGCCAGGCTGTTCTCAAAAGGATTGGTCAAGGACTTCGTGATGTCGGGATGCGCGAGGTGTTTCAGGGACAGCGAAGGCCTGTACGCGGCCGCTAGACATAGCGGGATCCGAGTCGTGCCGCCATCGGAAGCAGCGTGAACCGAAGCCCGAACATGAGCCGGGTGTGCCCCAGATCTCATTACGTGAAAAGTAAAAGGCCATGGGCAGCGGCTCGGTCCCAATGCCTGCTCAGTGATCCACTGCCGAAGCTCGTCCTGTGATTCGGGACTCGTGAATGGCGCACAGGCCATCCCCCAAACTCCACCGTTCGGCGCCCGACCGAGGACCAGTGCGCGCGATTGAGGCCAACCTGCGATCAAATGCTTCCACTCTTTGTCGTCAAAACCTCGATCACCGCGATCCAGCACCCAGGCGATGGTCTTCAGCACCGTCGACTTGCCCGAGCCGTTCACTCCCGCCAGAATGTGCGGCCCGAGATGGGGATTGCCTTGGCCGTCGGACAGATCGAGATCCAGCTTCTCGAACGGCCC
>JACQZT010000047.1 GCA_016213755.1 Acidobacteriota bacterium | reverse complement strand
CGCACGGCGGCGTCCAGCTTTCGCAGCCCATCCAAATCGAGCGCCACCGGCTTCTCGACGATGACGTGCCGGCCGGCCTGGGCGCAGGCCACGCCCTGCTCGACGTGCAGGTGATGGGGCGTGCAGATGGAGACGACGTGGATGTCGCCGGCGCGCAGCAGTTCGTCCAAGTCGGTGTAGGCGCGGCAGTTCTCCAGGCCGAACTGGCGCGCCTTGGCCTCGGCCCGGGCGCGGTCGCGGCTCAGGATGGCGCGCACTTCGGTGAGCGGGTTCTGCTCGAAGGCCCGGATGTGCTCGCCCGAAACGTCTCCGGTGCCGAGAATGGCGGCCCCTAGTCTTTTGCCCATCGGCTCTCTTTGCTCCAGGTCTGGAAACGGCGATGCAATGTTTCCTCCGGTGGCTCGCCGGCGAAAGCCAGCACGCCCCAATGGAAGCGAATCGTCTGCCCGGCAGCCAGGTCGAACGGCTCGCGAAACGTGGGCGCCGCGCTCAGGTAGCCAAACGCCTTGTTCATGACGAAAAACGCATTCGGATGGCGCGGGTTGGCGGGATGATCGAAAAACGCCACGCCCGCGCCGCCGCCGTGATAGGCGCACCAGGCGGCGGACTCGCCGTTGGCCTTCTCGATGGCCGCCGTGCCGTTGGAGTTCAGCACACCGCCGCCATCCATGCTCGGAACGAGGCGGATGCCGAGACCGTTGTAGTTGTGCTGGCCGGCGGCCAGTTTCACGGGCCCGGCGGCGGCCGTCAGCTCGGTGATCCACTCCAGCCACACGCCCTCGGACGAGGGCGGCGGCACGCGCACCGTGCGCCGCTCCCTCAGCAGCAGCTTGCCCTCGGCGATCCAGTGGTTGAGGGAAACGATCTCGGCTTGCGGCCGCTCGCGCAGGCGCTCGAACCTCTGGTGCAAGATCTGGCCGTGCCGCGCGGGATTGACCTCGCCCCAGAAGTCGATGCCGTTCACCTCCGACCACGCCACCATCAGGCCGCGGTGGTGTACGTGGTCCTTGGGCGCGTCGAGTGTAATCGGTGTTCCGTCGGGCAAACACAGGGGGTGAATGTAACTCTTCGGGCGGGCCGCGCTGTAACGGTATTCCAGGAGCGTCGTGCCGCCGCGGGTCACGGCGACCTTCTCTCCCTTGGTATCGGCGACGCGCAGACGGCCGCCGGCCGCGGCCGCGCCGGCCGCGCACAGGAATTCTCTTCTGGTTGGCATGCCTCTATCCCATCCGGATGGTTTCCGTGGCCGCATCGAAATACGCTACCTTGCCCTCGGTGAGGGACATCACCGACATGATAAGCGGAATCCGCACCCGGCAGGCAAGCTCGATGCCGCAGTCACACACGGCCAGATACCGCCCAAGAAGCGTCGCCTGAATGCCATGCCGTCTCTCCCCTCCCGCCGCTAACGGTCGCGGCACGGTAACCGCGACCGTTAGCGGTCACGAACAATTAGAAACTCAGCCGCAGCCCGAAGCGGAGTTGGCGCTCGGAGGGGGCGGCCAGATTGGGCAGCGTACTCGTAATCGAAGAGAAATTGTTGAGCGTCCGGATGGTGCCGTCGGCGTTCAACACCATGGAAGCCACGCCGGCGCCCGGATTGGAGAATTTCGGCGTGTTGGTGATGTTGAAGCCCTCGGCCTTGAATTCCCCCTTGACCCGCTCGGTCACCTTGAAGGTGCGGAAGAGACTCATGTTGAGATTCCGGAAGCCGGGGCCAAACATCGTATTGCGCCCGGTGGAGCCGAAGCGCACGCCGGTGGGCTGGCGGAAGGCCAGCGGATCGAACCACGACTTGTTGGCCCCGATCTCGCCCAGGACCCTCACCTTTCCCGGAGTCACCAGGTCCGCGGTTTGGGAGTTGCCCGGGGCGTTCAGCTCGGCGCCCGAGGCCGAGACGGTGAACGGCGAGCCGGTGTAAGCGGCTAAGGTGCCGTTGGTCTGCCAGCCGCGCAGCAGCCAGGCGGCGGGTCCGGCCTTGGCCCAGTTCTTGTCCGGGCCAAAGGGCAGTTCGTAGACGAAACCCAGGGTGAACATCTGGGCGCGATTGTAGCCGGCCTTGGCCCGGTTGCGGTTCATGACGGGTCCCCAGTTCCAGCCGCCCCCCAGCCCGGTCCAGCCGTCGTCGTCGGCCCAATTGATGGCCTTCGACCACGTGTAGGCGCCTTTCATGAGCAGGCCCTTGCTGAATTGCCGGTTGGCCGCAATCTGGAGACCGTGGTAATTGCCGCTGGCAATGCCATCCCACATCAGCATCGCAATGCGGCGATTCTGGGTCGCCGCCAGCGGCCGCCCCGCGGGGCCTCCGCCGGGCGGCGCGGCGTTGATGTCGCGGTCGATCAATTGGTTCACTGTCTGGGTTCCCACGTAGCCGATGCTGGTTACCAGTTCGGCGGGCAGCTTCCGCTCGAGGGTGAGATTCCAGGACTGGATGTAGCCCCGGCTCACCTCGCCGCCCCAGGCGCTGCGCGGTCCCATGTCGATGGTCGGCGGCAGTTCCATGACGCCCTTGCTGGTGTCCGGAATGGGAATCGCGGGGATGCCCTTGTCGAGCGTGTCGATCCAGGTGTAAGGGGTTGCGGACACAAACGTCGAGCCGATCGTGGCCGGGTACATTCCGCGCAGAGGCCTGGAGAACGGAAGCGGGTCGTAGGTGACGCCGTATCCGCTGCGGACCACCGTGTTCTCCGTCGCGCGGTAGGCAAACCCCAGGCGCGGCGCGAACAGTTTCTTGCTGCTGGTGATGCCGACATTCTTCGGGTTGCCGCCGACGCCGCCCATGTACACCAGGTTCGTCGCCGGGTCCCAGCGCTCGATGCCGCGGTCTTTCCGGTAAATCAGCGGGAAGTACTCATAGCGCAGACCGACATTGAGCGTGAGCTTGCGCGAGATCTGCCAGCGGTCGCGCACGAACCAGCCGAATTGCCACTCGCGGTTGGTGTACTGGAACAACTGCACGCTTTTCTGCATGGAAGTGGTCAGCCCGAGAAGGAAGGTCGCGTAGGAGTTGAGGTAGGTTGAGGTGTAGCCTCTCGCGCCGGTCACGTCGCCGCTGAAGCTGATGCTTCCGCGCGGCCCGCCGCTGACCTCCGGCTGCCACTGGTCCATCTGGAATCGAACCATGTCGAAGCCGAAGCGGATTTCGTGCGATCCGTGCATCTTCGTGGCGTTGGTGGTGTAGGTGAGCGATCGCTCATTGTAGAAATAAGGCTGCCAGCCGGCGGTCGCGCCCCAAGTCGTAAAACCGGTGCTGATGGAAGGCATGCCGGAGTAACAGCCGCCGCTTGCCAAACCCGGGCAGGCGGCCTTTACGCGATCCGCGCCAGGCCCGGTCACGATGGGATCGTTGGTGTTCGGAATACCCCATACCTCGCTGCCGGTATTCTTTCCGTAGCCCGGATAGACTCCGTGATTGTCGTGCCGGGTGATGGCGATGGTGCCGTCCAGCAGAAAGGTCGGCGAGAAGGTCTTGGTGTAGCCGAAAGTGGGGATGTTGACTCGAACTTCGGACACCTCGGGCGCTCCGGCGCGGCTCAGCCCGGGTCCGCCGAGTTGTTCGCCGAAAGCGAATTTCGAGTCCACGGTCGCATCCATGCGGCTGTACTTGCCCCAAACCACCAGGGTGCTGGCCGGGTTCCAGTTCACTTTCACGTCGTAGTTGTAACGGTTGAGTTTCTCCGTGCCGGAGCTGAAGTGGTTATTGAGCGTGCCCTGCGAGGTCCCCGACATGTTGGGCAGCGGTGCCAGGCCCTGGAGCTTCCTGCTGATCGCGTTGAGGCGCCCGGTGGGAACCAGGTTGCCGGCAAAGGGCTGCCGGTTGCTGCCGTCCGGATTGCCCGTCATCGGGTCGTAAATGGTGGCCGGCAGGCCGCTGAAGTCGCCGGCACGGATGGCGGCGGTTGGAACGGAGTCGTTCGGCCGGGTGATTCCGGCGCGCTCCAGGGTCCCTTCGAAGCTGCCGAAGAAGAAGAGTTTGTCTTTCTTGATCGGGCCGCCGAGGGTAGCGCCAAAAATGTTAAAAATCGACTTGGCCTTGCCGCTGGTGGCGGGCAGGAAGAAGTTGCGCGTCCTCAGGCGGTGGTTGTCATGGTAGTGGAAGGCCGAGCCGTGAAGGTCGTTGGTACCGGACTTGGTGGCCACGGTAATCGCCGCTCCGCCGGCCATCCCCTGCTCGGCGTCGAACGAGCCCGTGGTGATGTTCACGGTGCTGATGGACTCCACCGGAGGCACATAAACCATGTGGTGCGGCAGCCAGATGTAGACGTTGGTGGCGCCGTCCACCCGGGCGTTGTTGCTGTTGCGCGCCGTGCCGTTGACGTTGGTGGTCAGCGCGCGGCCTGGCGTCGATCCCACGCTGTTCTGGAAGTTGGCGGGAGTCGCGCCCGGGACCAGGTCGATGAGGTTTTGGAAATTGCGATAGGCGGCCAACGGGAGGTTTCCTACCGCCTGGCTGGTGACTTCGGCCCGGACGTCGGACTTGTCGGTTTGCAGCGCCACCGCTGCCGCCTGCACCGTGACCTGCTCGGTGACCTGCCCCAGTTCCAGCTTTACGTCCACGCGCGTGACGGTGTTGATGGTGATCCCCAGGTCCGTCTGCGTGAACGTCCGGAAGCCGGGGGCCACCACTTTCAGGTCGTAGCTGCCCGGCAGCAGGTTGGGGAAAGCATATCTCCCATCCACACCGGTTTTGACCTCGCGGACCTGGCCGGTCAGCTTGTTGGTCATCGTAATCGCGGCGCCCGCGACCACGGCGCCGCTCTGATCTTCCACGCTTCCCACTGCCGATCCGTACAACACCTGTGCCGATGTTGGCTGGACCGCGACCGTGGAAAGCAGAAACGCGCTGAATAGCACTGCCAATACCGCTCGACGCATATGCATCCTCCCTGGCTCATCCCCGCCTCTACGGGGGCTGTCCGTTCGCCGCAACCGCTGGAGAGTTTCCACCGGCAAACACATCCGCTCGCCATTGCACCCCGCGCGGGGTTTTCGTTCATTCAGTGAAGCAATGATTCTATTTCTCACTCTTTTCCGTGTCAAGGGGGCCGCGCCCTCACCCGTTCGCCAGCTCCTCCACCCGCCGGAAAGAGACCACCGCGGAGGCGGCGATCACACTCGCGTCCGATTCGTGACTGGCGGCCACCAAAGGCACATTGAAGCTGCGCGCGGCCTCCAGTTTAGCCAGGCCGGCTTGCGTGGCCTCGATTAAGCTGGGACAGTTTCGCACCACCGAGCCGGACAGGATCACCACTTCCGGATCGAAGTTCCAGATGACGTTGACCAGGCCGCGCGCCAGGTGCCGGGCGGTTTCGGCGACCACGCGGCGCGCGACGGGGTCGCCCTGCCCGGCGGCCCGTCCCAGTTCCGCCACGGAGGATCCGGGCGTGAGCGTGCTGCCGGTTCCGGCGTCGGAGGCCAGATGCTCGCCAATGCGCCGCCGGATCGCCGGACTGGCGCAGAACGTCTCCCAGCAGCCGTCCAGACCGCAGGCGCAGCGCGGTCCGCTGGGGTCCAGCACCGTGTGACCGACTTCTCCCGCGAAAGCCCCGGCGCCAATCAGAATCCGGCCGTCCGCCACCACGCCGGCGCCGATGCCGGATCCGATTTCCAGGCACACGAAATTCCTGTGCCCCGCCCCTTGCCCCCACACCGCCTGGGCGCGGGCCTTGGCCCGGCCCAGGTGCTCCACCGAGGCCGGTAACTGGGTCTTCTGTTCGAACAAGGCCCGCAACTGCACGTTGCGCCATCCGAGGTTCGTGGCCACGCAAACCAGGCCCGAGTCCGAGTCGACCAGCCCGGGGATGGCCACTCCGATGCCTGCCAGCGCGCGCGAGTCGATTCTGTTGCTCCGCAACATGGCGCGGATGCGGGCCACGGCCAGGTCGGCGACCTCGCGCGGTTCGGTATATCGCGGGTACTCCGCGGTTACATGGTCGAGAACCCGGGCGGACAGGTCTACCAACGCGACTTCGCACTCCTCCTGCTCGATGGAGACGCCGGCGATCAGGATCGAGCGCGGATTGAAAGCCAGGATGGACGCCTTTCGCCCGATCCCCGACTGGGCTTTCCCCTCTTCCACCAGAGTCCGGTTCTCGATCAGGGGTTGCAGGATGGCGGAGACGGTGGCCGGGCTCAGCCCGGAGCGGCGGGCCAGGCCGGCCTGGGAACTGGGCCCGTGGGTCTGGATCAGGTGCAGCAGCAGCCACCGATTGCGGCGGCGCAGATCGCCGCGCCCGACTTTGAGCCGGGGCGAAGCGAAATCGGGCGTCATCCCGTCCGCGGTTCGGTCTATAATTCCTTTGTTCACTGTGGAAACGTATTATAACGGATATCGGAGAATTGCGGCCGCGCTGCGGGGCGAGCGGCCGGACGTGGTTCCGGTGATGCTGCACAACTTCATGCTGGCGGCGCGCGAGGCGGGGCTTTCGATGCGCGAATACCGCGGCGACGCCCGCGCGATTGCCCGCTGTTTCATCGAGTCCGTCGAACGCTACGGCTATGACGGCGTGGTGCTCGACATCGACACCGCGACCCTGTCCGGGGCGGTCGGCGTGCCGGTGGAGTACCCCGAGGACGTTCCCGCGCGCTACATCGCGGGGAATCTTCCCAGCCTCGAAGCGGTTGACGACCTCCACCCGGTGGACCTGTTGCAGCACTCCGGCGTGCAAGTGTGGCTGGAGGCCTCGCGCCTGCTCAAGAAGCATTTCGGAGACGAGGTTTACCTGCGCGGCAACTGCGACCAGGCGCCTTACTCGCTGGCGGCTTCCATGCGGACGCCCGAAGCCTGGATGATGGACCTGATGGACCCGGCCAGTCAAGAGCGCGCCCACCGGCTGCTGGATTACTGCACTCAGGCCACGGCGAGTTTCATCCGCCTGATGGCCCAGACCGGCGCGCACATGGTTTCCAACGGCGACAGTTGGGCCGGCTCCGACTTGATATCTCCGCGCCTGTACCGCGAGTTTGCCCTGCCCTACGAGCGGCGCATCGTCGCCGCCGCGCACGAACTGGGCAAGCCCTACTTTCTGCACATCTGCGGCAAGACGGACCGCATCCTGGCGGACATGGTTTCCACCGGCGCCGACGGCCTGGAACTGGACTACAAGACCGACATGCGGCTGGCGCGGCAAGCGCTGGACGGCCGCGCGGTCTTCATCGGCAATCTCGACCCCAGCGGCGTGCTGGCCGCCGGGACTCCGAAGTTGGTGGCGGAGAAGACGCGGGAATTGCTGCGCGTCTTCGCCGGCACGCCCCGCTTCATTCTGAACGCCGGTTGCGCGATTCCCTCCACCACGCCGCCGGAAAACATCCGGGCCATGATCGCAGCGGCCCGAGAAGGGTTATAAGGAGTAACTCCATGCAGCCTTCCTCCGATCTTTCGCGCCGCCGGGTTTTGCAGGCGGCCACCGTGATTCCGGCCGCCGCTCTCGGCCGGGCAGGCCAGCCCGCGCCCAGCGACCGCATCCACCTGGGCATCATCGGCGTCAACGGCATGGGCCGGAGCAATCTCGCCAATTGTGCCAAGCATCCCGACGTGGTGGTCACGGCGGTTTGCGACGTCTCCCGCGAGCGCCGCGAGACGGCCCTTCAACTCCACAAAGGCACGGCCACCGGCCACAGCGACTTCCGGGAACTGCTGGCGCGCAAGGACGTCGACGGCGTGATCATCGCCGCGCCGCCGCACTGGCACGCGCTGATGGCCATCGAAGCGGTCAAGGCGGGCAAGGACATCTACCTGCAAAAGCCGATGACCCTGTACCCCGACGAAACCCTGGCCGTGCGCAACGCCGTCAACCGGCACAAGCGCATCAGCCAGATCGGCACGCAGATCCACGCCGGCGCGAACTACCGCCGCGTTGTGGAGTGGATCCGGTCCGGGAAACTGGGACCGGTGAGCGTGGTCCGGACCTTCAACGTCATGAACCAGGGGCCCAACGGCATCGGGCGCGCTCCCAAACAGGACCCGCCGCCGGGTGTGGACTGGGACCTGTGGCTCGGCCCCGGGCCGGCCAGGCCGTTCAACGCGCTGCTGTACGCCGGCAGTTACGAGCATTGCTCGTTCTGGGATTATTCCCGCGGCTGGACCCCGGGCATGGCCCCGCACATCATCGACCTGCCCATCTGGGCGCTGGAACTGGGCGTGCCTTCGGTGACCAACTGCACCGGCGGACGCTATGTCATCCGCGACGATGGCGACGCGCCCGACTCGCAGGAGATTACCTGGCAGTATCCGAACCTGACGCTGACCTGGATGATGAACTGCGCCAACAGCTTCGCCTTCGACTTCGGCCGCGGCAAGCCCGCGCGCCGTCTGGGCATCTACTTCCACGCCCTCAACGGCACGCTCTTCTCCGACTACAGCAAGCACGAGATCGTCCCGGAAGGCGACCTGTTCAAGGACCGCACGCCGCCGCCGGAATCGATTCCGCCCTCGCCCGGACACGAGCGCGAGTGGCTGGATTCGATCAAGTCGCGCAAAGAACCCAGTTGCAGCGTCAACTATCATTACCGCGTGGACCTGGCCCTCACGCTGGCCAACCTGTCCCATCAACTTGGGCGCTCCGTGCGCTTCGATCCCAAGACCGAGAGAATCGTGGGCGACAAACAGGCGCGGAAACTGGCCCGGCCCCTCTACCGCCGTCCGTGGAAATTCCCGGCCGAGTACCTGGGATAACGCGTGAAGCTCGGCATCGGCAGTTACTGCTACATGTGGTCCATCGGAGTGGAAGGCGCTGTGCCTCCGCGGCCGATGACCGCCTTCGACCTCCTCGCCAAGTGCCGCGAACTCGGCGTGCGCGTGGTGCAATTCGGCCCCAATCTGCCGCTGGATGCGGCCCGGATCGACGCACTCTCGGCCGAGGCGCGAGCCGGCGGCGTAGAGGTCGAGATGGGAACCGCGGGGCTGGATGCGGCCAACATCCGGGAGCAGGCGGCCCTCTGCCGCCGGATGGGCGCCACCCTGCTGCGCACCGTGGATCTTTACGAGGGCCACGCCCGGACGGTGCGAGAACTGGAGCGGAGCCTGCGCCTCCTGTTGCCGATTCTCGAAGATTCGGGCGTCCGGCTGGCCCTGGAGAACGCACGCACGCCGGCGCGAATCGTCTCCGCGGCGCTGGATGAGGTGGGTTCGCCTTTTCTCGGCGTCACGCTCGACACGGTGAACTCACTTGCCGTCCCGGAGGGAACGGCCGCGGTGGTGGACGCGCTGGCCCGGCACACGCTCTGTCTGCACGTGAAAGACTTCCGGGTGCGCCGCATCTGGCACATGATGGGCTTCACGGTGGAGGGAACGCCGGCGGGCCAAGGTCAGCTCGACGTGCCCTGGCTGCTTGCGCGGCTCCGCGAGGCGGGCCGCGATCCAAACGCCATTCTCGAACTGTGGGTCCCGCAACAGCCGTCCACCGCCGAGACCATCGCCTTGGAACAGGCATGGGCGAAGGAGAGCATCCCCTATTTGCGCCGGCTGATCCCCGATTAACCGGCGGGGAGCCTGCCGGTCCGGCGCTGTTTGAGCCAGTGCCACAGCGTCATTTCCTGCTCCGCGGCGGGCGCCTGCTGCCCGCCGCCAAAGAGCCGGCTCGCGGTCCAGCCGACGACCAATAGCGCGGCATGGCCGAGGGCCCCGATCATGAGGTCGTCGCCGCGGTAGTTGTAGGGGCCCAGGTCCACGATCTTCCGGCTGGTGAGAACGGCCCACACGGTGCAGAGCAAACTGGCGACGATGCCCGCATAGGCCCCGGCCGGCCGGGTGCGGCGGGACAGGAACGCCAACAGGAACAGCCCGGCCAGTCCGCCCGAGACGATGGCCGAAACCGCGAACCACATCGACAGGGCGCCGCCCTTCGTGTGCGCCAAAATCAGCGCCGTGGCCGCACTGAGCCCACCCACCCCGGCCACCAGCACCTTGGCCATGCGCAGGCGCTGGAGGTCGGTCGCGCGCGGGCGCAGGGCCCGGTAATAATCCTCCACGCCGACCACGGCCAGGCAGTTCAGGTCGCTGGCCAGCATGGTCATGGCCGCGCCCATCAGCGAAGCCATGAACAGTCCCGCTATGCCGGGCGGCAGTTGTGTGGCGATGAAGTGCGGGAAGACCTGGTCGGCCTTGGCGATGTGGGCGGGCAGCGCCACGCCGGTCAGCTTGTAGAAGGCCCAGGTGCAGGTTCCGACGAGCATGAACAGGGCCCCACACGGGCACGCACAGCGCCGCTCCCAGGGCGATGCCCTTCAGCGCCCCGCGGTCCGACTTCGCCACCAGGTAGCGCTGCACCACGGTCTGGTCGGCCGTATAGCGTTGCAGGTACCAGAAAAAGCCGTAAATGACCAGCACCGGAATGGTGGGGGACGTGAAGTCCCACGCCAGGGTGCCGAGGCTGAACTTGTGGTTCTCGGCGGCCAGGCGGACCACCGCGCCCGGGCCGCCGGGCGGCAGGAACAGAAGGTAGCCGAGGCAGACAAAAACGCCGGCCCAGGTGAGGAAGGCCTGGATGACGTCGGTCCAGATCACCGCCTCCATGCCGCCCACCAGGGTGTAGAAGATCATCACCGCGCCAACCACCAGGATGACGGAATCGATGCTCCACCCGGTGATGCTGTTGATGGTGAGCGCCATCAGGTAAAACACAAAGCCCATCTTGGAAAAGTGGGCCAGCGCAAAGGCGGCCGAGGCGTAGATGCGGGCGGGCCGGCCGAAGCGTTTCTCGAAGTACTCGTAGGCGCTCATGCCGACGACCTGCCGGTAAAAGGGAATGATGATGGAGCCGACCAGGATGAGCGCCCCCAGAACCAGGAATCCAGGCACCAGGAGCGACCAGTTCCCGGCGTAAGACGAGCCGGGATAGGCAACGAAGGTGACGCTGCT
>JACQZT010000046.1 GCA_016213755.1 Acidobacteriota bacterium | reverse complement strand
GGGTGGGCGCCATTCTCGATCCGGCCGGCCAGTTCCAGCGGGCCGATCAGCGCCTCGATCGCCTCGCGCGAGACCATGCCCGGCCGCAGCAGCAGAGGCCGCTGGCCGGCCAGCGAGAGCACCGTCGACTCGATGCCCACGACCGTGGGCCCGCCGTCCAGGATCAGGTCCGCGGCTTCGCCCAGGCCGCGGCGCACGTGCTCCGCCGTGGTGGGCGAAAGTCCGGTGAAGCGGTTGGCGCTGGGCGCGGCGATGGGCACGCCCGCGGCCCGGATCAGGGCCAGCGCCAGCGGATGCGACGGCGCGCGCAGGCCGACCGTGGCCAAGCCCGCAGTGACGACGTCCGGAACGCACTCGCGCTTGGGGACCACCAGGGTCAGAGGGCCCGGCCAGAAGCGGCGG
Organism: Acidobacteriota bacterium; assembly: GCA_016213755.1. Lineage (GTDB taxonomy): Bacteria > Acidobacteriota > Terriglobia > Bryobacterales > Bryobacteraceae > JACQZT01. The sequence continues at coordinate 2,044 of JACQZT010000046.1, read as the reverse complement.
ACCAAAACATGCGCGGCGTCCGGCCACTGGCGCGCGAGCGTGCGGGCCATCTCCTCCGAATCCACGTGCACGATCAGCGGGCTGGTGGAGGGGCGCCCCTTGGCCGCGAAGATCTTTTCGACCGCCGCCGCGTCGAGCGCGTTGGCGCCCAAGCCGTAGACCGTCTCGGTGGGAAAGGCCACCAGTCGTCCGGCGCGAATCAGTTCGGCGGCCCGCTGAATCACTCCGGCATCTCGTCCTTGCCGTCGCCGGCCAGCTTGCCCGTCTTGCGCCATACCAGGTAGGCGTGGATCAACTCGTCGATGCCGCCCTCCAGCACGCGGTCGACGTCGCCGATGGAGAGCCGGCTGCGCAGGTCCTTGACCATCCGGTAGGGCGCCAGAACGTAGCTGCGGATCTGGCTGCCGAAGTTGATGCCCAGCTTGGCGTCTTCTACCTTCTTGTCCGCGGCGCGCTTCTTCTCCATCTCGAACTCGTACAGCCGCGCGCGCAACTGTTTGAGCGCGCTGGCGCGGTTCTTGTGCTGCGAGCGTTCGTTCTGGCATTGCACCACGATCCCGGTGGACAGGTGGGTCATGCGGATGGCCGAGTCGGTGCGGTTGACGTGCTGGCCGCCGGCGCCCGAGGCGCGGAAAGTGTCCACGCGCAGGTCTTCGGGCCGGATTTCGATCTTGATCTCGTCGTCGATCTGCGGGTAGACGAACACCGAGGCGAACGAGGTGTGGCGGCGCGCGTTGGCGTCGAAGGGCGAGATGCGCACCAGGCGGTGCACGCCCACTTCGCTTTGCAGCAGCCCGTAGACGTTCTCGCCGTTGATCTCGAAGGTCACCGACTTGATGCCCGCGCCTTCGCCATCCAGCCGGTCCGTGATGACACTCTGGAAGCCGTTGCGCTCGGCCCAGCGCAGGTACATGCGCTCGAGCATCTCGGCCCAGTCCTGGCTCTCGGTGCCGCCCGCGCCGGGGTGAATGGTCACGATGGCGTCGCGCGCATCGTTGTCCCCGGCCAGCAGCATGCCGGTTTCGAGCTTTTCCAGGCGCTGCGCGAAGGCCTTCATTTCGCGCTCCAGTTCGGCGCACACATCCTCGCCCTCGCGCCCCAGTTCGAACAGCGTGTCGAGGTCGGAAACCGTGGCGGCGACCAGGCGGTAGTGGTTGATCGATTCCTCCAGCCGCTTGCGCTCCTGCATCAGCTTCTGGCTCTGCTCCTGGTTGTTCCAGAAGTCGGGCGCCGAAATGCGTTCTTCCAGTTTGGCTAGCTGAACCTGCTTGGCGGGCGCGTCAAAGATAGCTCCGCACAGCTTCGGCCTGCTGGCGGAGCGCCTCGTATTCCCGGGCGAGATCGTCCAATGTCATTACACTTTCAGTTTAAAACAACAGGCTGCGATTCCGGCGGCGATTGTTTACCATGCGGATATGCTCTTTCCGGAGCTTCTTATGACTCTGCTGGCGACCGCCGCCCATCCGCTCCGCATCGTGACCGTCGATCCGGGCCACTTCCACGCCGCCCTGGTGCAGAAGGAGATGCTGCCGGAGCTTTCCGCCGAGGCCTATGTCTACGCCCCGCTGGGAGCGGACCTGACAGCCCACTTGAACCGCATGGCGGGATTCAATGCGCGCAATGACAACCCGACCCAATGGCGCCTGCGCATTTACGCCGGACCCGACTACTGGGAGCGGCTGCTGGCCGACCGGCCCGGCGACGTGCTGGTTTTCTCCGGCGCCAGCCGCGGCAAGATCGAGCGCGTCCAGACGGTCATCCGCGGGCGCATGCACGCGCTGGTGGACAAGCCCTGGATTATCGAACCGGAGGACCTGCCGGCGCTCGAGGCCGCGCTCGGCGCGGCCGAGCGCGAGGGCGTGGCGGTCTACGACGGCATGACCCAGCGCTTCGAGATCAGTTGCATCTTGCAGCGCGAGCTGGTTCAGGACCCGGCCGTTTTCGGCACGCCGTTGGCCGGGACTCCCGACCATCCCGGCGCGGCGATGGAAAGCGTCCACTACCTGATGAAGATGGTGGCGGGCGCGCCCAACCTGCGCCCGGT
>JACQZT010000044.1 GCA_016213755.1 Acidobacteriota bacterium | reverse complement strand
GTGAACTTCGATGGATGCGCCCAGAGCGGTGGGAAGATGGCGCTCATCGTCCAGTTTGCGCCGCTGGAGCTGCTCCAGCGCCATCCTGCGCGTCTGGTCCGCATAGGATTGCGCCCTGTCCAGGTCCTTGGCCGACAGGGCCGCGCGTCCCAGCCAGGAGTGCGCCTCCAGCCATTCGGAGGTAACGCCGCCGGCGGCGCGGGCCTCCCGCAATACCTTCTCGGCGGCTGGGAAATCGTTCCGATTCAGCGCCTGGCGCACGTCGCCCACCAAGCTGGCGGTGGCGGCGGCCGCCGTAAGCAGTGCCGCGGAAAGCAGATGTCCGCGCATGGCTCAGGCCCCCAGCAGGCGCGCGGTGTATTGCACGCTGGCCTCGAAGTCGTCCCGCTCCTTCCGCCGCGCCTGCTCTTTCGCCACCGGCGGATCGGGGGCTTTCGGCGAGCCGCGCTCGGCTAGCGCCAGGAAGCGGCTGAACTCCCAGGCGGGCGTGTTGCGGTAGGCTTCCCAGAACTTGGGTTCGAAGACCGCGAAAGTGCGCGGCCCGGTGACGATGACCTCCATTGACAGGGCCCGCCCCGGGCAAAGCTCGGTGAAGCGGCGGATCCAGTCCGCGATGCCGACGTTGCCCTCGCCGGTGCGGACCCACGCCACGGCGACACCCTCCTTGACGCGCCAGACGGCGGAATCGCGGACATGGCTGGTCACGCAATAAGGAGCCAGGGTCTCCAGCGTCAGGTGCGGATCTTCCAGCGCCCACAGAGGGTTGCCGGAGTCGATGCAGGCGCCCACGAAGTCCTTGCCGGCCCCCTCGATGAGCGTTTTCAGCTCGCGCGCCTGCAGATCGCCCGAGTGATTCTCGATGGCGATCTTCAGGCCCGCGCCGGCGACACGGGAGCGCACCGCGCGCAGCACCTTCACCGTGTTCTCGATGTGCCTTTCCATGGGTATGGGGCCGGTGCGGTCGGCCGAGGTGCCCAGGAACGCCCTCACGATGGGCGAGCCGACCGTGACGGCGGCCCGGATCATGCGCTCCAGTTGCTGCTCGGCCGTGCCTTGCGCGGCGTCGAAGGCCTTGGAACTAGGGCAGATCGAGCGCATGCCGATCTCGATCTCGATGCCCAGCCGCCGGGCGTGCTCGTGCACCTTGCGCAGGTGCTCTTCTTCCAGGCTGCCGATGAACCGGATCTCGGAAAAATGCACCACTTGCGCCTTCCAGCGCGCGCAGTAATCCAGCGCTTCGAAGGGCGACCAGCCCTGCGACCGGACGCTGAACAGATCGACCCCCAGCCGCGCGCCGGGGGCCGCTCGCGCCGCCAGGGCCGGCGACGCGGCAGAGGTCAGAAAGGTCCTTCGCAACATGACTGTATTATACGTTGCGGCTTCACCCGCGCAGCAGCGCGGTCAGTTTCACCAGGTCGGGCGGAGGTTCTTCGTCCAGCCGCACGGTGACGCTGACCCGGCCGGCGGCGGCCGCTCCAACGCGCTCCCAGTCCCGCGCCGAATGGAAACTGAGAGTCGCGTTGAACTGGCGCGCCACCGCCGCCAGCTCGGCCAGGCGCTCTCCCTGTCCGGGGTTGGGCGCTACCAGTCGCGCGGCGCGTCCGTGCGATTTGAGCCAGCCGAGACAGAAGGCCAGTTCCTCGGGTGTGGTCGGGGCGGGGCTGCGGTCCAGGGCCAGCTCGAAGTCGAATGAGCGCCGGATTCGGCGGATCAGGTCGAAGATTTCCGCGCAGAGAGGGAGCGCCCGGTCGAAGCGGCCTTCCAACTCCGCATCGGTTCCGGCATCCAGGGCGGCCGAGGGGTCGACGATGAACCGGCTGCACAGATCCTGTTCTCGGACCGTCTCGGCGAACCCGGCCAGGTTTCCGTCGGCCGGGACCGCCAGGCGTCCGGCCAGGGCGGTGTAGCCCTCGCGCCAGCCGGCGCGGATGGCCGCCCACAGGCCGGCGCCGGCGTCCCCGGCCACGGCGGCCCAGTTGGCGCCGCCGGCTTGCCGGATTTGGCGGAAGGCCTCGAAGGCGGCGGGAAAGCCGGTTTCCGGGCGCGCGCTGGCGGCGGCGATGGAAGGCAGCGCGCCCTGGGGCCGCGGCAAAAAGGCACGGTCGAGTTTCTCGGCGTACGCACGCAGGTTGGCCGTGTCGCGCGGGCCGAAGGGGATGGCGTTCACCACCACCTCGCGCCCGCCCACCGGCTGCATGCGGGCCACCAGCATGGCTTTGGGGAACAGGGCGCTGAAGGGCGCCGAAGACGAGGCCAGGTGCAAAAGCAAGGGCGCCGGCGCCGGACCGGCCAGCGAGTCCGCCGCCAGGTAATAGGTAGCCTGGTGGGTGGGGTCTTCCACCAGCGAGCCGATATAGGGCCGGATGCTGCCGAGTTCCAGCGCGGCCAAGCGCGAGCCCAGCCGGGCGCGAACATCGTCGGTCGGCGGGCGGCCGCCCAGGTGCCGGAAAACCACTTCCGCCAGCGCGGAAGCCTCGCCGGGCCGCAAAGGCATGTCCACGGGCATGGGAGTCGGCATGGGTCTTCCTATTGGGCAACAGGCGGGTTCAGGGAGTTGAGGTACTCGCGAAACGCGCCGCCCAGGTCGGGCCGGCGCAGAGCGAATTCGACGGTCGCCTGCAAAAAACCAAGCTTGTCGCCGGCGTCGTAACGCTTGCCTTCGAAACGCAGGCCGTAAACCGGCCGGCTGCGCAGCAGGTGCTTCAACCCGTCGGTAAGCTGGATTTCGCCTCCCGCGCCGGGCTCGACCGATTCCAGCGCGGGGAAGATCTCCGGCGTCAGCACATAGCGGCCGATGATGGCCAGCCGCGAGGGCGCCTGGCCGCGGGCGGGTTTTTCGACCATGTTGCGGATGCGGAACAGGTTCTCGCGCGAACCGTTGAAATCGACTGGTTCGGCATCCACGATGCCGTAGGCCGAGACCGAATCTTCGGGCACCTCCAGCAGCGCCACCACCGAAGCGCCGAAGTACTGGTAGACGTCCAGCAACTGTCGCAGGCAGGGAGTCCGGGCGTCGATGACGTCGTCGGAAAGCACCACGGCGAACGGCTCCGGCCCCACCAGGTCCTTGGCGCGCAGCACGGCGTGGCCCAGGCCCAGGGCCTCTTTTTGGCGGATGTAGGCCACGTCGATCATATCCGACACGCTGCGCACGGCCTGGAGCATCTCGATCTTGCCGCGCGACTCCAGCAAGTGCTCCAGCTCGAAGCTGACGTCGAAGTGATCCTCGATGGCGCTCTTGCCGCGCCCGGTGACGATGAGGATATTTTGAATGCCGGACTGGATCGCCTCCTCCACGCCGTATTGAATGAGCGGCTTGTCCACCAGCGGGAGCATCTCCTTGGGCTGGGCTTTGGTCGCGGGCAGGAACCGTGTGCCGAGACCGGCGGCCGGGAACACGGCCTTACGAACGCGCGGGATCATGGTGTTTATTGTATGCCGATATGACCCCGCAACGAAGGCCTTAACACTATTGTCTTTGCGCGCCTTTGCCGATTACTGCTGCATCCATGGCCGATGTGCGATTGGAATTGGCCCGCGAGCTGATCGAGAAGGGCTCCCGGCTCCGCGAGCAGGGCGACTACGAACTGGCCGCGGACCTGTATCGCCGCTCCCTCGAACTGCATCCCATGCCCGAAGCGCACACCGGCCTGGGCGCGGCCTACCGCGGCCTGGGACGCCTGGACGACGCCATCCAGGAGTGCGAGAAGGCCATCGCGCTGGACCCCGAGTTCGGCGGCTCGTACAACGACATCGGCGCCTGCCTGATCGAGATGGGACGCCCCGAAGAGGCCGTCGAATGGCTCGAGAAAGCCACCCGCCACACGCACCGCCGCGGTTGCCACCTACCCTGGTACAATCTGGGCCGCGTGTGGGCCGCGCGGGAGCTGTTCAACCGGGCGCGGGAGTGTTTCGAGACGGCGGTTGAAATCGAGCCTGATTACCGGCCCGCCCTCGAAGCGCTGGCGCGCATCCGCCGGCTGGTGCAGTAGCGGCGGTCAGGTCGTTCTATCCGAACCCACCCGGGCGGGCGTCAAAATATGAACCGGTTTGGGTTGCTGTCTGGTTTTGCCGGCCTTGCCTCCGCGCTCCCGAGGGTGAGCTATCCCGTTCTTGAGGCGGCACTTCTCCTCGTTCCCGGCCCCCGGCCGCGCAGCTTGGGGATCAGGCCGTAGCCGTAAATCCTTTCCTCCGCCACACCAGCCGTTCCCACACCGTCACGTTGTATGTGAAGCATGCCCACAGGGCTTCGGTCGCCACCTTCGCCAGCCCCCGTAAGCGAAACTTCCACAGGTTGATCTTGTCCTTGATCCAAGCATTCGAAAACTCCGCCACCGCACCACGCTGCTTGTAGATCGCCTTGGCCTCCGCGCACTCCATCTTCTGGCGAAACGCCGTCACCGCTGCATGCTCCTTCACCACCACCGATACCGTGCGCCCTTTGCCCGCACTCTTGGGACAACATTGGCTCTTCCTCGCACAGGCCGCGCCATCCGCGGCTTGCGCCTCGTACTGCGCAGACCGCGTATGCCGCTTCTGGCTTTGCCGCACGTACGCCAACACCTTGCCCGCCGGGCACTGCAGACCATTCGTCCCTTCAATCTGCACAAACGCGTCCGGCTAGAACCCCGGCCCAATGCCCGACGATTTCAACGCATTGGCCACCCGCTGCCCGGCATCTCCCGGCGATCCGATTAAATCGATCTTGCGCTCCTCCGCCAGGATCACGTTGGCCTTGCTGGTGTAGCCTCCCTCCACCACCATCCGCAAGGGCGTTTTCCCCATCCTCTCCTGCACTTGGTCCAGCGCCTCGGGCAACGCCGGCGCATCCGCACTGCATTGGTTCACCTGCACCCCCACAATCACTTTCTGTTTGCCATCCGTGCTGATCTGCACGTTATACGCTGGTCCCATCGCTCCGTCCCCGTGTTTCATGATGCGCGCCGGAGGGTCGCTCAGGCTTACCCGCACCGCGGCTTTTTCTTCTTCCGTCTTCTTCTCTCCCTGCAGGCTTTTCAGCTCCTCCACCGCCTGCTCCAGCCTCTGTTCCCGCTCCCGCGCCGCCACCTTGGTCCCGTCCAGCCTCACACGCTCCAGGTCCATCAATCCCTCTCCTTCCAGCATCACCAGAAGCCGCGTGAACGCCTCGTCCAAGGCCTCCTTCTTGTTCTTCCGGAAATCGTTCAGCGTGGTGTGATTCACCGGCAGTTGGTCCCGGTTTGCCTTGCGCAGCTTCAGGTTGCAGGGTATCCCCGCTGCCTTCGGCTGGGCGGCTGCCGGTGGTTTCTCCCAATCCTCGAACAACGTCGCATTCTGCCCTGGGCTGCCATAAAAACATTTTCAAAGACAAATGTTCTGGCCGGGAGTATGTTCTTACAGCTTCTCAGGGAGCGGTGGTCTTTAGAAGTACACCTTCAACGACAACTGGATCAGTCGCGGCGGCCTTGCGCCGTTGATCACGCCGAAGTTGGGGCTGGTCTGCGCGCCGGTCGTGTTGTCGAACGAAGTTCCCGTGCCCATGCCGGAATACTGCGTGTGGTTCCAGGCATTGAACAGCTCGGTCCGGAATTGCAGCCAGCGCTGTTCGCCGCCCAGCGGGACCTTCTTGGTGATCGACAAATCCCAGTTGTTGATTCCGGGATTGCGCATGATGTTGACGCCGGCGTTGCCGAACGTGCCCTTCCGGGGCATGGCGAAGGCCGCCGTGTTGAACCAGCGGGTGAAGGTGCGTTCGCTCTTCGGCAGGTTCGGGTTGGCGATGACGTCCACGCGGGCGCCCTCGGCCGATCCGGTCCACTCTTCGGAACGGACCAGGCCGAAACCGGGCGTGAACGGCGAGCCGCTTTGCAGCACGGTCATGCCGCTGATCTGCCAGTTGTCGAGCACCCAGCCGGCGGGCTTGAAGCCGGTGCGGGAGCCGATCTTCGGCACGTCGTAAATGTAATTGGCGACGAACACGTGCGGGCGGTCGAACCCGGCCGGGCCGTAGTTGCGCTGGCGGGGGCTGAAGTACGGGCTGATCCCAGAGGTGTCGCCGTCGGCCACGCCCAGGGTCTTCGAAAAGGTGTAGGCGACTCCGACTTGCAGACCGCTGGAGTAGCGCCGGTTGGCGGCCAGTTGCAGCGAGTTGTAGTTGGACGAGTAACCGTTGGAGCGGTAATTGATGTCCGCCCAGCCGTAGTACGGGCGGAGGAAATTGTCCGCCAGCGGCGTGCTCCTGTTGGTCGGATCCGCGTTCTGCGGATTGCGGTCCACGAACCGCGCGTACATCGGGATCGGGTTGATATTGAGGCTGGCCATGAGGTTCCGCGACAGCCCGCCCACGTAGGACGCGTCGAGAGCCCAGGCCCCCACCTGCTGCTGCAAGCCGAGGCTGAAGTTCATGGTCGACGACAGCTTCTGCTTGCCGAACAGCGAGTTGATGCCCGACGGTCCCAGAGCGCCCGGACTGCCGGCGTAAGTGTCCAACTGCCCGAACGACAGCGTCGGGCTGTAGGCCACCGGAGGGTTGCCGTTGGTGTTCATGGTCGGGTTGCCCTGCATGCGATCCTTGAACATCCCGAATCCGCCGCGGATGGCGGTCTTGCCGTTGCCAAACACGTCGTAGGCAAACCCCAGGCGCGGGCCGAAGGCCAGGGACGGGACGCTGTAAAGACCTTTCGGATAACCGCTGGTTCCTCCCACGAAGGCGCCGTTGGCGAAATCGCCCGAGCCCGGGACGAACAGGCCGATGAACTGCGCGGCGGCCAACTGCCCGTTTAGCGGGTTCATGGCCACGCGCCGGTTGGCGGAGTCCAGGGCCGGCATGTACAGCGCCGGCGCCTTCGCGCGGCCGTATCGCAACGGATCGAAGCCCGCGATGGTGTCGTTCTTATCGGTCTGCGGGGGCAGGCGGTAGAAACGCACGCCCGCGTCGAGAGTCAGCCGCTTGCTGACCCGCCAGTTGTCCTGCACGAACCATTCGAAGTTCCAGAACCACCAGTCGCCGTTGACCCGCGCGGTGGCTTCCGAGTAGGAGTTGAAGTTGCCCAGCAGTGCGTTGGCGTAGCCGTGGTTGGCGTCCAGCGGGTTGTTCGAGCTGCGCGCGAAGTTGAAGGCGCCGCGATTGTTGCCGCCGCCCACCTGGTACTTCTGGGTGCGTTCGATGTACACGCCGGCCTTGATGTTGTGGGAGCCGGCCACCTTGCTCACGTTGTCGACAAAGCTCCAGATGTTGTTGTAGTTCTCGTAGGGGATGTTGCCGAAACTCGCGGTGACCGGGTTCGGGTTGCCGCCGAAGGTCAGGTTGGGAATGTAGTTCACCTTGTCCAGGTAGGTCACGCCCGTGGCGCTGTCCTTGTACCACTCGGGCGGATTGCCGATCCGGCCGCGGTCCAGCTTTTCGGGTTCCAGGGGGTAGAAATACAGGTTGTTGCGGCTCTTGCCGAAGATGAACTCGTTGATCAGCGTGGGGCTGAACATCTTCGTCAGGTGAAAGTTGTGGCCCTTGCCCGGCTGCCCGAAGATAGTGGGCGTCAGATCGTAGTTCAGGTTGCCGTTGACCCACAGGCCCCAGGGCACGGTCTGCTCGTCCTTGTCCTTGATGAAGCGGTAGTAGACTTGCAGCGACGGCGAGACGTTGGCGTCGATGCGGACCATGTCCTGCCGTTTCGGGTAGGCGCCGCTGTACTGGGCGCGGTAATTGCGGTTGTAGACTTCTCGCGGATCCGGATCGCGCCAGTTGGGCAGCGGGAAGAAGTTGAGCATCTTCAGGCCCATGGCGTTGAAGCGCGACTTGGGAACCAGGTTGCCGGGGAAGGAGGCATTGGTCAGCGGGTCGCGCAGGGCGATCAGCCGGCCGGCCGAATCGAAGCTCTGCGAGTAGTCGCCGTCGCGCTCCAGTTGGGTGGGCATGTTGGTCCAGCGGGTGCCGTAATCCCGCTTCATGCCCACGTATTCCTGGCTCCAGAAGAAGAACAGCTTGTCCTTGCCGGTGTTGAACACCTTGGGGATGAACACCGGGCCGCCGATGGTGTAGCCGTTGATCCGGTAGCGGTACGGGTTCTTGGGCGTGCCGTTGCGATTATTGAAGAAGCTGTTGGCGTTGAGCGACTCGTGGCGGTAGAACCAGTATCCGGTCCCGTGGAAGTCCTTCGCGCCGCCCTTGGTGATGACGGTGATGACGCCGCCGCCGTTGCGGCCGAACTCGGCCTGGTAGTTGGAGGTCAGCACCTTGATTTCCGAGATCGAATCCATGTTGGGCTGGAAGTGGACCGTGGAGTTCGATCCGGTGTCCAGGTCGGTGATGCCGTCGATGGCCAGGTTCTTCTGGTTCTCGCGCTGGCCGTTGATGAAGGTGCCGCGAATCGAGTCCGGCGAACTGGTTTCGCGGGCCTGCGAGAAGTTGTCCACCACGCCCGGCACGGTGTTGAGCAGGGCGAAGAAGTCGCGCCCCTTGACCGCGATGTTCTGCAACTGCGCGTTGTCGATGGAGCCCGACTTTTCGGCCGACGAGAGCTGGATGCGCGCCACCTCGGCGGTGACGCTAATGGTCTCCCGCACCTCGCCCACCTCCAGCGTAAGCTGGCCCAGCGAGCGGATCTGGCCGCTAGTGACCACGATGTCCTTGGTCTGGATGCCGCGGAACCCGGTGGCTTTGACCGTCAGCGTGTAGGCGCCGGGCAGGACGCTGGGGAAGATGCAGCCCCCGTCGCCGCCCGATTTCACGGCCAGCGCCGCCGCGGTGGCCTGGTTGGTGAGCGCGCAGTCGGCGTTCACCACCGCCGCGCCCGTGCTGTCCGTGATTGTGCCCCGGACGGAACTGGAAACGTTCTGCGCCGGGACGGAAACGGCGAGCGCCAGAAAAACGACCGCCAGTTTACGATGCTTTTTCATAGAACCTCACCCTAGAATCCCCAGTGCAGAATCATAACCCACCCGGCGGCCCGACGCAATCGAGCGTCCGGGCGTCAGACCTGAAGCACCGATTCGGACCAGCAGAGGGCTTCCAGGAAGAGATCCGAGACGGTTTCCGGAGCCAGTCCGAGACTCCGGCTGTGCCTGGCGATGGCGGCCGGGTCGGCCGCTTCGCAGGCCCGGCACAGCGCGAAGACCGAGGCCAGGGGGGTGGCCGGGGGAGGATCCCGGGTCAGCGCCGCGCACACGTCCGGCGCCAGCCCCAGCTCCCCGAGCACTTCGTCCAGGGGGCGGCCGATCATGGCGTCCAGCAGCGAGAACATTCCCATTAGGAAACATTCCGGCGCACGGGCCCGCAACGCGCTTTGCGCCGCGACGTTCTCGCACAGCCTCCCGCGGTTCAGGCAGATGCGAGTGAGTTCGTGGGGCTTGTCGGAAGCCAGCGCGGGCAGGGCCGCCAGCGAGACCACCTTGCGGACTTCCCGCTCGCCCAGCACCACCAGCGCGTGCCGCAGGCACTCGATGCGCCGGCGCAAGCCGAAGGCCGCCGAATTGACGTAGCGCAGCAGCGAATGGGCCAGCGAAACCTCGACCCGGATCAGATCCTCCAGGCGGGCGAAATCCAGCGCCGGCGCATGCACCTCGCGCAGGATCCGCAGGCAGTTGAGTTTGCTGCGCGGCACATCGCGCGCCGCAATGATCTGCGGCTTGGCGAAAAAGTAGCCTTGGTAGAAGGCGTAGCCCATGTCGCGGGCCTGTTCGACCTCCTCCTGGGTCTCCACTTTCTCGGCCAGCATCCGGATGTCGCGGCGGCCGAACTCGAGAGCCAGCGCCCGGCACTGGGCCCGGGGCGTGGCGCGAAAGTCGACCTTGACAAAATCCGCCAGGTCGACCAGCGGCAAGTACTCGGGACTATGGACGAAATCGTCCAGGGCCAGCAGGAAGCCCGCGTCCTTCAAACGCCGGCAGCCGCGCAGGACGGCCTCGTCCGGGGTCACGGTTTCCAGGATCTCGATCACCACGCTGTGGCTGGGCAGCGCCAGCGCGCCCTGGTCCACCAGCAGCTCCCGGGGGAAGTTGACGAAGCCCCGTCGGTCGCCCAGAATGCGGTCCGCGCCGATGGAAAGAAAGGTGTTGGCCACCACGGTCGAGGTTGCCGAAACCGCATCCGTGCCGTCGAAATGGTTGCCCGCCCCGGAACGGAAGAGCAGCTCGTAGGCGTAAGTCCGCAGGTTGCGGTCGAAGATCGGCTGCCTTCCGACGAAGACGTTCATCCGCTCTTCTTATCGGCCGCCGCCGCCGGATCTCAGTAACTCTCGGCGCCCTTGATATCCACCACGGCCTCGGTGATCTGTCCCAGGTGCTTGCCGCCGGCCACCACGTCGGCGGCAATCGCCAGGCGCGGGGCGCGCGGGACCCAGCTCCGGGGAATCGCGATGCGCACCGCGCGGTGCGCCGCGGCTCCTGGGCCCGCTTCGAACTTCACCACGCCGGGCTGAATGCTCCACTCCGGAGGCGCCACCAGGGTCACCTCGATTTCGAGCGGCGACGGCTTGTAGTTTTGCGCGTGAACCTCCACGGAAACAGTCTCGCCCGGCGCCGCCAGAATCTGGTACGGATACAGGCGCAGCCAGCTCGGATCCAGCCCGAAATTGGTCTCGCCCTCGGGCAGCAGGTCGGAGAAGAACTGCTGCTGGCGGCGCAGGTTCTTTTCGGTGGCCAGCATCATCTCCCGGCTCACCGCGTACGGCCGGCCGTGTCCGGGCGCGATGAGCGCGGGCTGGCGCTCGATCAGGTTGCGGATCGACTTTACGTGGCTGTCGTTTTCGACGTGGTTGCGGAAGATCAGGTTGTGGCGCATGATGCCGTCCTTGCGGCCGCTGTCGAAAAACGCGTCGCCGGTGAAGGCCACCCGCTGGCCGTCGATGACGCCGAACAGGGCCATCTGGTACTCGGTGTGGCCCGGCGAGTGAGTGACCTCGAACTCGAACTCCTCCCAGCGAAACGTCTCGCCGTGGCGGAACGAGCGCGAGACTTGGAACGGTTCGCTCAGAATGCATCCCAGGTTGTAGCCGCGGGGATTCCGGAACACGTCCACCATATTCTCGTAGCACCAGACCTTTGCGCCGTACTGCCGGATCAGGTGCGGAAAGCCGTTCACGTGATCGTCGTGCATGTGGCTGGGCATCACCACGTCGACGCTCTTCAACCCGTGATTCCTCTTCAACTCGTCGATGGAATGCTCGACAAAGCGGATCCGGTCAGTGGCCGCCGTGGCGCGCTCGAAATTGCCGAAGTGCACCCCCGACGCCGAGCCGTAGTCGATGAACAGGGCCTTGCCGCTGTCGCTGATCACGGCGTAAAAAGAAGAGGTGGTCTGGTAGTGCGCCACCAGGTGCGGCGAAACCGCCAGCGGCCGGTTCTCGGCGCTGGGCGCGTTGCCGGTCTGGAAGCGGTAATAGTCGGTCAGCCGGCCGGCGGTGGCATCGATAGCCGCGGCCGCCTCGGACATCGGTTCGCCGTGCGAGGGGCACAGCCGGGCCGGATTCCGCTCCGCCAGGCGGCGCAGCGAGTAGATGCCCAGATCGACGCCCTCGGCGCCTCCGTAGTTCACCTGGGTGTCGTAAAGCGTCTGAATCTTGCCCGGCGCATAGATCAGGTCGCCGGTGAAGGCCGTGCGCCGCCCGTCCAGCTCCGCCAGCAGGGTGATGGAGCCGAGCGTGTGTCCGGGCGTGGGCAGGATGAAGAAGTCGGTGTTTCGCCAGCGGAACGTCGAGTAGTCGGCCAGCGCCCGGGCCACGCGCACGTTGCGCGTGAGCGTGAAGAAGTCGTTGCGGACGTAATACAAATGGAATACGCGGCGGTTGCGCCAGAAGTTCTCGGCGTCGGCGAACAGGTGTTTCTCGTGGGCCGGGACGGCGATGGGAATGCCCCGGGCGTTGGCCCGGTGGTCTCCCTGGCACTGATCGCGGTGGTGGTGCGTGTGCAGGATGAAGTCCACCTGGGAGACGCCCAGGGACGAAAGATGGTCCAGGATGCGGCCGCTGCCGAAATCGATCAGGACGCAGCGGGTGCCGTCCTGGACCACATACACGTTGCAGGTGTCCTCGAGGACCCACAGGCGGTCGGAGAGGCGGCGCGGCCCGGCGGCGGGTGCGACGGCGGCGGAAGACGGGGTGGGGGCGGCTCCGGCGGCCGCGGCGGACTCGATGAAGTGCCGGCGCGTGGTCTGACTCATGGCGCCATCCATTGTATGCTGGAGGAACGGAGAAAGCATCATGCGCGGCAACCAGAAAGTGATCGACGAGCTAAACCAGGCATTGAAGGCCGAACTGACGGCCATCTGCCAGTACATGATCCACGCCGAGATGTGCGCCAACTGGGGATACAACAAGCTGGGGGCGTTCATCAAGAAGCAGGCCATCGATGAGATGCGCCACGCCGAGGGGCTGATCGAGCGGATCCTGTTTCTGGACGGCACGCCGCACCTGGACGTGCTGCCCGCGCCGCAAATCGGCGCCACGGTCAAGGCTCAGATCGAAAACGACCTGGCCGCCGAACTCGGCGCCGTGCGCATGTACAACCAGTCGGCGCGTCTGTCGGCCGAAGCCGGCGACAACGGCACCTATGCGCTCTTCGAAAAGATGGTCACGGACGAGGAGCAGCACGCCGATTTTCTGGAGGCGCAGCTCGGCATGATCGCCGAGATCGGGGTCGAGAACTACCTTTCCCAACAGATCCACGCCTGAGCGGCGGCGTCTGCCTCGGGGCTTCCCCCTAGCCGTACTGCGGCGAATCCCCTTACTACGGGAACAAAACTCCTAGTCCCCCCAGAACCCCTAATCGCGGGGCGTTGATCTGCCGATGGGGGAGATAAGCAGCCTGACTCATGAATGGATGCGGGACGCGTGTCCCGAGTGCCGCCCGCGGCGCTGCCGGCTGCCGAAGGGGGAGCGTTGGTGAAATCGGGAACCGTGTTTGCGTGTGAATCTCAACCCATCGTGGTGGAGGGGCTGCAGCGGGTGCTCGGCACGACGAGCGACTTGCAGTTTGCCGGCGCGGCGACGGATTCCGCGGATTTGCCGCGGCGGATCGGCGAACTCCGTCCCGACGTCGTGCTTCTCGACCTGTCCCACGGACTGCGCGGCGCGCTGCAATTGATCGCGGGGCTGAGGGAGGCGTCTCCCACCACGCAGCCGGTGCTGTGGGTGCACGAGCTGGCCGAGAACGAAGCCCTGCGCAGCCTGCAGTTCGGCGTGCGCGGGGTGGTGCGCAAGGCCCTGCCGGTGAGCTGCCTGGTGGATTGTCTGCGCGCGGTGGTGGCCGGCCAGGTGTGGATCGAAAACGGGCTGGCGGACCCCGCGCTGGGTCTGCTGAGCCGGCGCAACGGCCTGCGGCTGACCCCCCGCGAGCGGGAAATCGTGCAACTGGTCTGCCTGGGCCGGAAGAATCGCGAAATCGCCGAGGCGCTCGACATCACCGCCGGCACGGTTAAGGTGCACCTGATGCACGTCTTCGAGAAGACCGGCGTCAAGGACCGTTTCGAACTGGCTCTGCACGGCCGGCGCATGCTGGCGCCGCCGGCGGAGTTGGCGCCGGAGGCGCCGGGGGCGGAATCGGTTGCGCCCGAGGCGGAACCGGTGGCCTCCGGACTGGCCGAACTGGCCGGGCTCATGGCGCGCTGAGAGGAGCCGACGAATGGGCCTCGTTTCCCAACCTCTCTGGACCCTGAGCGGCTCGCGCAGTCCGGCGGCGGAGGGCCGTCTGCGCCGCCTGGCGCCCACACTCTCCGACTTCTTCTTCGTGGCCCTGCTGGTGTGGCTGTTCGCGGGCGGGCAAGCCGGCTGGGTGGGTTTGCTGGTGGACGGAGACACGGGCTGGCACATCCGCACCGGCGAATACGTGCTGGATCACGGGCGGGTGCCGGCCCAGGACCTGTTTTCCTTCTCCAAACCCGGCGCCCCCTGGTTCGCCTGGGAGTGGCTGGCCGACGTGGCGCTGGCGCTGCTGTACCGGCTGGCGGGATTCAAAGCCGTGGTGCTGGCGGCCGCCCTGGTCATCACCTCGGCCGCCTACGTGGTGTTCCGGACCATGCTGTGGCGCGGCGCTAATCCTCTGGTGGCGCTGGGGCTGTGCCTGCTGGGTGTGGGCGCCAGTTCGGTTCACTACCTGGCCCGGCCGCACATTTTCACGCTGCTGGGCATGGCGGTTTCGGTGTGGCTGGTGGCGCGGGACCGGGAGCGGCCCACACGCTGGGTGTGGGTGCTGATTCCGCTGACCGCGCTGTGGACCAACCTGCACGGGGGCTTTGTGGCCCTGATTGCGACGGTCGGGCTGGCGGCGGCCGGCACGGCGGCCGAGGCCTTGCTCGAAACCGGGCAGCGCGCCGCGCGCTGGGCCGCCGCCCGCCGCCTGGCCCTTCTGGCGGCCGGCTGCGCGGCCGCTTCGCTGGCCAATCCTTTCGGATACCGCCTGCACGCGCACGTTCTGGCCTACCTGAAGTCCGACTGGATACGCCAGGCGGTGCAGGAGTTCCAGTCTCCCAGTTTTCGGGAAGAGAGCATGCTGCAGTTCGAGATTCTGCTCGTGCTGGGGCTGTTCACGGCCGCCGCCGCGCTGCGGCGGCGCGCGGTGGTGGAGGCGCTGTGGGTGGTTTTTTGGGCCCACTGCGCGCTGGGTTCGGTGCGGCACGTCCCGCTGTTCGTGGTGGTGGCCGCGCCGCTGGCGGCGGCCGAGGTCAGCCGGTGGTGGGAGCGGGCCGTGGCGGGCCTCTCGCGCCAGTCGGTGCCGGCCATATTGCACAGCCTGGGGCAGGACTCCGCCGAAGGGTTCCGGCGTCTGACCGTGTGGGCCGCGGTGCCGCTAGCGGCGCTGGCGTTCCTGCCGGGGCTCGCCACGTGGCCGGTGAACTTCCCCAAGGAAAAATTCCCCGTCGAGCTGGTCGAACGCCACCGGGAGCGGCTTGCGGCGGGCCGGGTATTCACCTCCGACCAGTGGGCCGATTACCTGATTTTCCGCTCCTACCCGGCGCAGCGAGTGTTTTTCGACGGCCGCAGCGACTTCTACGGCCCGGACCTGGGACGGGAGTACATCCGGCTGAGCCAGGCGCACTACGAGTGGGAGCAGCTCCTGGACCGCCACGGTTTCGACCTGGTGCTGAGTCCGGCGGACTGGCCGCTGGCCAGTGTGCTGAAGCGCGAGCCGCGCTGGCGCATCCTCGCCGACGACGGCCGGGGAATCCTCTTCGAGCGGGTCCGGGGGGCCGCCGGATCTAAGGCGGATGCCGAAAAATCCCGGGTGGCTGGGCCTAATGAAATTGCCCCCAGCAGCCGAAAGTACTAGAGGAGATCACACGGCATGAGAACACCGAAGGACAGTCCGGGGCGGGCAGTCGGAGCTGAATTCCAGGCTTCGCGGTTTCGCGTTCCGCATCTTCCGGTGGAGTGGCTGGACGGCGCCTCGTGGCGTCTGCCCTCGGGCAAGGCGCTGGCCGAATTCGCGCTGCGGACTGGTTTCCTGGCGCCGGCTTTCATGCGCTCGACCATGTTCGGAAAAGCCCCGGCGGCGTTTGGAAAAGCCCCGGCGGCCCAGCCGCGGCGCAGCCCGGCGCGGGCGGCGGCCCCGCGGGAGATCCGATGACGGCGCAAGTAATCGTGGCCGTGCTGGTGGGCCTGGCGGCGGCGATTGAGGATTTGGCGCGCCGGCGCGTGTCCAACTGGATCCCGCTGGCGGCGCTGGCCGGCGGTCTGGCTTGGCACATCGCCCAGGCGGGATGGCGCGGAGCGCTGACGGCGGCAGGGGGCGCGGCCGCCGGTCTGGCAATCTTTCTGGTCTTTTATCTGGTTGGCGGAATGGGCGGCGGAGACGTGAAATTGATGGCCGGGTTCGGTTCCCTGCTGGGGGCCGGCCGGCTGCTGGAAGCGGCGCTGTGGACCGGAGCCGCGGGGGGCCTGATGGCGCTGGCCGTGCTGGCGGTGGGGGCCTTGCGCAGCCGGCCGGTCCGGCGCGGAGAGTCCATTCCGTACGCTCCGGCGATTGCGGTCGGAGCCTGGTTGAGTTTGATCCCGAAAGGGTGACGGAAGAGGCCGGCAAGCCGGCCCGTCGCCGGGAGAGGAAGTTATGGATCGCAGATTTCTGACGGTTCTGGGCGTGAGTCTGGTGTTCGCGCTGGTGGTTTCCAGCATCTTCTACCAGATGACGTCGCGTTCGTCGGGGGGGCCGAAAAAGCCGGAGCGGGCCGAGATGCGGGACCTGGTGGTCGCCGTGCGGGCCCTGCCGGTGGGCATGGGCGTGAAGCCGCCGGACGTGAAGCTGGTGAAGGTCGCCGCCGACGCTTTTCCCAAGGGCGCCTTCTCGAAGGTCGAGGAGGTCATCGACCGGGCCGTGATCAGCAACATCCTGATCGACGAGCCGGTGCTGGAGGGACGGCTGGCGGTGCGCGGCAGCGGCATGGGTATGGCGCCGGTCATTCCGGTGGGCATGCGGGCGGTGACGGTGGCGGTCAACGAGGTGGTTGGGGTGGCCGGATTCGTGCTGCCCGGCATGCGCGTGGACGTGCTGGTGACCGGTTCGCCGCCGGACGGGCGCGACCGCATGACCGCCACCGTGCTGCAGAACATCCAGGTGCTTTCGGCCGGCCAGGCGATGCAGAACGACGCGCAAGGGCAGCCCATCAAGGCGCTCACGGTCACGCTGCTGGTGACTCCCGCGCAGGCGGAAACGCTGACCCTGGCGGGCAACGAAGGGCGCATCCAGATGGTGCTGCGCAATGGCAGCGACCAGACCATCGAAACCACCCCCGGCCGGACGTCCGGCGAACTGTTCGGCGGGGTGCGAAAACGGGCCCCGGCCGAAGAACCCAGCGCGGAGCGCCGCGCCGCGCCGCGGCCGGCCG
>JACQZT010000370.1 GCA_016213755.1 Acidobacteriota bacterium | reverse complement strand
TAGTACTCTTTCTGGGCCTTCTCCATCTGGCGCTTCACGCGGCCCTGGATGGTGCGGTCCACGTTAAGCTTCTCGATCTCGATGTCCAGCATCTCGGCCACGCGCGTCAGCCGGTCCACCGGGTCGAGAATCTCCAGCAGTTCCTGCTTCTCCTCGATGGTCAACTGGAGGTTGGCCCCCACGGTGTCGGCCAGCCGCCCCGGTTCGTCGACGCGAATGGCGGCCACCATGGTCTCGTAGTTGAGGTTCTGGCTCAGCTTGACGTACTGCTCGAACAGCGCCGTCACGCGGCCCACCAGCGCGTCCAATTGCGGCCCCGTCTCGACCTTGAACTGGGAAACTCGCACCACCGCGCGGAAAAAGCCCTCGGCGGCGGAAACCGAAACGATCTTGGCCCGCTCCACCCCCTCCACCAGCACTTTGATGTTGCCGTCCGGCAGGCGGAGGCTCTGGACGATGTTGGCGACGGTTCCCACCGGGTAGATCTCGTCCGGCTGAGGTTCGTCCACCGTCGCGTCGTGCTGCGTGGCGAGAAAAATCTTCTTCTCGCCCGTCAGCGCTTCTTCCAGGGCGCGCACGCTGGACTCGCGGCCCACCACGAACGGCGTCATCATGTGCGGGAAGATGACCACGTCGCGGATCGGCATCATGGGCAATCGGCGCGTATCGGACTTTTCTTTCGAACTGAGCATGGTGGTCCTGGTTTGAGATGGTTTCGGTTGGCCGGAATCCGGGGAAAGAACTTGGCCTGACCGGATCCGGTCCGGCCGCGGACGCTTAGCCCGCTTTTTCCAGCAGCCCCAGGTTGATCTTCTGCGCCATGACCATCTCCTTGGTCACCACGAACTCGCGAACCTTCTTATAGGACGGGAGATAGTACATGAGGTCCAGCATCAGATCCTCGAGGATCATCCGCAGGCCCCGTGCGCCCAGTTTTCGCTCCATGGCAAGAGCGGCAATCGCTTCCAGGGCGTCCTCGCTAATCTTCAGTCTAACATTTTCAAACTCGAACAGGCGCTGGTACTGGCGGATGATGGCGTTCTTGGGCTGGGTCAGGATTTGCACCAGCGCGTCCTTGTCGAGATTCTCCAAAACCGCCACCACCGGCAGGCGGCCGATGAACTCCGGGATAAACCCGAACTTGATCAGATCCACCGGCTGCGCTTTGGCCAGCAGGTCCGTGTCGCGCCGGCCGGCGCGCGCGGCCCCGGCCGGGCGGATCGGGTGCTCGGCGCCCTTCTGCGTTTCCTCCGACTTCAGGAAGCCCATCGACTTGCATCCCACCCGGCGCTCGATGACCTTCTCCAGGCCCACGAACGCGCCCCCCAGGATGAACAGGATGTTGGTGGTGTCGACGGCCGTGAATTCCTGGTGCGGGTGTTTGCGGCCTCCCTGCGGCGGCACATTGGCCACCGTGCCCTCCAGGATCTTCAGCAGCGCCTGCTGCACGCCTTCTCCCGAAACGTCGCGCGTGATGGAAGGGTTTTCGTCCTTGCGCCCGATCTTGTCGATCTCGTCGATGTAGATGATGCCCTGCTGGCAGCGCTGCACGTCCCAGTCGGAGTTTTGCAGCAGACGCAGAATGATGTTCTCCACGTCCTCGCCGACATAGCCCGCTTCGGTCAGGCACGTGGCGTCGACGATGGCGAACGGAACGTCGAGAATCCGGGCCAGCGTCTGCGCCAGCAGAGTCTTGCCGGTGCCGGTGGGTCCGATCAGCAAGATATTGGACTTGGACAGCTCTACGTCCTGCCCGCGCTGCCGGTTCATCTGCACCCGCTTGTAGTGGTTGTAGACCGCCACCGCCAGTTTCTTCTTGGTGGCCTCCTGACCGATCACGTACTGGTCCAGGTATTCCTTCAACTCCAGCGGTTTGGGGAGCTTCTGCGGACCCCCGTGGGGACGCTCGCCGCGGTCGTCTTCCAGGATGGAATTGCACACCGCGATGCATTCGTCGCAAATGTAGGCGCGCGGATAGTCGCTGGGCGAGGAGATCAGCTTCCCCACCATATCCTGGCTCTTGTGGCAAAACGAGCAGCGCAAGGAGTCGTCCGAGCCGGTCCGTCTCACGGTCGGCGGTCTCCCGCGGATCCACGCTCCGCGTCAGGCGGGTGATTCCCCATGCCCCTATTATCTACCGGATCGCGCCGCCCTACAAGCCAGCCAGTAAAGATTCCAGGCCATTCCCGCCTCTCCTGGTACATGCGCGCCATGTCTCCATCAGGCAATACCACGTTCCAACTAGGGCCAATTGCCGATTGGGCCGGTTCCGCTAACGCTTTACACTGTTAGAGTCAGCGAAAGGTTTAGCATTCCAAAAATGATTGCAGCCAGGCCAGGGAAGTCCCAATACTCCGAATCCGAGGCCGCCGAAGCCCTGGGCGTGACGGTGGACGAGTTCCGGCGGCTGATCCGCAATCACATTGTCCGCGGCGAGGACGACCTCGGTCATCTGTCGCAAACGCAGTTCCAGCCCGCCGACCTGCTGCTGCTCAAGTTCCTCTCCGCCCCGCCCGCCTGAAAACCCCGTCAGCCTGACCTACCCGCATTTTGCGCGCCCGGCCTAAAATAGTCCTTATGGCAAAACTGGGATTTCTCGGCCTCGGGATCATGGGCTACCCGATGGCGCGCCACCTGCTCGAAGCCGGCCACGAGGTCGCCCTGTGGTCTCACACCCCGGCCAAGGCCCGCCAACTGGCCCAAACCGGAAAAGGCGTTTTTTGTGCCACGCCTCGCCAGGCAGGCGAACGCGCCGAGTGCATCTTCCTGTGCGTGGGCGATACGAAAATGTCCGAAGCGGCCTTGACCGGCCCAGAGGGCGTGATCCACGGCGCCCAGCCCGGCGCCGTGGTCGCGGATGCCAGCACGATTTCTCCCCGCGCCAGCCGCGGGATCGGCGCAGCTCTGGCCGAAAAAGGCATCCACTTCCTGGACGCCCCCTGCACCGGCTCCCGCCCCGGTGCCGAGGCCGGCACGCTGACTTTCATGGTCGGCGGCGACCGGCAGGTCTTCGAGAGGGTCCGCCCGTACTTTGAATGCATGGGCCAGCAGCTCTATTACTGCGGCGGGCCAGGCTTCGGGCTGCACGCCAAGCTGACGCAGAACCTCATTCTTTCTAACATCATGCAGGCCTTCAACGAGGGTTTGGTGCTGAGCACTAAAGCGGGCCTGGATCCGGAGCTGATGCTGGAGATCCTCAATAACAGCGCGGCGCGCAGCGGCTTGATCGCCTATAAAGCGCCCTTCGTCCTCGACCGGGATTTTGCCACCAACTTCTCGCTGAAATGGATGTACAAGGACATTTCTCTCATCCTGGAGTCCGGCAACGAACTCGGAGTGCCGCTCCCGCTGACCAGCCTGACCCATCAGATGTTTCAGGCTGGAATCTCTAAGGGACTGGGAGAAAAGGATTTTTGCGCCAGCATCCAGGTTCTGGAAGATCTTTCGGGCGTGGAAGTCGGACGCTTCCAAAAATAGTCTACAGATTTTTGTTGCAATTCCGAAAACCATATACTAGAATTGGAATTAAGCCGGGGAGGCAACTCCCACCAAAGCGAGACTAACCTCATAGTAAAGACCCCTGAAGCAATCCTCCCCGGCGCCCTAAAGGGTGGGGTTTCACCAAGACAGAGTGACCGAGGTTGAGTTTTTTCCGTCCAGCGCGGCATTTCAGGCGAGGAACCGGCAGAGGTGGAGTTTCGCCAGTTCCCCGCTTCCTGGGGTATGATGAAAGTCGTCGCCCGATGCGTAAAATCACCCTGCTCGGCTCCACGGGATCGATCGGCACCAGCACTCTGGATGTCATACGGCAACGCCGGGAGCAGTACGGGGTCTTTGCGCTCGTGGCCGGCCGGAACATGTACCTGCTGGCGCGGCAGATCGAGGAATTCCGGCCCGCCGTAGCGGTTGTTGCATCCGAAGACGCGCGCGCGAATCTCAAGATCAGGCTCCAGGAGTTGGGATTCCCCGCGTCGCAGTGGCCGGAATTGCTATTCGGCCCGAGGGCGAGAGTGGCGGCCGCCGTGGCCGGAGAGGCCGACTTCGTCATGTCCGCGATTGTGGGCGTGGCCGGGTTGGAAGCCACCTACGAAGCGGTGCGCAAGCGGAAAATGATCGGCCTAGCGAACAAGGAAGTGCTGGTCGCCAGCGGGGCTCTGATCATGGATGCCGCGCGAGAGTCGGAAGCGGAAATGATTCCCGTGGATAGCGAACACAACGGCGCCCACCAGTGCCTGCGGGCGGGCCTCCGCGCGGAGGCCATCCGGCTCTATTTGACGGCTTCCGGAGGACCGTTCCGCGAGACCCCGGCGGCGCGGCTGCGTTCGGTCACCCCGGAAGAGGCATTGAACCACCCCACCTGGAAGATGGGGCCGCGGATCACCATCGATTCCGCGACCATGATGAACAAGGGCTTCGAAGTGATCGAAGCCTGCTGGCTGTTTGGCTTCTCGCCGGCCCAGGTGAGCGTGGTGGTGCATCCGCAATCGTCGGTC
The DNA here is from genome assembly GCA_016213755.1 of Acidobacteriota bacterium. GTDB lineage: Bacteria > Acidobacteriota > Terriglobia > Bryobacterales > Bryobacteraceae > JACQZT01. Next base: position 8,746 of record JACQZT010000370.1, on the reverse strand, counting down.
CACGCAATGGTCGAGTACGTCGACGGCAGCGTTCTGGCCCAGGTTTCGGCCACCGACATGAAGATGCCGATTCAGTACGCGCTGACCTACCCGGCCCGCGCCGAGGCGCCGGTGCCGCGGCTGGACTGGAGCCTGCCCCGGACCTGGAATTTCGGTCCGCCGGACTTGGACAAGTTTCCCTTGCTCCGGCTGGCCTACCAGGCGCAGGAAGCCGGCGGATCGGCAACCTGCACGCTGAACGCAGCCGATGAAGTGGCAGTGGAGGCTTTTTTGAGACGGGAACTGGCATTTCCAGCCATCGCGGAAGTAGTGGAAGAGACGCTCAGCCGGGTTCCGGCCAGGCAGGCGGGATCGATCGGCGAAGTTCTGGAAATCGACCGCGAATCGCGGGAGGCGGCACGCGAGAGCGTGCGCGCCCGAGCCGCCGTCCCGGCGCAGGCGGAAGCATAGCATGGTAATTTTCGAAAATGTCTGGTGGCTGCTGGTCCTCATCGGGGTCATGATCCTGATCCATGAACTGGGCCACTTCTGGACCGCTCGTTTTTTCAATGTCCGGGTAGAGACGTTCAGTTTCGGGTTCGGGCCCAAGTTGTACAGCTTCCGGCGCGGAGAGACGGAGTACCGTTTTTCGCTCATCCTGTTCGGCGGGTACGTAAAGATGACCGGCGAGCAGCCCGGCGAGGACAATGTCGCCGACCCGCGGGCTTTTATGGCCAAACCGCGCTGGCAACGGTTGTGCATCGCCGCCGCCGGCCCGGCGATGAACATGGTGCTGGCGGTGGTGTTGCTGACCGGCTTGTTCCTGTTCAAATACCCCAAGCCGCCGGATCCCAACGCGCCGGCGACGATCGGCAACGTGCAGCCCAACTCGGCCGCCGCCCGGGCCGGCATCCACGAAGGCGACCGCATCGTGCGGGTCGAAGACCTCGCCCGCCCGACCTGGGAAGACATCCTCGTCAAGGAGATTTCCAGCGCCCAGCGCCCGCTGCCGGTGGTGGTGGAGCGCGGGGGCAGGGAGATCCCCTTGATCGTTACGCCCGTTCTCGACGAGCGCACCGGGGTGGGTTACGCGGGCTGGTCGGAGGAGAACGAAGTCCAGATCTCCGGGTTCGTTCCCGGCGTGCCGAACGCCGAGCAGGCGGGCCTGAAGGCGGGCGACATTGTTCTGGCGGTGAACGGGCAGGCGATACGCTCCACGCAAAGGCTTCACGAAGCGCTGCGGGCCAGCCAGGGGAAACCGATCGAGATCCTTTACTCCCGGCAGGGTGTGCGCGATAAAGCGGTGGTTCAACCGGCGTACGCCGCGATCCAGGGGCAGTCCCGCTGGATGATCGGCGTGCAGCTTGAACCGCGCTACGTCATGATTCAACTGCCGCTGGACCAGGCTTTCCGCGAGTCGCTCCGGCAGAACGCCCGGTATGCGGCGCTGATTTACCAGTTTCTGCGCGGGATCGTCGAACGGCGCATGTCGCCGAAGTCGCTGGAAGGCCCCATCCGGATCGCGCAACTTTCGGGAGACGCGGCGCGGGAGGGTCCGGGCGCCTTCGTCGGCCTGATGTCCATGGTCAGCCTCAACCTGGCGATCTTCAACCTGCTGCCGATCCCGATCCTGGACGGCGGCGTGATCCTGCTGCTGCTGGTGGAGATGATCATGCGCCGCGACCTGAGCCTGCAGGTGAAGGAAACCGTGTTCAAACTCGGCTTCGTTTTCCTGATGATGGTGGTGGCGTTCGTGCTCTACAACGACATCTCGAAGATCCTGCCACCGGGGTGACTCTCACTTGATGGGCGAGTAAGGCGTGGCGCGCCACAGCGACATCTGCATGACGCTGGAAATCTGCCCGTGCTTGTCGATCGATTCCTTGCGCACCTTGACCCATTCCGGATCGGCGCCGAAGGCGGCCCACGCCTTTTCGCGCTCCGCCAGGTTGTCGAACGGAATCAGGTAGGTCAGGTTGGGCATCATCTGTCCGGCGAGAGTCGACGTGTACAGAATGGGCCGCACGCCGGAGCGGTGGAAGATCCTGATTTCCGGCCCGGCGAAGCGCTCGTGCAGCGCCGCCAGTTGGCGCCAGGTGGGCGAGTGATAGGTCCGCAGCTCGAAGATCCGCGGCGCCTTGCGGGCCGGGTCGGCCTTGATTTCCGGGCAGTAGTCGGCGGCCTCCAGCAGGCTCACCGAGCAATGCTCGTAGGGCGGCTCGTCGCCGCGTTCCCAGGCCTCGAACAGCCCCGACAACGTCTTGTCGGCTTTCAGCTTCGGACGCAGGCCGAAGCACTGCGCCGCGGAATCGAAACCCAGAATCACCGCCACCTGGGGCATGTGCGCGGCCACCAGGGCTTCCAGGACGATTACCGGCCCGGACTGAAGCCGGCTCAGCGCGGGAATGCTCCCCTGGCTGAGATAGTCGTCTATCCGCGCCCTCTGCGTTCCGTTCTTCAGAAAGAACTGCTCGAGGAGAAAAACCCGTTTCGGTTTTTCCGCCGCCGGCGCCGCGTTCGCTGCTGTCACCATACCGATTCCTCCCAACGTTTCGACGAAGGTTCTGCGATCCATGATTTGCCCTTCCCTTCTCCTACAGGCTATAACAGCTTGAGGGCTTCGCCCATCATCGTATGCCTGTCATCCTTCTCATGCTTGCCGCCCTCGCCGCCGAGTATCGCACACCGGCGGGGGAGCGGACCGCCGCCCGGCGGCCCGGCGCCGAGACGATTCTCCCCGGCGGGCGCCTGGTCGCGCCGCTCGGGATCCAGTACGCCACCGGCCCGGGTCCCTTCGGCCTGGCCATCAGCCCGAACGGGAAAATCGTTGCCACCGCCAACGGCGGGCCGAACCGCTACTCGCTGACCCTGGTCGATCGAAGCCTGGCACAGCCCGTTGCGCGGCACCTGATGGCCTTCGGCAAGGACAAGGCCGAAGGTCCCGCCAAACCCGGCGAGGACGATTGGAAGAGCGTGTTCATGGGCCTCCAGTTCGACGGCGACCGCGCGATCTGGGCCTCGGAAGGCAACTCGGGCCGCATTCGCCTGATGGAGGCGTCCGACGGCCGGCTGCGGCGTTTTATCGACCTCGACCAGGGCGGCTTTGCCGACAGCTTCACGGGCGACTTGGCGCTGGATGGCGCGCGCGGCCTGCTGTACGTGGTCGACCAGGCGAACTTCCGGGTGGTGGTGATCGACGCGCGCCGGCGGAAGATTGCGGGATCGGTGCGGGTCGGCCGGCTCCCCTTCGCCATCGCGCTCTCCCCCGACCGCCGTCGCGCCTACGTGACCAACGTGGGGCTGTTCGAGTATCGGCCCATTCCGGGCGCGGACCGCAAATGGGCCCGCGATACGGGCCTGCCCTTCCCCGCCTTCGGTTTTCCCTCGCCGGAGGCTCGGGACGGCGTCCGGCGCGAAACCGCGCGGGGTCCGGTCGAGGTCCCCGGGCTGGGAGATCCCAATGTCCGCGAGGCCAATTCACTCTGCGTTCTGGATCTGGCGGATCCGGTTCGGCCGAGGATCGAGAAATTCATCCGCACCGGATTGCCGGTGGGCGAACGGAGTGCCGGTGGGAGCAGCCCGTCGGGTGTGGTGGCAACCACCGAACGGGTCTTTGTCTCCAACGCCCACAACGACACCATCACGGTGATCGATGCCGCCCGTCTGGAAGTGGAGCGCGAGATCCCGATTCGCATCCCGGGGCTCGAATCGCTGCGCGGCGTGCTGCCCATCGGCATGGCCTGGGTCGAATCGCGGAAATGGCTGCTGGTGGCCGAAGCGGGCATCAACGCCGTGGGGGTGATCGATCCGGCCGCCGGGCGCTTGCTTGGCCATCTCCCCGCCGGCTGGTTTCCGACTCGCGTGGCCGCGGAGCGCGACACCGTTTACTTGTCCAATGCCAAGGGCCACGGCACCGGACCCAACGCCACCCGGCAGGCGCCGCTGTCCAGGACCTTTCAGGCGGAGTTGCGCCGCGGCTCGATCTCGGTTTTCCCGCTGCCCGCCGCCGCCGAGCTCGCCGCGCACACCGCGCGGGTCCTGGAAATGAACGGCTTCGTGGCGCGGGCGGCGGCTTCCCAACCGCTTCCCGAGGCAATTCGCTACGTGGTGATCGTGGTCAAGGAAAACCGCACCTTCGACGAGGTCTTCGGAGATATCGAAACCGCCGCCAACGGCCCGGTTCGCGGCGCGCCGATGCTTTCGCGCTTCGGCCAGTGGGGCGTCATTCAGCCCGACCGCAAGAACCTTCAGCAGCGGCTCGGCCTGCGCAACGTCATGGTGACGCCGAACCATCACGAGATGGCCCGGCGCTGGGCGTTCAGCGACAATTTCTACGCCGATTCGGAAGTCAGCGTGGATGGCCACCACTGGCTGGTTGGCTCCTATCCCAACGCCTGGACCGAGAGCACCATGATGGCCGCCTACGGCGGGCAGAAGGATTTCCGCCTGCCGACCACCGCGCCCGGGCGGCTGCAATTTCCGCAGAGCAATTCGTCCGTGCATCCGGAGGAGACCCTGGAGGCCGGAACCCTCTGGCATCATTTGGAGCGGCACGGGATATCGTTTCGCAACTTCGGGGAGGGCTTTGAACTGGCCGGCGTCGAGGAAGGCCCGGGCCAGAAACCCACCGGCGCGCGTTACACGACCAACGTGCCGATGCCCGATCCGCTGTACCGGAACACTTCCCGCGAGTACCCGCAGTACAACATGAACATCCCGGACCAGTACCGGGCCGGCGCATTCATCGGGGAGATCGAGCGGCGCTACGGGAAAGGCGGCAAACCGTTTCCGCGCCTGATCTTTATCCACCTGCCGAACGATCACATGGCCAAGCCGCGGCCCGAGGACGGATATCCCTTCGACGCCTCTTATGTCGCCGACAACGATTACGCCCTGGGACGCATCGTCGAGTATCTCTCGCACTCGCCGTGGTGGCGCCAGATGGCGATATTGGTGACCGAGGACGACGCACAGGGCGGAGTGGATCACATCGACTCGCACCGCACCGTGCTGCTGGTCACGGGTCCGTATGCCAAGAAGAACTATGTCTCGCGGATCAACTCGAGTTTCCCGGGATTGTTGAAGACCGCGTTCCGGCTGCTCGGAATGCCGCCGTTGAATCTCTACGACGCCGCGGCGCCGGACCTGGCGGACTGCTTCACCAGCGAGCCGGATTTCACTCCTTACAAGGTTCTGCCCATCCGTCCGGACCTGTTCGACCCGGCCGCGGCGCGCGACCCGCTGGACCCGCTGCCGTCGCCGCGAATGGACGATCCGAACGTGCTGCGCGAGCAGCACCGTCGCATTGGCCCGTGATTACTGCTCGGAAAGCGCCGCCACCAGGGCGCCCTTGGCGGTGGCATAGAGCGGCTGCTCGGCCAAGCGGATCTCGGACACCGAGACCGGCAGGCTGGCCTCCTCGAGCAGCTTCGCGAAGCGATCGCGGAAGCCCGCCGGCATAGCGCTGCCGCCGCTCAGCACCAGCGGCACCGCGCGGCCCAGTTTGGGCAAGCTGCGCGCGCTCGTGAAAGCGTCTTTCAGGCCCGCGACGATGCTCTGGATCATGTCGTCGTAGTACACGCCGAGCACCTGGTGGACCTTGTCGGCGTACTGCCCGTTAAAGTGAAACGAATCTTCCTTGGCGATCCGGATGCGGTTGGCCCGCTCGCCGGTGACCGACGCGGCACTGGCGTCGATATAATCGCCCGCTTTGGGGATCGAGAAGCTGGCCACCGGAACCGACAGGTAGGCCAGGCAGACGTTGCACAGCCCTCCGCCGCAACTGATGCCGATACCGGTGTAGTTGGAACTCTCCAGCTCGCTATAAATCACCGCCAGGCCCTCGTTGATGCTCTTGACGTTGTAGCCCAGTTCGGAGAGCAACTGCCGGACGGTGGCTTCGTGGTAGGTCAGGTTGTCTTCGGCGCCGGTCGGCGCGGCGGGCACGCTGAAGCAGACCGTCTGCCCCTGCCGGGCGCCCTGGCCGACGATGGTCGCGACGATCTGCCGGATCAGCGCCACGCTGTCCGGTTCGGTCGGGTTCAGCAGGCCGCGGGTCATCGGGCGGCGCGTCTCCATGTTCAGCAGGTCCGCGAACCGTTCGCTTTCGTTGCCGTGCACGACGAGGCTCGAGTTCTGCACCGCGTGCGGGATGCTCTCTTTCTTGAGCACGTTCTCGGTCATCTTCGAGTACGGAATGGTCACGAACGCATTGAGCTGGGCGGTGAACGTGTAGTCCTCGCCCGAACGCTGCGCCGCAATGATTCGGCTGGTGCCGATGTCCAGGCCGATAGGGGATGTATCACTGTGCTTCATGGTCGTCTTTCTCCTCGCTCGCGCCCGGCTGGCCGAGCGTCTTCAAAATCGCTTGATACCTGCCGTGCAGGGTTTTCCGATACAGCGCGACGCCCACCCCGTGCGCGGTGGCTTCCTGCCGCAACTGCTCTTCGGCCCGGCTCAGCCCTTGCCACAACCGCGACCCGGTCGAGTGCAGGTAGGCCGGATCGTAGGTGAACCCGAAGGCCCATAGCGCCGCCACGGGGCGGTCGTAGTTGTCCGCCAGCCCGAGGCCGGCATACGGGAAATTGCCCGCCCAATCCGTGTGGTAGCCGATACGCAGATTGCGCGGATTCACCGACACCTGGGCGTGCGTGACGCAATCGGCGGCCGGAATGCGGTACTTGCCGCGCAACATGCCGGTCAGCAGGCGCGCGGCCAGCAGTTGCGCCGGCGTCGCTTCCGAATCCGCCTGGCCGGCCCGTGTCTGGGCTTCAAAGGAAACTCCCAGGAAACTGTGGTTCAGGTTGACGTACAGCCACTGGCTGTCGGCCCATACGGAGTAGCCCGCATGGTCGGCGACGTCGGTCTCCCGCACCACGCGCCAGACCCGCCCGAAGCGGTCGATCACGTAGTGGTAGCAGCGGTTGCGCCGCACATACTCCACCAGCGCCTCCCCGATCTGCTTGAGCTGCCGGTTCTGTTCCGCCTGAAACGGCGCCAGGTGGCTTTCCGTGGTGTGGAAGACGATTCCCGCCGGGGTCGAGCGCTCCTCGCCCGTCTCTTCCCTGCGCTGCCGGTCGAAAACGCGGTATGCCCGCGGCAGGCCGGCCACAGTAAAGCCGGTTTCGATCCGCAGGCCGTTGCTGTACAGTTCCTGGGTCCCGGTCTTCTCCACCAGCCAGACGTCCGGAAGCCGGTCCGGCGCGCTCGCCGCCGGGGGAATCCCCGCCGCGCGCCCGATGGTCGGAACGTTGGCATCCGAATTCGGGAGCACCGGCGCCAGCAATAGCACGACAAACAGGATCAGCGCCAGGCTGCGTCCCCGCGCGGACTTCCGCCGGCCCGGCCGCGCTCCGGCGCTTGTCGCCCGGCGCAGAAAGCGGAGCCGCTCCACCGGATCGGCAATGCGCCGCGCCCGCCACTCGAGGACCGGCAGCAGGATCGCACTCGGGAGTCTCAGGCCCGGGATCATCTCATCTTCCAAACCCTGAATCGGCATACTGGCCCAGAAACCTTAGAGGCCCGCGCGAGAAATTCAGGTGTTTTGCTGATGAGCCGCCTGCGGGTTTCGTCGTACTCTATGAACTGGAACCCATCATGAGCACCTGGAACCGCAGACACTGGATCGCCCTGGCCGGCGGAATGGCCGCTGGGTTGCACCCCGGCTGCCGGAGCAAGGAGACGGCCGTGAAGAAAGCCGTCGCCATCGGCGAATACGAACCCAAAAGCATGTTGCATGTGCCGGAAACGAAGGTACTTCGGTCACGCTTCCCGGTCATCGACGTGCACACTCATCTGACCTTCTCGCCGGGGCTCGGCAAGACCGGCGACAACATCGACACCGTCCCTCCCGAGGAAGTCCTGCCGGTGATGGACCGCAAGAACATTCGCACCATGGTGAACCTGACCGGAGGACGGGGCGCGGCGCTGGAAAACACCATCGCCCGCTGGCAGAAGGCGCATCCGGGCCGGTTCTTGACCTTTGTGGAACCGTCGTACGGCAAATCAGGAGAGCCCGGCTATCCCAGGTTCCAGGCGGACGAGATCGAGAAGGCACACAACGCCGGCGCGAAGGGCCTGAAGGTGACCAAGGCGCTGGGACTGGTGCTGCGCGAGAACCTCACCTCGGGGCGGCTGATCCGGATCGACGACCCGCGCTTCGACCCCATGTGGGAAGTCTGCGGCGCGCTCAAAATGCCAGTGGGCATCCACACATCCGACCCCGAGGCTTTCTTCCTGCCCATCGACCGCTTCAACGAGCGCTACGAAGAGTTGAACGCGCACCCCGACTGGTCCTTCCACGGGCAGGACTACCCCAGCAACATGCAACTACAGGAGGCGCGCCTGCGAGTGATCGCGCGCCACCCCAAGACGCAGTTTCTGTGCCTGCACGTGGCCAACGCCGAAGACCTCGGGCTGGTCTCGCAGTGGATGGATCGGCACGCCAACATGCTGGTCGAGATCGGCGCGCGCATCGGCGAGCTGGGACGCCAGCCCCGCGCCGCGCGCAAGTTCTTCGACCGTTACCAGGACCGCATCCTGTTCGGGACCGACGCCATTCCCAAGGGCGATGAAACCCCGCAGCAGGTTTTCGGAGACGCCCTGGACGAGATCTACTTCCGTTTCCTGGAGACCGAGGACGAGTATTTCGACTACGCCCCGGCCCGCAAACCCCCGCAGGGCCGCTGGCGCATCTCCGGCCTGGGCCTGACCGAAGCCATCCTCAAAAAGGTCTACAACGCCAACGCCGAACGCGAAATGAGGTGAC
>JACQZT010000373.1 GCA_016213755.1 Acidobacteriota bacterium | reverse complement strand
GGGGCGCCCCGTCCCGTGGTGCCGCCTCGTCCCGACATGGTGGAGAAGCTGGCCCAGGCCCGGACCATGCCGGCCCAGCCGGCCGTTCCTCGTCCGGGGATGCCCCAGCGGTCCTCTTCGCCGACCCCCGGCCAACCGATTTATCGCGGCCCGATCCGTCCCGGCCAGCCCCTGGTGCAGCGGCCCGGCGGCCCGGGCGCTCCGGGTTCTCGCCCCGTCCGCGGACGGCCGATGCATCCCACCACGCCGGTGCCGGTGGGCCCGCCGCCGCCGGTCGCCGACCGCCACGCCGCCGGCAAGCGCCGTTCGACCGCCGACCGGCAGAGGGAACTGGAGCAGGAAGGGAAAGCGTTTGGGCCGCGCAAGGCCCGCCAGAACGACGAGCTGCTGGCCATCAACAAGGACATCACCATCGCCGAGGGCATCACGGTTAAGGAGCTCTCCGAGAAACTGGGCATCAAAGCCAACCTGGTGATTAAGAAACTGGTGGAGCGCAAGATCTTCGCCACCATCAACCAGAACCTGGACGTGAAGCTGGCCGAGGACCTGGCGCGGATGTTCGGCGCGGCCACTTCGCAGTTGAGTTACGAAGAGGAAGCCAACTTCGAGATCGAGCTGGCGGAAGATGCCAAGGACCAGGTGCGGCGCGCCCCGGTGGTGACCATCATGGGCCACGTCGACCACGGCAAGACCTCGCTCTTGGATGCCATCCGCCAGACCAATGTGGCCGACCGCGAGGCGGGCGGAATCACGCAGCACATCGGGGCCTACTACGTCGAGAAGAACGGCCGCAAGATCGTCTTCATCGACACTCCGGGCCACGAAGCCTTCACCCGCATGCGCGCGCGCGGCGCCAAGGTCACCGACATCGTGGTGCTGGTGGTGGCGGCCGACGACGGCGTGATGCCCCAGACCAGGGAAGCGATCGACCACGCGCGGGCGGCCAAGGTGCCCCTGATCGTGGCGGTCAATAAGATCGACAAGCCGGACGCGCAGCCCGAGCGGGTCAAGCAGCAACTGGCCGACCTGGGCTTGCTGGCGGAAGACTGGGGCGGCGAGACGGTGACCGTGCCGGTCTCGGCCAAAGCCAAGGTCAATCTCGACCTGCTGCTGGAGATGGTGCTGCTGGTGGCCGACATGCAGGACCTGAAGGCCAACCCGTCGCGGCCCGCTTCCGGCTCGGTGCTGGAAGCCAAGCTGGACCGCGGCCGGGGACCGGTGGCCACCGTGCTGGTGCGCAACGGAACGCTCCGGGTGGGCGACTACTTCATCTGCGGTTCGGTGTTCGGCAAGGTGCGCGCGATGTTCGACGACCGTGGCGGCCCGCTGCGGGAGGCCGAGTCGTCGATGCCGGTAGAGGTGCTGGGCCTGGATTCGCTGCCCGAAGTGGGCGATAACTTCCACGTGGTCACCGACACCGCCAAGGCCAAGCAGATCGTGATCTACCGCGAGCAGAAAACGCGCGAAGAGGCGATGCGGAAGTCGCCCAAGGTCAGCCTGGACCAGTTGCACGAGCAGCTCCGGGAAGGCGAAATCAAGGACCTCAACATCATCGTCAAGACCGACGTGGGCGGCACGGCGGAAGTGCTCACCGACACGCTCCAGAAGCTGTCCAGCGAGAAGGTCCGCATCCGCGTTCTGCATTCCGGCGTGGGCGCCATCACCGAGACCGACGTGCTGCTGGCGACGGCCTCCAACGCCATCGTGGTGGGCTTCAACGTGCGGCCGGAGCGCAACGCTCAGAGCGTGGCCGAGCAGGAAAAGGTCGATGTGCGGCTGCACACGATCATTTACGAGCTGACCGACGAGATCAAACGCGCCATGGCGGGCATGCTCGAGCCGGTCTACCGGGAAGTGTACAAGGGCCGCGCCCAGGTGCGGGAGGTCTTCCGCATCACCAAGGTCGGCACGGTGGCCGGCTGCCTGGTGCAGGACGGTGTGCTGACGCGCGACAGCCAGGTGCGCCTGCTGCGCGACAGCGTGGTGGTGCATACCGGGAAGATCGATACCCTGAAGCGCTTCAAGAACGACGTCAGCGAGGTGAAGAACGGTTTCGAATGCGGCGTGGCGCTGGCCAATTACGGGGACCTGAAGCCGGGCGACGTGATCGAAGCCTTCGTAACCGAGCGCGTCGCGCAGGAGGCGCTGGCCTGATCGCGGCGCTCACCGGCAATGGCTTCGGTCGGCGTTCTGACGCTCGAACTCAAGATTGACCACGCGCACTCGCTCAAAGACAAGCGGCACGTGGTCAAGAGCCTGAAGGAAAAGCTGCGCAGCCGGTTCAACGTGGCCGTGGCCGAAATCGACTGCCAGGAGTTATGGAACCGCTCGGTGATCGCGGCGGTTACGGTGTCGCCGGACCGGGCGCGCGCCGAGCAGGTTCTTCAGGCGGCCGAAAGCGAGGCCGCGCGGCTGGCCGGCCCGTACCTGGTAAGCACGGCGATCGAATGGCTGGAATGAGCCGCGGATAGTTGAATTGAGCGATGGACGAGCACCGCACACATCGAGTCTCCGAAGCGATGCGCGAGGAGATGGCCGAACTGATCGGGTACGAAATGTCCGATCCCCGCGTGGCGGGAGTGAGCGTGGTCGAGGTGCACGTTTCGCCCGACCTGCGCCACGCCCAGGTCATGCTGACCGCCGATACCGAGATCGCCGGCGCCGAGGAGGTGCTGGAGGCTCTGGAAGGGGCGCGCGGGTTTCTGCGGCGGGAACTGGCCGTGCGGCTGGAACTGCACCGCATGCCGGATCTGCACTTCGCCCTGGAACCGGTGGCGGGAGGCAGCCGGCTGGGCCGGCTGATGAAACGCATCCGCAAGGGGCGCCCGCGCGAGGCCGAAGCGGCTGGGGACGAAAATAAACCGGTTGAATGAAACCCCTTGTGCTAATTTTGTTGTTAGCCCCCGTGGCGGCGCGGGCTGGGGAGATGCTGCGCGTCGAGAACAGCCTCGACGCCATGGGTACGACTTACACGGTGGTGGCTTATGGGACCGATCGGAACGTGCTGATCGGGGCCACCGAGGGCGCCTTCGAGGAAGTTCGGCGGCTCGACCGGATGCTCTCTAACTACCGTCCGGAGAGCGAGTTGAGCGAGGTGAACCGGTTCGGCGCCGAGCGCGCGGTGGCGGCCGGCCCGGAGCTGTTCGGGCTCCTTTCGGCGTGCGTGGAATACAGCCGGCGGAGCCAGGGAACGTTTGACATTACGGTAGGCCCGCTGATGAAAGTGTGGGGCTTCTACCGGGGTTCGGGCCGTCTGCCGCACCGCGCGGAGATTCGCGGCGCGCTGGCCCGGGTGGGGTACAAGAACATCCTGCTGGACGCGCGGACCCAGACCGTCCGGCTGGCCCGGGCGGGCGTGGAACTGGATCCGGGCGGAGTGGGCAAAGGTTACGCGGTGGATCGGATTGTGGCCGTCTTGAAGGAGTACAACATCAATTCCGCGCTGGTGACCGCCGGGGGAAGCAGCATTTATGCCCTGGGGACGCCGCCCAACGAGCCGGGCTGGAAGGTCAAGATTCGCAATCCGAAGAGTCCGAGCCAGACCATCGACGAGGTGACGCTGCGCGACCTCTCGCTGTCGACCTCGGGCAACTATGAGAAGTTTTTCCGGGCCGGGGGGAAGCTGTACTCCCATGTGATGGACCCGCGGACCGGTTATCCCGCCCAGGGCATGCTGTCGGTTTCGGTGATTGCACCATCGACACTGGACAGCGAGGTCTGGGCCAAGCCTTTTTACATTCTGGGCCGCGAATGGGCGGCCCGGAACAGACCAAAGGGATTTCGAGTCTACCTTTGTGAGGACAGAGCGGGAATGGCATGCGCGTGGCTCCAATGAATAGCCGGTTTCTCGATGCCTGCCGGCGCAGACCGACGGACGTAAGGCCCGTATGGTTTATGCGCCAGGCGGGACGGTACCTGAAACCTTATCGCGAGGTTCGGGCCAAACATTCGATTCTGGAGATCTGCAAGCGGGCCGACCTGGCGGCCGCGGTGACCTTGCAGCCGGTGGAAATCCTCGACGTGGACGCGGCGATCATCTTCGCCGACCTGCTGCTGCCCGTTGAACCTATGGGCCTCAAGCTCAAGTTCATCGCCGGCGAAGGGCCGGTGATCGAGAACCCGGTGGCGAATTCCTCCGACGTGGACTCGCTGTCGATCTCCAACACGGACGACCTGGGATACGTTGGCGAGTCGATCCAGATGGTGACCAAGGCGCTGGCCGGAAAGGTGCCGGTGATCGGTTTTGTCGGCGCTCCGTTCACCCTGGCCAGCTACATGATCGAGGGGGGCGCCTCGCGCACCTTCCTGAAAACCAAGCAGCTCATGTACAAGGACGAGACGCTGTGGCGCCGGCTGATGGGCAAACTGGTGGACGTTCTGGGTCCGTTCGCCATCTTGCAGGTCGCGCAAGGGGCGCGCGCCATACAGGTCTTCGACAGTTGGGTGGGCGCGCTGGGGCCGGACGATTACGTCCGCTACGTGGCGCCCTATTCGCGGGCGCTGATCGAGCGCATCCGCTCGACGGGCGTGCCGGTGATCCACTTCGGCACCGGCGCGGCGGGCTTCTTCAAGGAACTGCATGCGGCCGGCGGCGACGTGCTGGGCGTGGACTGGCGCATCAACATCGACCAGGCTTGGATGGACATCAGCTACCGCTCGGCGGTGCAGGGCAACCTGGATCCGGCCGCGCTGCTGGCGCCGCTGCCGGAATTGAAGGTGCGGGTGCAGGAACTGCTCAAGCGCACCGGCGCCCGCCCGGGCCACATTTTCAACCTGGGTCACGGCATTCTGCCCGAAACGCCGGTGGAGAACGTGAAGGCGGTGGTGCAGATCGTGCGGGACTACCGGCCCTGATGCGCGAGGCGGTCCTGCTCGCGGCGCACGGCGCGCCCGAGTGCGCCGGAGACGTTGCGGAATATCTCTCCTATGTCCGCGGCGGCCGGCCCATGGCGCCGCGCATCGTGGCCGAGGTCGAGCGGCGCTACCGGGAGATTGGCGGCGGCTCGCCACTGCTGGCCCGCACCCGCGAACAGGCCGCGGCGCTTCAAGCGCAGCTCGGCGTTCCGGTCTACTTCGGCATGCGCAACTGGCGGCCGTTCCTCCAGGAAACCATGGCGCGCATGCAGAGCGACGGCATCCAGCGCATCGTGGCGCTGTGCCTGGCGCCGCAGTATTCCCGCCTGAGCGTGGGCTTTTACTTCCGCCGAACGCAACAGGCGAAGGACGCCCTGGGGTACACGGCCGAGATCGCCTGGACCAAGAGCTTTCACGATCACCCCATGCTGGTGGAAGCGTTTCACGAGAAACTGGCGGCGCAACTGCCCGCCCGCCAGGTGCTGTTCACCGCGCACAGCCTGCCGGAGAGGATTCTTGAGTCGGGGGACGTCTACGATAAAGAGGCCCGGACCACGGCCGCGCTGGTGGCGCGCCGCGCCGGGCTGCACGGCTGGGAGTTCGCCTACCAGAGCCAGGGCATGACCGACGAGCGCTGGCTGGGGCCGGGGGTGGAATCCAAACTGGACCAGTTCGCCGCGCGCGGCATCCAGGAGGTGGTGCTCCACCCCATCGGTTTCGTCTCGGACCACGTCGAGGTGCTCTACGACGTGGACATCCTGTTTCACCAGCATGCGGCCGAAAGAGGCATCGCGCTGCGGCGTCCCGAGTCGCTGAACTCGTCGCCCACCTTCATTCGGGCGCTGGCCGACGTGGCGAGCCAGAAACTGAGCCGCGACCGTCAGGGAGCGGTCTGATGCGCCGCCAACCGAAAAAGGTGACAGACATCCATTTTCGGCCGCCGAAAATGGTGTCTGTCACCTTTTTCGCCCAGGGAAGGGTTTGATGCGCGGCGCGGTCATTGTCGGCGGCGGGATTTCCGGGCTCTCGGCGGCCTACGAACTCGCCAAGACCGGCCTGACTTGTACCCTGGTCGAGCGCCGGCCGCGACTGGGCGGCGTCATCCGGACCGACACGGTGGACGGCTGCGTCCTGGAGGCCGGCCCGGACAGCTTTTTGGCCGCCAAACCGTGGGCGCTGGCGCTGATCCGCGAACTCGGCCTGGGCGGCGACGTCATCGCCTCGAACGACCACCTGCGCGTCACCTACGTGCTCAAGGGCGGGCGCCTGGTGGCGCTCCCGGACGGCCTGATGCTGATGGTGCCCACCCGGATCTGGCCCCTGGTCACGACGCGCCTGCTGGGCTGGCCCACCAAGATCCGCATGGGCCTGGAGTGGCTGCGCCGGCCGCCCAGGACGGCCCTGGCGGACCGCTCGGTGGCCGAGTTCATCCGCGATCATTACGGGCCGGAGGCGGTGGATTACCTCGCCGAACCGCTGCTGAGCGGAGTGTACGGCGGCGATCCGAACCGTTTGAGCGTCGGTAGCGTGCTCACGCGCTTCGTGGAACTGGAAGCCAAATACGGCAGCCTCACCCGGGGCGTGCTGGCGGCGCGCAAGCAGGCGGCCCGGACGGGCGGCTCGATGCCCCTGTTTCAGACCCTGAAGGGCGGGCTGGGCCAGTTGACGGACGCGCTGGCGCGGGCCGCGGGCGAGCGCATGGAAGTGCTGCACGGCGAGGCGGAAACCATCGAGCGGCGGGATTCCGGCTACCGGCTGCGCGTGAATGGCGAGTGGATTGAGACGCGAAACGTGGTGCTGGCCTGCCAGGCGTATGAGGCTGCCGGGGCCGTGACGGAACTGGCGCCGGAACTGGCCGGTTTATTGAACGGCGTCGAGTACTCTTCCTCCATGACCGTCGCGCTGGTCTACGACAAGCGGGAACTCGGACATCCGCTCGACGGCTTCGGCTTTTTGGTGCCCAAGCGCGAGCGGCGCCGCCTGGTGGCCTGCACCTGGGTCGGCACCAAGTTCTCCTTCCGCGTGCCGGACCACCTGGCCGTGCTGCGCTGCTTCCTGGGCGGCACGGACGATTCCGCGCTGGGGGAAAGCGACGAGACCATTGTGGCCGCGCTGGAGGGGGAGCTGCGCGATCTGATGGGCGTCACGGCGCGCCCGCGCTTCCACCGCATTTCCCGCTGGCCGCGCTCGATGGCGCAATACACGGTGGGCCACGCCGGGCGCGTCGCGCGCATCCAGGCGCTGATGGCCGGCCTGCCGGGATTGCACCTGGCCGGCAACGCCTACTACGGCATCGGCATTCCGGACTGCGTGCGCATGGGGCGCCAGGCGGCGCAGCGGATCGCGCAGTCCGATATGCTGGTACAATGACCAGCACGCGACGCGAGTTTCTGGCCGCCCCGGCCCTGTTCCAGATTCAAAAGCCGGCGCGGCGATTGAACATCCTGTTCGCCATCGCGGACGACCAGAGCTGGCTGCATACGTCTTCGGCGGGCGACCTGGTGGTGAAGACGCCGGCCATCGATTCGGTGGCCGAAAAGGGCGTGCTGTTCACCAACGCGATCTCGGGTTCGCCCGGGTGCGCGCCCTCGCGCGCCGCCATCCTGACCGGGCGCGGTCCCTGGCAATTGGAGGAAGGCGGCACGCACGCCAGCCTGTTTCCGGGCAAGCTGAGGGTGTACCCGGACCTGCTGCGCGAGGCCGGCTATCACACCGGTATGAGCGGCAAAGGGGCCGGCCCTGCGAACTGGCGCGACGCCGGCTGGAAACATAACCCCGCCGGTGCGGAGTACAACCGCCTGCGCTTCGACCAGACGCCGGCGGGGATCAGCCCGGTGGACTACGCTGCGAATTTCGACCAGTTCCTGAAGGAGCGCCCGGCGGGGCAGCCGTTCTGCTTCTGGTACGGGGGCCACGAGCCGCACCGGGCCTACGGCCAGGGGTCCGGCGCCCGGAGCGGGAAACGGCTGGACCAGGTTCGCGTGCCCTCCTTCCTTCCCGATACGCCCGAAGTGCGCGGCGACATTCTGGACTACTACCAGGAAATCGAGTGGTTCGACCGGCAGTTGGGCAAAATGCTGGCGCGTCTCGAGGAAATCGGCGAACTGGACCGGACGCTGGTGCTGGCGACGGCCGACAACGGGATGCCGTTCCCGCGCTCCAAGGCCAACCTGTACGAGTACGGCATCCATCTGCCCCTGGCGGTGTCCTGCCCGGGGCGCTTCAAGGGCGGCCGGAAAGTGGAGGACCTAGTGAGCTTCATGGACTTCGCGCCCACCCTGCTGGAAGCCGCCGGGCTGAAGCCGCCCGAAATCATGACCGGAAAGAGCTTCCTCGAGGTCCTGGCTTCGGGCCGTTCAGGCCGGGTGGACGCCCGGCGCACGCGCGCCTTCTCCGGTCGCGAGCGCCACTCGCACGCGCGCCGAGACAACCTGGGGTATCCGGCGCGCGCCCTGCGACCTCCCGAATACCTGTACATCCGCAATTTCGCGCCGGATCGCTGGCCGGCGGGCGACCCCGAGAT
>JACQZT010000371.1 GCA_016213755.1 Acidobacteriota bacterium | reverse complement strand
CTAGGCGGACAATCAAACCGCGCCTTCGCGATCCTTCCCCGTCCGAAGGCGGCGGGCTCGACGCGCCTTGTTCCCGCCCGGCGTTCCTGCCAGAATGGGAGTTCCGGAGGGCCGCATCGTCAGGATCTGTGTACTTGCGTCGTCCAGCGCGGGCAACTCGACGTTCATCGCCACCGCGTCGACGCGGATTCTTATCGACGCCGGGTTGAGCCGCCGCGAGACCGAGAGCCGGCTGGCGGCCATCGGCGAGTCGCCCGCGCGGCTGGACGCGATTCTCATCACTCACGAGCACAGCGACCATGTGTCCGGTCTGCCGGTGCTGCTCAAGCGCTACGACGTGCCGGTCTATCTGACGCACCTCACCGCGCCGACCATCGAATGGAACGGCTGTCCGGCGCGCGTCGAGACGTTTCAGGCGGGGACCGGCTTTTCCATCGGAGACATTGAGGTGGCGAGTTTCACCATCCCGCACGACGCTTGCGACCCGGTGGGCTACACGTTTCGCGCCCAGGGGCGCAAGATCGGAGTGGTGACCGACCTGGGATACATACCGGAATCGGTGCGGGTCCACTTGCAGGGCGCGGACTTTCTGATTCTGGAATCCAATCACGACCTGGAGATGCTGAAGGTGGGGCCGTACCCGTGGGCCGTCAAGCAGCGGGTGATGGGCCGCCGCGGGCATCTTTCCAACGACGTGGTGGGCGAGTTCATCGCCGGCGATCTGGGCGGCGAGACGCGCACGCTGCTGCTCAGCCACCTGAGCGAACACAACAATCATCCCGAGCTGGCGCGCCTGGTGGCCAGCCAGGCTTTGACGCGACGGGCGCTGGCCACGCGGCTGGAAATCGTCGTGCCGCGCCGGCAAAGCGAACTGTTCGAATTCTAGAGTTCTATGATCGAGCGATACACCCGCCCGGAAATGGGCCGAATCTGGAGTGAAGAGAACAAGTTCCGGCAGTGGCTGGAAGTGGAACTGGCGGCCGCCGATGCGCTGGCCGAAACCGGCGAGGTGCCGGCCGAGGCCGCCCGGCTCCTGCGCCAGCACGCCGCCTGCGACGCGGCCCGCATTAACGAGATCGAGCGCGAGGTGAAGCACGACGTCATCGCCTTCACCACCTGCGTGGCCGAAAGCATGGCCGCCGCCGGGCAGGCCGAGGCCTCGCGCTGGTTTCATTACGGGCTGACTTCCAACGACGTGGTGGACACCGCGCAGGCCTTGCAGGTTGTTCAGGCCACGGCGCTCATCGCCGGGGCGCTGGAAGGACTGATGGAGGCGCTGAAGAAGCGCGCCTTCGAGTTCCAGCACGCCCCGCAGATCGGCCGCACCCATGGCGTGCACGCCGAGCCGATCACCTTCGGCCTCAAGCTGGCGCTGTGGTACGACGAAGCCCGGAGGGGACTGGCGCGGCTGGGCGCCGCGGCCGGGGAGATGCGCTGCGGCAAGATCTCCGGCGCGGTGGGCACCTTCGGCCACGTCGGGCCGCGGGCGGAAGAGCGCATCTGCGCGCGCCTGGGATTGAAGCCCGCGCCGGTGGCCAGCCAGGTGATCTCGCGCGACCGCCACGCCAGCTACATCTGCGCGCTGGCGCTCATCGCGGCGCTGTGCGAGAAGATCGCGCTCGAAGTGCGCCATTTGCAGCGCACCGAGGTGCGCGAGGCGCAGGAACCATTCACCTCCGGGCAGAAGGGCAGCTCGGCCATGCCGCACAAGCGCAATCCGGTGACCAGCGAACAGATCTGCGGCCTGGCGCGGGTGGTGCGCGCCAATGCCCAGGCGGCCTTCGAGAACATCGCGCTGTGGCACGAGCGCGACATCTCGCATTCCTCGGTGGAGCGCGTGATCCTGCCCGATTCCACCATTCTCACCGACTACCTGCTGGCCAAGACCGCGTGGCTGGTGCGCGACATGCGCGTGCACCCGGAACGCATGCTGCGCAACCTGAACGCCACCCGGGGCCTTATCTTCTCCGGCCAGTTGCTGCTCGATCTGGCCGCCGCCGGCATGCTGCGCGAGCGGGCTTACCAACTGGTTCAGTTCCACGCCATGCGGGCCTGGGAAGAGGAGGGCGACTTCCGCGCCGCTATCGAGGCCGATGCGGAGGTGCGCGCCCTGCTCGCGCCCGAGCAAATCGCCCGGGCGTTCTCCGACGAGCGCTATCTGAAACACGTGGACGCGATATTCGCCCGCGTCTTTGCCGAGGAGGGTTGAGCGCATGAAACGCGCCCTGTTGCTGCTGGCCGCGGTGCAGGCGGCGCTGGCCGCCGAAGGCGCCCAGCAGTTTGTCTCGCTCGGGGATTTCAAACTGGAAAGCGGCGCGGAGATCCGCGACTGCCGGATCGGCTACCGCACCTACGGCCAATTGAACCGGGACAAGACCAACGCCATTCTGTTTCCCACCTGGTTCACCGGCACGTCCAAGGACCTGGAGCAGTATTTCGGCGCCGGTCCGGCGAAGATGATCGACACTTCGTCCTACTTCGTCATTGCCGCGGACGCCCTGGCCAACGGGGTGTCGTCGTCGCCCTCCAACAGCGCCGCGCAGCCGCGCCTGAAGTTCCCCAAGGTTTCCATTCGGGACATGGTGAACACCCAGCGCCGGCTCGTCACCGAGGTGTTCGGCATTAAGCAACTGCACGCCGTGGCGGGCATCTCGATGGGCGGCATGCAGGCGTTCGAGTGGGCCGTCTCCTATCCCAAGGCCATGGAGCGAGCGATTCCCATCGTCGGCACGCCGCGGCTGGCTTCCACCGACCTGCTGCTGTGGACCGCCGAGATGCGCGCCATTCAGGAGCACCGGGACTACCGGGGCGGCAACTACGACCGGCCGCCCGACTTGCAGGCGCTCAGCCTGATCCACGCCTATGCGCTGACCACGCCGCGCTACCGGGCCGAGCGCACCTCGCGCGACCAATTCCCGGCCTATCTGAAAGAGGCGCTGGGACGGAACGCCGGGTTCGATGCGAACGACCGCATCCGGCAACTGGAAGCCATGCTGGCGCACGACGTGGCGGCGCCGTACAACGGCTCGCTGGCCCGGGCCGCCATCGAGGTCAGGGCGGCCATGCTGATCATCGTGGCCGGCCGGGACCACATGGTGAATTCCGCGCCGGCCATCGAGTTCTCGAAGCTGATTCGGACGCCCGCCATTGTGCTGGAGGGGGATTGCGGGCATCTCATTTTCGACTGCCAGAGCGACGGCGTAGTCCCCAAAGTGACCGAATTCCTGCGCCGCGGCGAACCCCGCAAGCCGCTGTTCGACAGCCTGCTCAAGTAGGGCGACGGTTGCCTCTGGGCTCAAAAACCGCTATCTAATAGAATAATCATGGCAACTCTCACTCAGATTACCGTAGCTCATGGCGATGGCATCGGCCCCGAAATCATGGCCGCCACGCTCCACATCCTCAAAGAAGCCGGCGCGCGGATCGCGATCGAGGAGATCGAGATCGGCGAAAAGGTGTACCTGCGCGGGAATTCCGCCGGCATCGAACCCACGTCCTGGGAGTCCCTGCGCCGCACCAAAGTATTCCTGAAGGCTCCCATCACCACGCCGCAGGGCGGCGGTTTCAAGAGCCTGAATGTCACCACGCGCAAGATGCTGGGCCTGTACGCCAACGTGCGCCCCTGCGTCGCCTATCACCCCTACGTGGACACGCTCCATCCGGGCATGGACGTGGTGATCGTGCGCGAGAACGAAGAAGATCTGTATGCGGGCATCGAGTACCGGCCCACGGCCAACGTCACGCAGTCCATCAAGCTGATCAGCCGTCCGGGGTGCGAGCGCATCGTCCGCTACGCCTTCGAGTACGCGCGCCGCAACAGCCGCAAGAAGGTGACCTGCTTTACCAAAGACAACATCATGAAGATCTCCGACGGCCTGTTCCACAAGGTCTTCGACGAGATCGCGGCCGGGTATCCGGATATCGAGAAAGAGCACTGGATCGTGGACATCGGCGCCGCCAAGATGGCCGACACGCCGGAAGCGTTCGACGTCATCGTCATGCCCAACCTGTACGGCGACATCTTGTCCGACGTGGCCGCGCAGATTGCCGGCTCGGTGGGGCTGGCGGGATCGGCCAACATCGGCGCCAAGTACGCCATGTTCGAGGCCATTCACGGCTCCGCGCCGCGGCGTGCCGGGCAGAACCTGGCCAATCCGTCGGGCCTGCTGCTGGGCTCGGTGATGATGCTGGTGCACATCGGCCAGACCGACGTGGCCGAGCGCGTACACAACGCCTGGCTGCGCACCATGGAAGACGGCATCCATACCTACGACATTTACGCCGACGGCATCAGCAAGGAAAAGGTCGGCACCAAGGAGTTTGCCCAGGCCGTGGCGGCGCGAGTCGGCCAGATGCCCGAGAAACTGAAACCCGCCAGCTACAGCGCCGCCCCCAAGCAGACGCCCACGGGCGCCGCGCCGGGCGCCGGATCGGCGGAGCGGAAGCAACTGGTGGGCACGGACCTGTTCCTGGACTGGAACGCCGGATCGGCGGCGGACCTGGGTCCGGCCGTCGAGAAACTCGCCGGCGACGGGCTGGGTCTGACCATGATCGACAACCGCGGCGTGAAGGTTTACCCGGGCGGCTTCGCGGACACGCTGACCAGCGAGTTCTGGCGCTGCCGCTTCCTGGCCGCGTCCGCGACTCAGACGCAAGTGATTCGCCTGCTCGAACGCGCCGCCGCGGCGGGGTTCGACGTCGTCAAGACCGAGAACCTGTACACCTACGACGGCAAGCCGGGCTACTCGGCGGGCCAGGGAGAGTAGCATGGGCCAGGAGCCGCGCCCGCTGGTGGGCGTGTTGATGGGTTCGAGGTCCGATTGGGAGACCATGCGGCAGGCTCACGAGACGCTGTCTCGTTTCGGCGTGCCGCATGAGTGCCGGGTGCTGTCGGCTCACCGCACGCCGCACGACACGGCCGACTATGTCTCGACGGCCGAGGAGCGCGGCCTGGAGGTGATCATCGCCGCGGCGGGCGGCGCGGCGCACCTGGCCGGGGTGGCGGCAGCGCACACGGTGCTCCCCGTGCTGGGCGTGCCGATGGAAAGCCCGTCGCTCAAGGGGCTCGATTCGCTGCTCTCCACGGTGCAGATGCCGGGCGGCATTCCGGTGGGCACGCTGGCCATCGGCAAGCCCGGCGCCATCAACGCGGCCCTGCTGGCGGTCGCGATTCTGGGTCTCAGCCGCCCCGAACTGCGCACCCGGCTCAAGCAGTACCGCGCCGACCAGGCGGAAAAGATCCGCCGCGAGACGCTGCCGTAGGATAATAGAACTTCCATGCAACGGGCGCGGGAGTGGCTCAGAGAGGCCCGGTGTGTCGCGGCGCTGACCGGCGCGGGCATCTCGGCCGAAAGCGGAGTTCCTACTTTTCGCGGCGCGGGCGGCCTGTGGCGGCAGTTTCGCCCCGAGGACCTGGCCACGCCGGAGGCCTTCGCCCGCGACCCGCGCTTGGTGTGGGAATGGTACGACTGGCGCCGGGGCCTCATCGCCGCGACGGAGCCCAACGCCGGGCACCTCGCGCTGGCCGAACTCGAGCGGCGGTGCGGGCGGTTCACGCTTGTGACGCAGAACGTGGACGGGCTGCACGACCGGGCCGGCAGCCGCGAGGTCCTGAAAGTCCACGGGGACATTTGGGAGGTGCGCTGCACCGGCTGCGGGCGGGCGGGGCGAGACGATCGCGTCCCATTGCCGGACCTGCCGCCGCGCTGCGACTGCGGCGCGCTGCTGCGCCCGGGCGTGGTGTGGTTCGGCGAAATGCTGCCGCAGGAGGTCTGGCGCCGGGCCGAGTGCGCCGCGAGGGAAGCCGAGGTTTTCCTGGTGATTGGCACCGCCGCGGTGGTGTACCCGGCGGCGGGACTGGTGGACCGGGCCAAGGCCGCCGGCGCGAAAGTGATCGAGATCAACCTGGATGCAACGCCCTACTCGGAGGAAGTGGATTGTTCGCTGCGCGGGCGCGCCGGTGAACTGCTGCCGCAACTGATCGCATGAAACTTTGCTACCTGGATGCCTTTTCCGGAATCGCCGGCGACATGACCGTGGGTGCGCTCATCGACGCCGGCGCCGCTTTTGAGCCGCTGGCCGAAGCGCTTCATTCGCTCAACACAGGCGCCGCTTTTCGCGCCGAGAAGGTCAAACGCGCCGGCATCGCGGCCACCCGTTTCGTGGTCGAAGGCGGCGAGCAGAAGGCGCACCGGCACTTGCCGCACATCCTGCGCATGATCGGCGGCGGCGCGCTGCCGGACAGAGTCAAGGTGCATGCGGCGGCCATCTTCGGCAAGCTGGGCGAGGCGGAGGCGCGGGTGCACGGCGTGCCGGTGGAGAAGGTCCACTTCCACGAGGTCGGCGCGGTGGATTCCATCGCCGATATCGTGGGCGCGGCGATGGGGTTCCATCTTCTGGGCGTGGATGAGGTGCACGCTTCGGTTATCAACGTGGGCGGCGGAACGGTCCAGACCGGGCACGGCCTGCTGCCCGTGCCTGCGCCCGCGACGGCGGCGCTATTGGAAGGCAAGCCGGTCTGCTCGCGCGGACCGCAGGTGGAACTCACGACGCCCACGGGCGCGGCCATCGTCGCGACGCTGGCCGTCTCCTGCGGCGCACTGCCGCCGATGCGCATCTCCGGCGCGGGTTACGGGGCCGGCACGAAGGACTTCCACGAGCAGGCCAACGTCCTGCGCGTTCTGCTGGGCGAGACGAGCGGGGCGGCGGAAGCGGCCACCGTGGCCGTGCTCGAGGCCAATATCGACGATTCGACGCCCGAGACGCTGGGCTACGCCATGGAACGCCTGCTCGAAGCCGGCGCGCTGGACGTCACCCTGGCCCCGGTGCAGATGAAGAAGAACCGCCCGGGCACGCTGCTCAGCGTGATCGCGCGGCCGGAAGACCGCGAGCGGCTGGCGGCGCTGGTGTTCGCCGAGACGTCCACCTTCGGCTTGCGCATTCACGCCGCCGAGCGCCGCGTCGAGGCGCGCGGCGTGGTGGAAGTCGAGACCCGCCACGGCAAAGTGCGCGTGAAGGTCTCGGCCTCGGGCGCTTTCGCGCCGGAATACGAAGATTGCCGCCAACTGGCGCGCGCCACCGGCGTTCCGCTCAAGGAAATCATGAGCGAGGCCGGTCTGGCTTATCTCAGGACATCGCGATGAAATACTATCTCACAACGCCCATTTACTATGTGAACGCGGCCCCGCACATCGGGCATACTTACACGACCATCGTGGCCGACCTGGTGCGGCGGTTCAAAACCATGCAGGGCTGCCACGCCGTGCTGACCACGGGCACCGACGAGCACGGCCAGAAAGTGGAGCGCTCCGCCAAGGCGGCCGGCAAGACGCCCGAGGAATTCACCGCCATCATCGCCGAGGAATTCCGCCGGCAGTGGGAGAAACTGGGTTTCAAGATCGACCGCTTCCAGCGCACCACCAGCCCGCGGCACCACAAAGTGGTCCAGGACCTGTTCGCGCGCTGTCTGAAGAACGGCTACATCTACAAGAGCGCCTACTCCGGCCAATACTGCTTTTTCGACGAACTGTATGTCAGCGACGCCAAGCCCGGCGATCCGTGCCCGGATTGCGGGCGGCCCACCGAGACGGTCACCGAAGAAAACCTCTTCTTCAAGCTGTCGGCGTTCACCGAGAAACTTATCGAGTTGCACGAACAGAACCCCGAGTTTCTCCAGCCCGAGTCGCGGCGCAACGAGGTGCTGGCCTTTCTGCGGCAGGGACTGACCGATCTTTCCATCAGCCGCACGACCATCCAGTGGGGCATCCCGGTGCCCGACTTCGCGCCGCACGTCTTCTATGTCTGGTTCGACGCGCTCACGACGTACATGAGCGCGGTGGAAGGCCAGGACCTGTGGCCGGCGGACCTGCACCTGATCGGCAAGGAGATCGTGCGCTTCCACGCCATCTACTGGCCGGCGTTTCTGATGGCCGCCGAAATGCCGCTGCCCAAGCGCATTTACGCGCACGGCTGGCTGCTGTTTGAAAGCGACAAGATGTCCAAGTCGCGCGGCAACATCGTGCGCGCGATGCCCATCGCCGAAGTGGCCGGAATCGACGCCCTGCGTTACTTCCTGCTGCGCGAGATCGTCTTCGGGCAGGACGGCAGTTTCAGCTACGACGCCCTGGTGGGCCGCTACAATTCCGACCTGGCCAACGGGCTGGGAAACCTGGTGAGCCGCACGCTGACGATGATCCGGCAGTACCGCGGCGGCGTGGTCCCGGCTTCGGCGGGCGATGCGGGGCTGGCGGCGCAGGCGGGCGAGACGATCGCGGCGGTGGTTGCGGGGTTCGAGCGTTTCGAATACAGCAAGGCGCTGGAAGCGCTTTGGGCGCTGCTGTCGGCGGCGGACAAGTACATCGTCGAGCAGGCGCCCTGGAAGCTGGCCAAGAAGCCCGAGGCGGCCGCGGCGCTGGACGCGACGCTGTACACGGCCGCCGAGGTGGTGCGCATTGCGACGGTACTGTTAGCTCCGGTGATCCCGGATTCGGCGGCGAAGATCTGGGCGCAGCTCGGAATGGCGGAGCCGCTCGAGTCGGCGCGCGTGGATCAACTGGCCTGGGGCCAGTTGGCCGGCGGGCAGAAGATCGGCGAAATCGCCGCCGTATTCCCGCGCATCGAGGCCGGCGTGGCTATTCCGAAGATGCAGGAACTCGAAGTCATCGAGACCGCGCGCCAGGCGGCGTTGCTGGGCAAGGCGCCCGCGCCGTCGGCGACCATCACCATCGACGATTTCGTTAAAGTCGATATGCGCGTGGGCGTGGTGCTGGAAGCACGGACGGTGAAGGGCGCCGACAAGCTGCTGCACATGAAGATCGACATCGGCGAACCCAGGCCGCGCTCCATCGTCGCGGGCATCGCCGAGGCCTACACGCCGGAACAGATGATCGGCCGCAAAGTGGCCATAGTCGCGAACCTCCAGCCGCGCAAACTGCGCGGCATCCCCTCGGAGGGAATGATCATCGCCGCCTCGGAGGGCGACGGCAAGCCGGTGGTGGTGGGCTTCCACGAAGACGTGCCCGTGGGGGCGCGGCTGAGGTGACGCTGGCCGACACGCACTGCCACCTGGAACTGGCGGAGTTCGATGCGGACCGCGACGACGTTCTGCGCCGGGCGCGCGAAGCCGGGGTCGAGACCATTCTGGCCATCAACACCGCGACCCGGCTCGAGGAACTGGACCGGGCCATTCGCCTGGCGGAGAAGTACGAGGGCGTGCGGGCCACCGTCGGTGTGCAGCCCCACGACGCCCATAAGGCGGGCGAGGACGTTTACGCGCGTCTGCAAGAGCTGGCGAGCCATCCCAAGGTCGTGGCGGTGGGCGAGACCGGGCTGGAGTATCACTACGATGTAGCGCCCAGGGAAGCCCAGCGGGAAGCCTTCGTCCGGCAACTGCGCATCGCGGGCCAAGCCGGCAAGCCGGTGATCGTCCATACGCGCGAGGCCTGGGACGACACCTTCGCGCTGCTCGAAGAGCACTGGCGGCCCTTCGCGCTCTCCGGCATCATGCATTGTTTCACCGGGGGGGCGCGGGAAGCCGAGCGGTGCCTGGAGATGGGCTTCTACCTGAGCTTCTCCGGCATCCTGACCTATAAGAGCGCGGAGGCGATCCGCGAGGCGGCGCGGCTGGCGCCGGCGGAGCGGATACTGGTGGAGACCGACGCGCCGCTGCTGGCGCCCGCGCCGTTGCGCGGCCGGCGTAATGAACCGGCCTTTGTGGTCCACACGGCGCGCCGTCTGGCCGGGGTGCGGGGAGAGAGTTTGGAGCAGGTTGCCCGCGCCGTGAGCGGGAACTTCGCGCGGCTGTGTTTGCTCCCCGCCCAGACGAGCGGTTAAACTGGGTGCAACCAATGGGTCTAAGCAGAGCGGGCCAATCTCTGGGCGCGATGGCGATCTTCGATCTCGTGCGGGACGATCTCGTAAAGGTCGAAGCCGAAATCCGCCTGGAGTCGGTGGCCTCGGTGGAGGCCATCACCACCATCGGGCGATACCTGCATTCGAGCGGGGGGAAACGGCTGCGGCCGATCCTGGTTCTGCTCTCGGCCAAGCTGTTCGGCGCCGTGACGCCGGGGGCCATCCGCATGGCCGCCGTGGTGGAGATGATTCACGCCGCCACGCTGGTGCACGACGACGTGATCGACTATGCCGAAACGCGCCGCGGCAAGCCCTCGACCAACGCCCTGTGGGGCAACCACACGTCGGTGCTGGCCGGCGACTGGCTGTACATGCAGGCCTTCCAGCTCGCGCTGGCCGAGCGCAAGTTCGCCGTGCTCGACCTGCTCATCGGCCTGACGCAGAAAATGGTGGAAGGCGAACTGCTGCAACTGGAGCGGCTGGGGAAGATCGAAATCAGCGAAGCCGACTGCATGGAACTGGTGGACCACAAGACCGCCAGCCTGTTTTCGGCCTGCGCCCGGCTGGGCGCCATTTTCGGGGGCGCCGACGACAGCGGCGTCGAACGGCTGGGCGAATACGCCTGGAACCTGGGCATGGCGTTTCAGCTTGTCGACGACGTGCTGGATTTCACCGCCGACGAAGGCGTCCTGGGCAAACCCGTGGGCAGCGACCTGCGCGAAGGAAAGGTGACCCTGCCGCTGATCTACGCCCTGGAGCGCGCCACCGCCGGCGAGCGGGCCGAGATCGCCGCGGTGCTGGCCGACGGCCACTACGACCACGTCTCTTTCGCCCGGGTGCTGGAACTGGTCCGCCGCTACGACGGCATCCAGCGCGCCATGGAGCGGGCCGAGTCGTTCCGCGACAAGGCCCGGTCCATCATCGGCGAATTCGCCTTTTCGCCCTACCAGCGCGCGCTGGCCACGGTCACCAACCTGGTCACCGACCGCGACCACTGAGGGCTACCCCGCGGCTCCTTTCCGGCTCTCCTGGCGGATGGTGGCGATCTCCTCGGCCGGAATGCGCAGGAACTCGAGGAACTCCTGGTGTTCGGCCGGGGCTGATTTCTCGAACTCAACGTGGAAACGGTTCATGTCCTCCTCGGTCAGCCCGGCGGCGCGCATGATGGACACGAGTTTGTCTTTAGTGATCATTTGATTCCTTTCGAATTCAGTCTTGTTTCGGAGCAGTTTCAGGATCGACTGCTGGTGGCCGCGGAGCCTCGCGATTTCCACTTCCAACTCCGCCAGCCGCCGCGTCAGAACGGCCGACGCATCGCCGTCCGGGCGGTCCAGGACGGCGCGAATGTCGGCCAGCTTGAGTCCCATGCCGCGGTAGGCGCAAATCCGCCTGAGCCGCTCGAGATCCTGTTCGCCGTAGCGGCGATAGTTCCCGGCGCTGCGCCCGGCCGGCCGCAACAGCCCGACCGACTCGTAATACAGGAGCGTGCCGCGGCTCAGGCCGCAGCGGCGGGCGAGTTTGGTCACCGTCAGCATGGTCCCGATTCCACTCTGAACCCTGTAGTTGTAGACAGGTCAAGGACTGAATTAAGAAATCTCTTGTTTGGTGAGCGCCTCAACGTCGGCGAGGTCCTTGGCGCGGCCGCAGGCCCGTTTGTTGGTCAGCAGGGCCTCCCGGCCAAGGTAGAGGACCCGGACATCGCCGTACTTCCCCTCCTGCCGGGAGTTCCAGGCAACCTCCCAAGTTAACCCGGACACGGCGGTCATCAAGTGAATCTGTCTTGGCACACGCCCGAGCTGGAGGATGGTCTGCCGTTCCAGCAGATCTGTGGAATTCACGCCGGCGATCGGGAAACCGAATTCTTGCACCACCGCCAGCATGCGATTCACGCTGCTTTCGTCCGGGCGAATCAGCAGGTCGAGATCTCCGGTAAACCGCGGCGCGCCATGGAACGCCACCGCATAGCCGCCGACGATCAGGTATTCAATGCCCTTCGCGTTCAACAAGGCGCACAGATCGCGGAAGTCCTTGCTCAAGTCCATGACGCTCAGATCCTCCCAGGGCTTCCATGTACTCCCTGCGAAGCCGCTCGACTTCTCCGATACGCTCCTCCGGCGGGCGGCTCAGCCAGAAATCCAGGGCGGCGTTGGCGGTGTGCTCGGCCTCGAACGTACTCAAGGTAAGAACTCGGTCCATCCAGTCCCAGTCTAGCGCGGCGACCGGTGTCTCTGGCGCGAAAAACGTATACAACATCTTGAGATCCTAAACAGTTGAATTTGACACCCCCCCCTCCCTGTGCTAAACGTGGGAGTTCCTCAAGTTGAGGACCTTATGGCTGACGAGCAGAAAGCCGAGGCAAAGCCGAAGCCTGCCGCCGCGCCGCCCGCCGCTCCCAAAGCTCCGGCCGTTATGGCCGTAACGCCTTGGGAGAGCGACCTGACGCGACGGCTGGCCGGGCAGTTTGCCGGCGAGATTACCGAGTTTTCCACGTACCTGGGGCAGGACTTCCTGGCGGCCCAGCCCGCCGCCGTGCCGCCGATCGTCGAGTTTCTAAAGCTCGAGGCGGGCTTCGACTACCTGGTGGACATCACCGCGGTGGACTACCCGGCCCGGGCCGAACGCTTCGACCTGGTTTACGTGCTGTACAGTTTCGCCGCCAACCAGCGCATTCGCGTCAAAACCCGCATTCCCGAGGGTTTCCGGCCGGAGAGCGTGGTGGGGATCCACCTCACGGCCGACTGGCTGGAGCGCGAGGTCTACGACATGTTTGGCATTGAGTTCGCCAGCCATCCGGACCTGAAGCGCATCCTGATGCCGGACGACTGGCAGGGACATCCGCTGCGCAAGGACCACAGCATCGTGCGGATGGACAACCGCTGGGTGAAGGAAAACCTGGGCATCGAAAGCGGGCAGTAGCGTATGGCGCAGACTTTTCTCGACTCCACCGAACTGGTCCTGAACATGGGCCCGCAGCACCCTTCCACCCACGGCGTGCTGCGCGTGATCGTCAAGCTGGACGGCGAAAAGATCCTGGGTACGGAGTGCGTCATCGGCTACCTCCACCGGGGCGTCGAAAAGATCGCCGAAAACCGCACCTACCAGCAGTTTGCGCCCTACGTCGACCGCATGGACTATGTCGCCTCGGTTTCCAACGGCCTGGGTTACTGCCTGGCGGTGGAGAAACTGCTGAATGTCGAGGCCCCGCCGCGCGCGCAGGTGGTGCGGGTAATCCTGACGGAGTTGAACCGCATCGCCAGCCATCTGATCTGGCTGGGCACGCACGCGCTGGACATCGGCGCCATTACGCCGCTGTTCTACGTGATGAGGGAACGCGAG
Organism: Acidobacteriota bacterium; assembly: GCA_016213755.1. GTDB lineage: Bacteria > Acidobacteriota > Terriglobia > Bryobacterales > Bryobacteraceae > JACQZT01. Next base: position 3,369 of record JACQZT010000371.1, on the reverse strand, counting down.
GACATCCTCAACATTTACGAGAAGTACTGCGGCGCGCGCCTGACCACGCACGCCTTCCGGATCGGCGGATTGCAGTACGAGCTGTACGAAGGATTCGAAGAGGAAGTGAAGAAGTTCTGCGACTCGTTCCTGCCCCGGGTGGACGAATACGAGGAGCTTCTGACCGGCAACCGGATCTGGATGCAGCGGCTCACCGGCGTTGGCGTTCTGAATGCCGAGGACTGCAAGGCCTACGGCGTCACCGGCCCGCTGCTGCGCGCCGCGGGCGTCCGTTGGGACCTGCGCAAGGCCCAGCCGTACTCGGGCTACGAGACCTACGATTTTGAAATTCCCACGCGCGAAAACGGAGACACGTTCGATCGCTACATCGTGCGCATGCGGGAAATGCGCCAGTCGGTGCGGATCCTCCGCCAGGCGGTGGACCGGCTGGAAGCCGGGCCGATCATGGCCAAGGTGCCCAAGGTGATCAAGCCGCCGGTTGGCGAAGCGTACGTTTCCATCGAAGCGCCGAAGGGAGAGCTGGGCTACTTCGTCGTGAGCGACGGCTCGACGCAGCCGTACCGGGTGCGCGTCCGCCCGCCCTCGTTCGTGAACCTCCAGGCGGTGGACAAGATGGCGCGCGGATCGCTGATCGCGGACCTGGTGGCGATCATCGGAACCATCGACATCGTGCTGGGGGAAGTGGACCGCTGAGAGGAGTCCTGGATGCGCCGCTTTTTCAGAACGGTTTTTCTGATCGACCTGATCGAGGGTTTGCGGGTCACCCTCCGCGCCCAGCATCCGAAGAACATTACGACCGAGCAGTACCCCCGGGAACGGCCCCGGATCGCCGAGCGCTACCGGGGCGCGCCGCGCCTGAACAACCATCCGGAAACCGGAGAGACGCTGTGCATCGCCTGCAACCTGTGTGCGGTGGCCTGTCCGGAAGTCCTGATCGTGGTGGGCAGCGAGCGAAACGAGAAGACCAAGCGCAAGGAATTGACGACGTTCACCTACGATACCTCCCGCTGCATGTTTTGCGGGCTATGCGAAGACGCCTGTCCGGTGGAATGCCTGGAACTCACGCAGGACTTCGAGCTGGCCAGCTACACCCGGGAAGGCCAGATCTGGGACCGGCAGATGCTCGAAGAAGGGCCCAAGCCGGCGGAGTACAAATTCTGAGCCGCGACCGTTAGGGAGCGGTGAATGCACATGATCGACACGATCTTTTTCTACATCTTCGCCCTGCTCACCCTGCTCGGCGCCGTGCTGACCGTCACGCGCCGCAGCGCGGTGCACAGCGCCATCTCGCTGATCGTCAGCCTGCTGGGAGTGGCCGGGCTGTTCCTGCTGCAACACGCCGAGTTCTTGTTCGCCGTGCAGATTGTGCTGTACATCGGCGGCATCATGGTCCTGTTCCTGTTTGTCATCATGCTGGTGAACCTGGACCAGGCGTCGCGCGAACGGCAGTTCCGCAAAGGCTGGTGGCTGGCTTTGGCCTGCGTGGCGGGCGTGGGCGCCGAAATCCTCTGGTTCCTGACGCGGGGCGCGGGCGCTTTCCAGTTACCCACCGGCGTCGCGGCGGCCCCGGCCGCGGGTGGCAACGTCGAGCGCCTGGCAGACGCGCTGTTCTCCGAGTACCTGCTGCCGTTCGAACTGGCCTCCGTGCTGCTGCTGGCGGCCGTCGTGGGCAGCGTCCTGCTGGCGAAGAAGAGGGCCTAGATGCTGCATCCAATCACGCCCGCCCACTACCTGATCCTGAGCGTGGCGCTGCTGCTGATCGGCACGCTGGGGGTCCTGACCCGGCGCAATATCGTCATAATCCTGATGTCGATCGAGCTGATCCTGAACGCCGTCAACATCAACCTGGTCGTTTTCTCCCGCCTGTTCGATCACATGAACGGGCAGATTTTCGCCATTTTCATTATCACCGTGGCGGTGGCCGAGGCGGCCGTCGGGCTGGGCATTCTGATTGCGATGTTCCGCAACAAGGAAACCGTGCAGGCCGACGAGATCGATTTGCTGAAGTGGTGAGGAGCGCGGCATGAACTTTCTCGATCTCATCTGGCTGATTCCCCTGTTTCCGCTGGGCGGCGCGCTGCTGATGTTACTGATTGGCAAGCTGCTGGATCCGCAGGAAGCCTCGGCGGTGGCCGCGGCCGAAGGCTTGGTGGAGGCCTCTCCGCAGGGTCACGGGCACGCTCACGGCGGCGGCCTGAAGTTCCTGGTGAGCCTGCTGTGCCCGGGCATGGTGCTTTTGAGTTTCCTGCTCTCGCTGGCCGCCACCGTGCAACTTTCCTCGCTGCCCGTCAAGACGCACCAGGTAATCCAGTTCACCTGGCTGGCCGGGCTGCCCTTCCGCATGACCAACGGCGCCCTGGCGGCCTTCACGGCCGACTGGGGTTTCCTGCTCGACCCGCTCAGCGCGGTGATGATCCTGGTGGTCACCGGCGTCGGCTTCCTGATTCACGTTTACTCAATCGGCTACATGGCGCACGATGGCGGCTACTACCGCTTCTTCGGCTACCTGAACCTGTTCGTCTTCTTCATGCTCATGCTGGTGCTGGCCAACAACTACGCGCTGCTGTTCGTGGGCTGGGAAGGTGTCGGGTTGTGCAGCTACCTGCTGATTGGCTTCTACTTCCACAAGAAGTCGGCCGGCGACGCGGGCAAGAAGGCGTTCGTGGTCAACCGCATCGGCGACGCGGGCTTCATCATCGGCATGTTGCTGATGCTGGCCACGGTAGGCTCGGTCCGTTTTCTGGATGTGAACCAGGCGTTCACCAGCGGGCAGTTCCACGCCGAGACGGCCGGGTTCGGCGTGCTGAGCGTCATGGCTCTGCTGCTGTTTGTGGGCGCCACCGGCAAGTCGGCCCAGATTCCGCTGTACGTCTGGCTGCCCGACGCCATGGAAGGCCCCACGCCGGTCTCGGCCCTGATCCACGCCGCGACCATGGTTACCGCAGGCGTCTACATGGTGGCGCGCTCGAACGCACTGTTCGCCCTGGCGCCGCACACCTCGCTCATCGTCGCCGTCATCGGCGCGGCGACGGCCATCGTGGCGGCTTCCATCGCCCTGGTGCAGAACGACATCAAGCGCGTGCTGGCCTACTCCACCGTCAGCCAGCTCGGGTTCATGTTCATGGCCGCCGGCGTGGGGGCCTACTGGGTAGCGGTGTTCCACCTGTACACCCACGCGTTCTTCAAGGCCCTGCTGTTCCTCGGCTCGGGCTCGGTGATCCACTCCCTGTCCGGCGAACAGGACATGCGCCGCATGGGCGGGCTGAAGGACAAGATCCCCATCACCTTCCGCACCATGTTCATCGCCTCGCTGACCATCGCCGGCATCCCCGGCCTGGCGGGTTTCTTTTCCAAGGACGAGATCCTGTG
>JACQZT010000367.1 GCA_016213755.1 Acidobacteriota bacterium | reverse complement strand
GTGGCCTCGAACACGTGGTCGCCCTCACTGGTTCGCTCCACCATCCGCATCCCGGTGGGAACGGCGCCGACGATTTCGCCGTCGGCGTTCAGGCGGCCCAGGTAAAGTTCCACGTTGACATCCTCTTCGGTCAGCCCCGCCAGTTGGAGCCGCGCCCGCACGGTGACGGGAGTGTCGACGCAGATCACGCCGGGGAGCCGCGGCTGAATCGCGCCGACCCGAATCCGGGGCCAGCTCTCCCGGACCCGGGCCTTCCAGGCCGCCAGTTCCTGCGCCCTTCGGCCGTCGTTTTCCTGAAGCTGCTGGAAGTTGGCGTGCGCCACCAGGTAGAAGCGTTCGGTGTATTCCTGCACCATGCGATGGGTGTTGAAGAAATGGCACAGGGTGCCGATGGACGACTTCACGCGCGCCACCCAGCGGCGAGGCAGGCCGTTGGCCTTGCGGTCGTAGAAAGTCGGGATCACGTCGCTGTCGAGCAGATCGTAGAGCGCCTGTCCCTCGACATAGTCCTGGTAGCCGCGGTCCTGGTAATCCTCGCCGTGGCCAATGGCCCAGCCGACGGGTTCGCTTCCGGGTTCCATTCTGCGCCAGGCTTCGTCCCACCAGCCGTCCAGGATGCTGAGGTTGAGCACGCCGTTGGCCAGCGCCTTCATGCCGCTGGTGCCGGAGGCTTCCATCGGCCGCAGGGGCGTGTTCAGCCAGACGTCGGCGCCCTGCACCAGGTAGCGGGAGACCGACATGTCGTAGTCTTCCAGGAACACGATGCGCTGGCGGAATTCCGGCTTGCGGGCCAGTTCGACAATGCGCCGGATCAGATCCTTTCCGGCGTCGTCGCGGGGGTGAGCCTTGCCGGCGAAAATGATCTGCACGGGACGCTGCGGGTGATTCAGAATGCGCGCCAGGCGCGTCTCGTCGCTCAGCAGCAGCGTGGCGCGCTTGTAGGTAGCAAAGCGGCGCGCGAAGCCGATGGTCAGGGCTTCCGGATTGAGGGCTTCGTCGGCGCCGTCGAGTTCCGCCTGGGGAGCGCCGCGCCGCACCAGTTGCTCGTGCAGCTTGCGGCGGGCATACGCCACCAGGCGTTCGCGCCGGCGCTCGTGCGTGCGCCAGAGCTCCTCGGCGGGGATGGAATCGACCCGGCGCCAGAGGTCGCGGGCGCAGGGCTCCTCCCGCCAGTTGGGTCCCAGGTACCGGTCGTAGAGCTCGCGCATATCGTGCGAGATCCAGGAGCAGAAGTGGACTCCGTTGGTGACGTCGCCCACGGGAATCTCGTCCAGCGGGACGCCAGGCCAGATCCCCTGCCACATCTTGCGGCTCACCTCGCCGTGCAACTTGCTGACGCCATTGGAAAAGGCGGCCAGCCGCAGGGCCAGCACAGTCATGCAAAAACTTTCATTGGGATCCTGGGGATTGCGCCGGCCGCGGGCCATGAACTCGTCCACGCTGAGGCCCAGCGTCTTGACATACTCGCCGAGGTAGCGCGCCACCAGGTCGCGAGGGAAATAGTCGTGACCGGCTTCGACCGGAGTGTGGGTGGTGAAGACCAGGCTGGCCGAAGCCAGCTCGCGCGCCGCCTCGAACGAGAGTTTGCGCTTTTCCATGAGCCGGCGGACGCGTTCCAGCGACAGGAACGCCGAATGGCCCTCGTTCATGTGGCAGACGGTCGGCTCCAATCCCATGGCCTCCAGGGCGCGGTAGCCCCCGATCCCCAGCAGGATCTCCTGCCGGATGCGCAATTCCCCGTCGCCGCCGTAGAGCTGGTCGGTGATGTCGCGGTCCTCGTGGCGCGAGTTCTCGGGAGCGTTGGTGTCCAGCAGGAACAGCGAGATGCGGCCCACGCGAGCGCGCCAGATTCGGGCGCAGACAGGATGGTCTCCAATGTTTACCGTCACGGTGACGGGAGTTCCGTCCGGACGCCGCTCCAACTGCACCGGCAAATTCTGGAAGTCGTTGTCGTCGTACCGTTCCTGCTGCCAGCCGGCGGCGTTGAGGTACTGGCGGAAGTAGCCCTGCTGGTAGAGCAGACCCACACCCACCAGCGGCACGCCCAAGTCGCTGGCGGACTTGAGATGGTCGCCGGCCAGAACGCCCAGCCCGCCGGCGAAGATCGACAGGCTTTCGGTGACCCCGAACTCGGCCGAGAAGTAAGCCACCAGGGGCGGTTCCGCATGGCCGTAATTGCGCCGGAACCAGTTGGAGTCGCTGGCCAGGTAGGCCGACAGACCCCGGTCGGCACGCTCCAGGTGCGCCAGGAAGGCATCGTCGGTGGCCGCCCTTTCGAGCGTTTTCTGGTCGATGGATCCCAGCAGCAGGACCGGGTTGTGGTTGACCGACTCCCACAGGTCGCGGTCCAGGCGGCGGAACAGTTCCACGGTGTCGTGACTCCAGGCCCACCGCAGGTTAAAGGCCAGATCGCGCAGCCGTTTCAAAGGCTCGGGCAGCGAGGGCACAACGTCGAAACTGAGTACGGGCTTCATCGCGGCATCTCCGGCACAGGGCCATAGTCCAGGAGCGATCACTCCTGTTATACAACTTGTGGCGGCGCGGGGAGAAACTCTCCGCGTGGATTGACGGGGCGGGAGCACAGGTTTAGGCTAGAGAGTGTGGGAGGGCCTATGACGCGCTACTCGCCTTCGCGGCACTATGTGCCGGCGGGTTGGATTGCTCTCGGGCTGACCGCGTTTTCGGCCTGGTGTGCCAGCCAGTGGCTGCTCGCCTCGATTGCGGCGGGCCTGTTTCTGGCCAGCGCGGGTGCACTGTTCTTCCTTTCCTTTCGTCCGACCATCGAAATCCGCGACACCCGGCTAGTGGTGGGGAAACGATCCATCCCCTGGAACGAGATTCGCCGGGTGGACCGCACGGGCTGGGTTTCGCCCCTGATCGTGCATTTGACGCTGGCCGATGCACGCCGCCTGACGCTGATCTATCCGGGCGACCTGGATTCCGCCGGCAGCCTGCTGCGGCAGCTTCAGCGCGGCGCGCGCGAGGCGCTGCTGGACGGAGTCCCGCATCGCCGCTTCTGGCGCCATACGGGGCCGGGCGCCGGCGCCCGCGAAGCGGCCAAGGCGCGCTATCCGCTGCTGCGGCCCGAAGACGAGGTGGAAGTCGAGCGCCTGTACCAGCGGCTCAAGACCGTGGGCCGGCTGGATCGCAAAGATTCCGGGGAAGAGAAATAGCGCTTGGCTCGCATGCTCCGGCGCAAATTCCTGTGGCTGTCGCTGGCCGCGGTTCTCGCCCTGGCGGCGCTTCATCCCGTGCTGCTGGCGGCGGCGGGGAGCTTTCTGGTCCGCGCCGAGCCGCCGGTTTCCGCCGACGCGATTCTGGTGGTGGCCGGCGACGCGTGGGGATACCGGATCCGGAAAGGCGCCGAGCTGGCGCGGCAGGGCTTCGCGCCGCGGGTCTTCGTCAGCGGACCGGCGGGGATGTACGGAACCTATGAGTCCGACCTGGCCATCGCCTTTGCAGTCCGGGAAGGCTACCCATCCTCGCTGTTCGTTCCGCTGCCTCACGACGCTCTCTCGACGCGCGAAGAGGCGCGGATGACCGCGGCGGCGCTGCGAAAGCACGGCGTGCGCAGCCTGATTCTGGTGACCAGCGATTACCACACCCGCCGCGCGGGCGCCCTGTTCCGCGCCGCGGCCCCGGAGATGCGGATGGTGGTGGTGGCGGCGCCCGACAAGTTCTTTTCCGCCGGCCGCTGGTGGAAGACGCGGCAGGGTCAAAAGTGCTTCTTCTTCGAGGCCACCAAGACCGTCGCCGGCTGGTTTGGGATATGACCCATGCGCGATAGCCTGCGCTTCGCCTGGCCGTACCTGTGGCGCTACCGCCGCGGGCTGGCGCTGGGCTTCGGCGCCCTGATTCTGAAGGACGCCGCCGCCGCGCTGGCGCCGCTGCTGATCCGCGCGGCGGTGGATGCGCTGACGCTGGGCTTCCGGCTCGAGCGATTGCTGATGTTCGCGGCCCTGCTGGTGGGCCTGTCCGCGGTGAAGGGGTTCTTTCAGTACTGGATGCGCGTCATCCTGATCGGCATCTCGCGCGATGCCGAGTACGACCTGCGCAACGACCTGTTCGCGCGCCTGATCGTCCTCTCGCGCGATTTCTACTCCCGCTTCCGCACCGGCGACATCATGGCCCGCGCCACCAACGACCTCAACGCCGTGCGCATGATGCTGGGGCCGGGCGTGATGTATTGGAGCGAGACTTCGCTGCTGTTCGTGCTGGCGGTGGCGGCCATGCTGGCGGTGGACTGGCCGCTGACGCTGATGGCTCTCAGCCCGGCGCCGCTGGTGAGCGCGGCGGTGCTCGTGTTCGGGCGCATCATCCATGCCCGTTTCGAGCGCATCCAGAAGATGTTCTCCGACATTTCCAGCCGCGTGCAGGAGAACCTGGCCGGCACGCGGGTGATCCGCGCCTACGTGCAGGAAGACGCCGAACTGAAGCGCTTCGCCGAACTCAACGAGGACTACATCGCGCAGAACATCCGCCTGGCGCGCGCCACGGGCTTGTTCATGCCCATGCTGCAGTCGCTGATCGGGATGGCCTTCCTGGTGGTGCTGTGGGGCGGCGGAATCCGGCTGCTGGCGGGCAAGATCACGCTGGGCACGTTCCTGATGTTCAACACCTACATGGGGCTGCTGATCTGGCCCATGATCGCCTTCGGCTGGGTGGTGAACCTGATGCAGCGGGGAGCGGCGTCGCTCGCGCGCATTCGCGAGATCCTCGGCGAGACGCCCAGCATCGCCGCGCCGGCGTCTCCGCGCCGCCTGGCGCAACCGGTGCGCGGGGAAATCGAGTTCCGCGGCGTGGAGCTGCGCTACGGCGGCATCCCGGTGCTGAACGGAGTAAACCTGCGCATCGCGGCCGGCTCGGTGGTGGCCCTCGTGGGGCACACCGGCAGCGGCAAAACGACGCTGATGGACCTGGTCCCGCGCCTGATGGATCCGAGCGCGGGCGCCGTGCTGGTGGACGGCGTGGACGTGCGCGAACTGGACCCGGCCGAACTGCGCCGCGCCGTCGGCTTCGTGCCCCAGGAGACGTTCTTGTTCAGCGCCGCCATCGCCGAAAACATCGCCTTCGGGGTGAAGGAGGCGAGCGAGGAAGAGATCCGCCGCGCGGCCGAAATGGCCGGCCTGGGGCCGGACCTGGCGGGTTTCCCGGAAGGCTACCGCACCATGGTGGGCGAGCGCGGCATCACTCTTTCCGGCGGCCAGAAACAGCGCACCGCCATCGCGCGCGCCGTCCTGCGCGACCCTCCGATCCTGATCCTCGACGACGCGCTGTCCAGCGTCGATACCGTCACCGAGGAACGCATCCTCACCGGCCTGGCCCTGGTAACCCGCGGGCGCACCACCATCCTGATCTCTCACCGCGTCTCCACCGTGCGCAACGCGGACCGCATCCTGGTGCTCGAAAACGGCGTCATCGTCGAGCAGGGCTCGCACGAGGAACTAATCGCCCTGGGCGGCTACTACGCCGATCTGTACCAAAAGCAGTTGATCGAAGAAGAACTGGAGTCGGCGTGACGCGGGCCTCGGTGCGGGCCGTGACAGACTCTGAGACAGGGAATGGCGCGGCAAGTCAAAATCATTGTCGAGAAGCACTCCGACGGCTATGTGGCCTACCCTCTCGGCCTGAGGGGCGTCGTGGTGGGCGAAGGCGATACTTACGAGGAAGCTCTCGCGGACGTCAAGTCGGCCATCCGGTTCCACATCGAGACGTTTGGGGCTGAGGTCTTGCCCGGCGATTCGCTCCCGCTCGATGCTTTCATCGTGGAAGCAACCATCCCAGCCTGATGGCCAAGTTCCCTGTCGATGCCCCCAAGCCCAGAGTGATCGCCGCGTTGCGCGCTCTCGGCTTCGAACTGGTGCGCGAGGCCGAACACATTGCCTAAACCGGGGACAGTACACCATAAGCGCTAAGATAAGGATCCAGATAGTCCGGTGATCTGAGTACTCCGGGCACGGTGTGCTTCTCCCAAACCGATCTTGATCGAGGGCCATTGCTCGATCAGTTGCCTCAGGGACAGCAAT
>JACQZT010000366.1 GCA_016213755.1 Acidobacteriota bacterium | reverse complement strand
TATGTCTCCTGGCTTGTCCCCGCGGGATCATTCGCGTTCATTCGCGTTCATTCGCGGCCAATTCCAAACCAGACGGTCTCTGGAAAGTCGAGCGCCTGCCTCTTCGGATAAGGCTCCGGTCTTGTCCTCTCGCGAAGAGGGAACAAATCGGGAGATGAATCTCACTGAGGCGCTTAATCGCTTTGCTCCTTGGGATAAGACTCCTGTCTTGTCCTCGCGCGAAGGAAGGACAAGTCAGGAGACTTATCCCACGGCAAACCGGGTGGGACCAGTGGGGCGGGCGTCCGCGCCCGCCGGCGGTCCTCTGGACCGCCTCCCCGAGGCCGGCGAGATGCCGGCCGGCAGGCCGGGAGGCCCGCCCTACGGGGGAATTCTCGAGAGAGGTCGGCAGACATGGCCCACTCAAGACCGGGTGCCGCCGGTGGGGCGGGCGTCCGCGCCGGCCGGCGGTCCTCCGGACCGCCTCCGCGAGGCCGGCGAGACGCCGGCCGGCAGGCATGGAGGCCCGCCCCACTGGGTGGAACCGGGGACACATCCGTCTGTCACCAGGTTTCAGGAGTTGATTGAGACGCTGGAGCGTCTGACTGAGGGGCTGGCCGCTTTGCCGGGCGCCCCGGCGCCCTCCGTCGAGTGGCTGGAGGAAGACGACCTGGCCGATAAACTCCAGCGCATTCTGAAGCGCCAGGTGCGCCGCCGGGGGATCCCGATGCCATGAAGATCAAGCCCATGCTCGGCCAGTTCGAGATCCCGCGCATCGAGCGCATCGGCACGCTCGAACGCCGCCAGACCGTGGAAACGCGCGTTCCCGGGCTCGCGGGCAGTTATGTGACCGACTTGGGCAGCGCGCCGGTGGGGATCGTCATAGAGGGGAGCCTGGCCGGCGACGAGTCCCGGGACGATTTCCTCAAGAGTGTTCGCGATGCGTTCCAGGCCGGCGCCCCCGTGGATTTCGTGGCCGACATCACCACGGCCACGGAGGTGAAACAAGTGATCGTCTCGGCGCTGCGGGTCTCGGAGGTGGCCGGGAGCGCCGATTCGTTCCGTTACTCGATGACCCTGCTCCAGTATGTCGAGCCGCCCGCCGCCGGAGCGGGAGCGGGAATGGGTTTCGGCGGCCTGGAGGAAGTCAACGCCGGCGTGGCGGACGAGGCGGGCAGCCTGTTCGACATCGGGCAGATTCCGGACACGCTGTCGATTCCGAACTTTGGCGACCCCACGCCGCCGCTGACGACGATGCTGGACGGCGTGAAATCCGCGGTTGAGAAACTGACCGCGGTCAGCGGGCATTTCACGGAACTGTTTGGAGAGTAAGAGGGCGATGCCAGACATCTTCAGCCGCGTCGCGAGCGTGGACCTCGGGGATCTGAATGGGAAGATCACCGGGGTGGTCAGCGCGATGGGCGCCGTCCGGACCTCTCTCAACACGTTGCGCTCTCCCCAGGAGTCCATGAACACGCTGATGGCGGGTCTGGGCAACCTGGCGCCGCCGAACGTGAACCTGCCGGCGGAGTTCACGGCCGCTATCGGCGGCCTGCGCGACGCGGTTCCCACGGACTTGACCTCGGTGACGGGGGAGCTGACCGCGGTTCTGGGCAACTTCTCAGTGGACATCGACGCGACGCTGGTGGTGCGCGTGCAGACATTCAAGAAAGGCATTGAGGCGCTGCACACGCTCACGCAGATCGATTTCTCCGCGGTGCCGCCGGGCGATCCCTCGGGCGACGCGGAGGATGACGCGCCCGCGCCGCCCACGCCGGCCGAACAGCGGCTGGCGGCCATCCGGCAGATCGACGAGGCTCTCGGCCCGGCCGTGCCGCTGGATGTGCCGGGCGTGCTTGGCCTGGCCCAGCGGACATTGAGCGCCCTGCCGCGCCAGGTGGTGAACGTCAGCCGCCTGCCTTTTCTGGACGACCTCATCTACACCCTGTCCACAGTGACGGCCCTGCGCGAAATGGATGCGCCCGCCCTGCGCGAGCACTTCCGCAAGACCATGGAGGAGCTGGCCGCGTTCCTCTCCGCCGGCGCCGGCCAGCCGGTGGCCGGCCTGGCCTCGCAGCTCACGGCGCTGGCCTCGAAGCTGGACGCCGCCGCGCTGAAAACCGAGGCGGAATCCCTGCGGCAGGCGCTGGCGCAAATCGGCGCCAAGCTCGACGCGGGCCAGACCGACTCGGCCGATGCGGACATCCAGCGGGCCCAGAACGCACTGGCGACGCTGCTGCCGCGCCTGGAAGCTCTCAACGCGAACCTGTTCGACGGGCAGACGGACGCCACCGCGCGCGCCTTCCAGCGGCTACCGCTGGATCTGGACCGCCAGATACGGCGCGCGGTTCACGTCGTCAAGCCCGCCGACCAGGCCGCGCTGTTCCAGGCGATCGGCGACCGGCTCAAGGCGGCCATCGACGCGGCCACGCCCGAGGCCCTGGCCCAGGACCTCGAAGAGATGCTCGGGCAGCTCGTGGCGGCGCTGGACCGGGTCAATCTGGTCAGCGTCCGCGGGCCGATGCTCGAAGCCGTGGACGCGCTCAAGCTGGCGGCCGAAAAACTCGATGAACTCATGGCCCAGGCGGGGGCCAAGACCGCGGTGCTCTTCGAGCAGGTGGACAAGCTGCTGGATAAAGTGCCCACCACCACGGTAATCGAGGACATCAACCGAGCCATCGGGGATTTCAGCAAGGGTTTGGAGGAGCAGGTCGGCAAGCTGATCGAGCCGGCGCGCAAGGCCATCGAAGAAGCGGTCGGCGAACTGAAGACCGTGACGGACAAAATCGACGCCAAGGCCGCGATCGAAGCGCTGCGGACGGTGATCGCCGGCCTGGCCGGGGCCCTCGATGCACCCGAGGTGAAGAGCGCGCTCAACGCGATCCGCGAGACGATCGATGGCATCACGGCGCAGCTCAAGACGCTCTCCTTCACCCCGGTGACGGACCAGGTGGTGGCCGCGATCGACGAAATCACGGCGGCGCTGAAGAGCATCGACACCAGCCAGCTCAGCACGGCGCTCAAGCTGGCGCTGAACGGCGCCGTCATGGTGCTGCCCAAGAACCTCGACGAGCCTTCGAACCTGCTGCTGGCGCAGGTGGACCCCATCGCCGGCCCGGCCCAGCCGCTGTTGCAGAAGGTGGAGGGCGCGCCGGCGCGGCTGCTCGGCGAAGTGCGCAAGTACTCGCCGGCCGCGCTGGTGGCGGGCCAGTTGTCGAAACCCTACCAGGACCTGCTTGCGGAACTGGACAAGTTCCGGCCCAGCCAGTTGCTGGCGCCGGTCCAAAAGGCGCTGGACGGGCTCAAAGAGGAATTGAAGAAGAAGGCCAATCCGGCCCAGTTGCTGGCCCCGCTGGAAGCGCTTTTCCAGCAGGTGCTGGCGGCTTTCGACAAGCTCCAGCCCGCGGAACTGATTAAACCCCTGGAGGAAGGAATCTCCCAGGCCGTCGCGAAGGTGTTGGACGTTCTCCCCGTGGATGAGTTTCTGAAGCTTGTGGACGACATCGTCGCGAAGCTCAAGAGCGTTCTCGACGTGGTTGCCGCCGTGAAGTCGGTGCTCGAAAAGACGGGGCGAGTGCTCACCGGCCTGGCGGATCCCGAGGCGCAATTGCGCGCGTGGCTCGCGCCCACGCTGGCGCGCGCCGGCCAGATGGCCGACGCGGCGGGTTTGCAGCCCTCCTTCGACAAGGTGAGCGCGGCGGTGAACGCACTGAAAGCCGCGGCCTTGCGCGCCGCGCTGGACGGGCCGCTTCAGCCGCTCAAAACCGCGATCGGCGGCCTGGGACCGGGGCCGCTGCTGGCCGGGCTGGCGGCAGCCTTCGGCAGCATCCGGCGAGACAAAGTGCTGGCGATGGCGGATTCGCCGCGCAAAACGGCGCTGATCGATTTGCTGGACCGGGCCAACCCGGTGAACGCTCGTTTCGCGCGTCCCTTCGAGGGGCTGGAGCGGTGGCTGGAGAGTCTGCAAAGCGCCCAGACCGAGTTCGGCAAGTTGCTGGAGCACTGGGACGCGCGCTATCACGGCTCCGGCGGCCCGCTGGCCGGATTTGTGCGCCCCGCCGTGACGGCCGCGGATTTGAAAACCATCCTGGGCGACGCTCTCGAAAACGAAGTCATAAAGCCGCTCGGTCACCTGCTCGGAATTTTCAGCACCCTCGCCGGGGCGGTGCAAAAGCCGCTGGCCCAGGTGACGGCCTTCGCGGACGAGTTCGAGGAAAAGGCCAACGATCTGCTGCTGTGCCCGGACGTGCTGGCCCAGATCGGCGCGGCGCTTAAGACCCTGGTGGACAAGTTGAAGGGCGTCAATCTTCAGTTCCTGGTCGAGCAATTGAACACGGTGTTCGCGACGGTGAAGGGCAAGCTCGAAGCGGTCGGCCCGGCGGCGATTCGCGCGGCGGTGGACGAGGCGTTCCAGAAGGCCCTGGACCAGCTCGACACCTCGAAGCTGCTGCCCAAGAAGACGCTCGACGACCTGGACGCGAGCTACACGAAGGTGATCGACACGCTGAAGGGTCTGGATCCCGAGAAGCTGATCGTGGACGTGGTGCAGCCGGAATTCGAGAAGAAGATCGTGCCCATGCTGAAGGCGTTCGACATTACGGCCCTCATCCAGGCGCTCATCGAGCGGCTGGAGGGCTTGAAGGGGGAACTCAAAATCGAGCTGGACCGGGCCAACGTGGCCTACCAGGAGATGCTGAAGGCGGTGCCGCCGCTCGATCTCGGAATCGGGCTGGACATCGACATCGGAGTCAGTCTGGGTTTCTGATGGCGGAGAACTTATGTCGCTCGGATCGGTCCTGATCAAGCCGCAACCGCTGACGCTCCCGCCCGCCCCGGCGGCGGACCCGGCCGAGATTCTGACGGATCTCGTCGAGGCGCTGTTCCGGG
>JACQZT010000372.1 GCA_016213755.1 Acidobacteriota bacterium | reverse complement strand
GCCTCAGCGCCGCAGCCAGCGCGCGCACCGCGTCGCGGCGGGCGGATTCGTCTTCGGCCTTCAGCAGCAGGCCGAGCAGCGCCTTGGACTGAGCCGGTCCGGCGGCGTTGCGCAGTGCGCGCATCGCCTCGCGGCGCACCTCCGGGCCGGGATCCCGCGCTGCCCGCAGCAGCGCATCGTCGGCCGCTGCCAGCCCTCGATCGCCCGCGGCGCGGATCAACTCGAGCCGTGCGCCGCCGGCGCCCGCTCCGATGCCGGACACGATGGCGGCCTCGGCGTCCGCCCCGCGCATGCGGGTAAGAGCTTCGCGCGCCGCTGCCTGTTCGGTCCCTTCCGATCTGGCCGCCAGCTCCGCCAGCAACGTCACGCTGGAGCCGTTTCCGAGACGCCCCAGCGCCTTTGCGGCGGTTGCCCGGACGTCGCGCTCTCCGCTCTGTAGCGCCTGCGTCACGACGGGTCGCGCCGCGACATCCCCGCGATCGCCCAGAGCCGCCACAAGCTGCACCTGTCTGGCCGCGGGAAGCTTGGGGAAGAGCCCGGTCAGCGTCTTCGTGATCTCGGGGCCGGGCATCCCGTTGAGCAACCGAATGGCGGCCGCCTGCATTTTCGGACTGGCGGACCCGGCCTCTCTATCGAGGTCGGGCAGGGCCTCCTTTCCGGTTAGCGCGACCAGCCCCTGGAGCGCCCCGGCGCGGACCATCTCCGGCTCGCCGGCCGCCAGCAGCCGCCGATAGGCCTTCAACGCCGCCGCCTTGTCCGCTCCGGCCGCGACCTTGTCGGCGCAACGCAGGTACGCTTCGGAGTGGCCGGCGCCGGCCAGCACCTCCAGCGCCGCAGCGTCGCCAATCGCGGCCAGCGCCCCGATGGCCGCCGTCCACGCGTCGCCTCCTGGCGGCGTGAGCAGCGCTTTGAGCGCCGGAACCGATTTCGCAATGCGGCGCTGGCCGAGCGAGTTGACGATGCCGATCCCGATCTTGCCGGAGGCCTTGGGCAAGGCCGCCAGCAGGGCCTCCGCCGAAGCGCCGCCCGGTATTCCGTCCAGCGCGTAGCGCGCCATGTCCGACGTCTCCGGGCGCAGCAGCATCCCGGAGAGCACCGGCACCGACGCGGCGCCGCCGATGGCGCTCAACTGCCGGCACACGTAGTCCTTGCCCGCCAGCGTCGCGTTGGACTGCAAAACCAGGAGCAGGCGGCTCTCGATCGGGCGCAATTCGGCCGGAGAACCCAGGGCGCCCTGAAGGAACTCGGAGAACTCGTAGAGCGGAGCGCGGCTCTGGTTGAACTCCCAGGCCGCGATCTTCTGGAGCACGGGCTCCATTTCGGCCAGCGTTCGCGCCGGCCTCGGGCTCTCCGAGTACGGCTGTCCGGCGAGTCCGGCCGCCAGGGCGATAACCAGCGCGCACAACACCGGCGGCCGCATCATAGGTCGATCCTCCAGGGGGCGCGCATGGACCGCGCCAGCCGCCGGTTGGCATCTTCGTCGCCGGGGAAGAACTCCTGGACCGGGTCCCACCGCAGCTTCCGTTTCAGGCGCATGGCGATGTCGCCCATCTGGCACATCATCTCGTCGTGCGCCGCGGCTTCCACGGTGGAAATCGTCTTCTGCCCGGACTTGATGGCATCCAGCAGATTGCGCTTGTGGTCGTTGCTGTGGATGACGCGGACCTCGTGGGGGCCGATGAACGAGCGCATCAGCGAGTCCGGGTGCGTTCGCACGCCTTCGCGAGCCACATAGACCCAACCCTTCGTGCCCACGAAGCAGCTTGCCATCGCACCGTAACGAAACTGCTCGTACTTCCGCTTGGCGGTGGACAGATCCATGTACTCGACGATCACTCCGCTGGCGTACCGGTACTCGATATCGTAGATGTAGGCTGTGTCCCGAATGTCGCTGTGGTACACGCCCGTGCCCTCGACGCTGACGGGCGTGGTGTGGTCGGCGTCGTTCACCCACTGCGCGATATCGACATCGTGGACTCCCCATAAGCCGCCCATGTGGCCCAGCCCGTAGTCGGCGATCGACATCCACAGACCGGAAACCCGCGGCTCGCTGTAAGGAGCCCACGGCGCCGCGCCCAGCCACATGTCCCAATCGAACCCCCGCGGCGGATCCTTCGTCTCCTCCGGCGGGAGCGGTCGGGCGTAGCCGTACCCGCCGTTGGAGCAGATCAGGACCTTCTTGAGTTCGCCGATACGCCCGTTGCGAGCCAGCTCCACCGCGAAACGGTAGTACTGGCTGGAGCGCTGCTGGGTGCCGAACTGGAAGGCCACTCCCACGCGCCGCACCGCCGCGCGCGCCGCCTTGGCCTCCCCGACCGACACCGCCAGCGGCTTTTCGCAGTAGATGTGCTTGCCCTGGCGCGCCGCTTCGATCACGATCGACGGGTGCCAGCGCTCGCCGGTGGCGATCAGCACGGCGTCGATATCCTTGCGCGCCAGCAGTTCGCGGTAGTCGCCGTAGCGGGCGCAGGCGTTGTCGCCGTTGCGCGTATCCACCACGTCCTTGGCGCGCGCCTGGGCGGATTCCTGCGCGTCGCAGACGGCCGCCATGCGGACGTCCTCGTGTTGCAGGAATCCCCGCATGTCGCCGGTGCCCATGCGGCCCACGCCGATCGCTCCCATGACGATGCGGTCGCTCGGCGGCGTTGCGCCGTTCAGTCCCAGGGCGGAGGCGGGGACGATGGCGGGCCAGACCGCGGCGCCCGCGGCCTGTTTGAGAAACTCGCGTCTCGCTAATGGCGCTGGTATAGGCATGTACGCTTCCTTCCTCAGAAGTCCAGACGCAGCCCCGCCTGCACTAGCCGGTTGCCGCTCGGCTCGCCGGTCATGTACCCGAAATACGGGCTGGTGATGCTGGTGTTGGGGCCCGGCAAGTAGTGGCGGTTGGGTGCGTTGAGCATTTCCGCGCGCAGCACGGCGGTGTACTTTTCCCTGAAGCGGAACTGCTTTCGCAGGCCCAGGTCCTCGCTGATCACCCCCCAGCCGCGAAGCTGCGCGAAGCGCGGAGCGGCGGAGCCCACCGTCAGCGCCGCCGGGACGCTGAACAGAGAGGTATTGAAGTAGTTGTTGCTCCGCGGCTTCGACAACCGGTTCGCGTAGTCGAAACTCTTCTTGTCGACGCCGTCCGGCAGACGCATCTCGCCGGGGGCGACGTTGAGCCGGTTGGCGCTGCCGTTCCAGCCGCTGATGCCGGGCGCGCCGCCGAAGCCCAGCGGGGTGCCGCTGAAGTAGTTGGAGATTAAGGACACCTCCCAGCCGCCGAACACGCAGTCCAGCGCCCTGGGCATCGCCGCTCCGAACGCTTTGCCTCGTCCCACCGGCAGATCGTACTGGATCATCATTTTGGCGCGGTGGGGAGCGTCGTTGCTGAAGATGAGTTTCTCCAGTCCCCGGTTGTAGTAGTCCACCATGGTGCTGTCCGTGTTGTTGATGACCTTTCCCCAGGTCCAGTTGGCGAACACGGACAGGCCCCGGTGGAAGCGCCGGTCGGCGACAACGTTAAGCGAATGGTAGTTGGCCATGCCCTCCGGAGGCGCCGACACGCCCACGGTGTTGTTGGCCCGCAGTTGCGGGAATTGGCGCAAGGCGCTGTTTACGGTTCCCGAAAAACCCGGGTAGGGATAGGGGACGCCATACCGGGCCGCGTCGGCCAGGCTAGCGACCGCGCGCGGAAGATCCGCGCCGTAGCGGGAGATCACCGAGGCCGGGGTCTGATTCAGCCGCACCAGACCGCCGGTCCACAGCTTGGTGCTCTTGTTGCCGATATAGCCCACATCCAGCAGGATCTTCCAGGGAAGCTGCTTCTGCACGTTCAGATTCCACTGCTGCACATAGGGCATGGTCAGGTAGCGCGGGTCGAGCATCGTGGCCCCGCCGACCGTATCGGCATACGAGGGATTGCGGGAGGGCGCCACAAAGATATTGGCCGGCATGCCGTCGTCCCAGTTGAAGATGCCTTTCCAGGGGTTGACGGGATCGGCGCTCAGGTTGTTGGTTCCATTGCCGACAATGTCGGGCCCCAGCGCGCTGCCCTCGCCGACGTAGGTGATGGTGTAAGCGCCGCGCACGGTGAATTCCTTGCGCGCCTGCCAGGCGAAGCCGATGCGGGGCCCGAAATTGTTGAGATCGCGCTTGCCGAAGTGCCGCTTGCCGTTACAGCCGTTGCAGTTGCCGGCGAAGACGTAGGCGCCCGGGAGATTCACCAGCGGGTCATTGACGGTCGGATCCCAATTGGCCTGCCGGTCGAACGACTCAACGGCCGGCGGGGCGAAATCCCAGCGCAAGCCGAGGTTGAGGGTCAGGTTCGGCCGGAGCTTGAAGTCGTCCTGGAAGAATCCGGCGTGGTAGACCGAACGCGGCGTTCTGGGAGCCGGGATGCCCAGGGCGCCGCTGGTGACGATTCCGAGCAGGTAGGTGGCAAACGAATAGCCGGTGTAGGCGCCGATCTGTTGTTCGTTGGGGATGGTGGTGGCCGCGGAACTGAAGGTGAACGTGGCGCTGGAACTTCCCTTATACACCGCGCCGGTGTTGAAGAAGTGCCACTTCTCATACCCGGCCTTCATGAAGTGCCGGCCTTTGGAGAAGCTGAGGACGTCGGAGTATCCCCACTCGTAGCCCGAAGCCGAGTACGCAAAGAACGGCTGCGGGAACGAGAGCGGGTAGATCGGGCCGCCGCCCCATTCCAAGCGCGGGTAGTTGGTGATTTTCAGGTTCTTGATTCCATAGACCGCCGCGCCGTCCACGCCGTCGTTCCTGTCGCCGGGCGGGTTGTTCTGCCGGTTCCAGTTCGCGCTGAAGCGGTTATACAGCCGCGGGGTGATGGTCCAGTCTTCGGAGAGCCGCACGCGGTGCGTGTTCATGTTCTGGTAGAAATGCTGCGCCCAGGGGCCGCCGTTGGGGTCGCTCCAGTCCCATAGCCCGCCGCTGCGCGGCTCCAGCACCGCCCGCAGGTTGTATCCGTAGGAACCGGAAAATTTGTGCGCGCTGGAGATGTTGCGGTCCAGCTTCACATCGAACTGGTACTGGTCGAAGTTGGAAAGCTGGGTGATGCCCGGCCAGTTCGCGTTTTGGGTGAGCGGAAACAGGCCGGTATTGGGGTCTTTGTAAGTGGGCAGGTAGCGCTGGAGACCGATCTTGTTGACGTTCTGGGAAACCTTGCTGATGCGCGAAGCCGGAATCCGGTTGCCGGGGAACATCTCGCCCACCCAGCGGCCGCTGGACAACTGGCGCAAGGTCGATGGATCGTAAATCATCCCCTGGAGAATGTCCCGGCCCAGGGCGTCCGTGCCCCGCACCGGACCCGTAAGCAGGCGGCTGAAATCGCCTTCGTAGAATTCCTTGAGCGGGTAGGCGGCGTTGGGAACGCCCGGCCCGGTCATATGCTGGTTGTATTTCTCATAGGTCGCGTAGAAGAACGTCTTGTCCTTGCCGTTGTAAACCTTGGGAAGGTAAACGGGACCCCCAAAGCTGAAGGCATAGACGTGCTTGCGGTCCAGATCGCGCTTCCGGCCGAAGAACTTGTTTCCGAAGGTGTTCGAGTTAAGCGCTTCGTTGCGGAGTTGCCCGTAGGCGGAGCCATGAATGTCGTTCGATCCCGATTTCATGGCGTAGCTCAGCACGCCGTTGGCAATGCGCCCGTACTCGGCCGAGTAGCCCGCGGTCAGAACCTGGAACTCGCCCACCGCCTCCATCGAGGGCGAGGATTCCGTAATGACTCCGTTCTGCCCCGCCGGAGCGCCGTCGAAGAGAGTCAGTTTTCCCGTATAGCCCCAGGTGCCGCCAATGCCGTTGAACGCGCTCGTATGGAGGTCGCCCGACACCCCGGGGAGGATCTTGTAGATCCAGTCTTCCACCGTTCGGGCGCGATGTGCGATGGTGAGGAAACTCACGGGCAGGTTGGTCACCTGCCGGCTGGCCATGGTGCTCGCCACCCTGGGCGTATCGGTCTCGACCCGGGAAACCTCGGCCGTCACCTGGACCGAGTCGCTGATCGAGCCGACCTCCAGGACCAGGTCGACGCGCAGCACCTGGCCCTGGCTCAACTGGATACCGCCGCGGTCGACCTTCTTGAATCCCGCCGCCTCAAACCCGATTCTGTAGGGACCGACCGGCAGGTTGGGCACGGTGTAGGCGCCCGCCTCCGTCGTCGCCGCTTTGTACACCGCGTTGGTGTCGATGTGCGTGATGGTCAGTTGCACGCTGGGCACGACCGCACCCGTCGAATCCGTCACGATACCCGTGATGACGCCGCGATCGCGCTGCGCCAGGCCGGCAACCGAGAAAAGGAGGGCAAGTGCCAGGATCGAAACCAGCTTCTTCGCCATACAGGTCCCCTTTCAATGAGAGTGTAGGTAATCTATCACGGCCGGCGAGAGGGGTCAATCGGTTTGATGGGTCGATTTTCGCGATACTATCAGTTGCATGAAACGACATCCGTGGCTTGGGGCTTTGGTCTTCGTTTTCCTCCTGGTTGCGGCTTCCGCCCCGGCTCCGGCGCAAGGCTGGGACCGCGTCCGTTCGGCGGCGCTGCCGGTGCTGGGCTGGAGGCTGGGAGTTTCCGCGAGCGGGTTCCGCGGGCTCACGCTGTTGGACACGCTCAAACGGGCCGCCTCCATGGGACCGCGGAACATCGAGGGATACAGTTTGCAGCCGGTGGGCGGAGACATCGCGAAGAACCTGGACTGGAACCTCTCGGAAGCCGAGGTGACAGCGGTCCGCGAGAGGCTGCGCCAGAGCGGTTTCCGGATGCCGGTCTATCGCGTGGCTTCCTTTCCAGCCGGCGACACGGAAGTGCGCAAGATGTTCGAGTTCGCGAAAGCCCTGGGGGTGGAGGCGGTGGTCGCCGAAACGCAACCCGGCGCGCTCGCTTCCATCGAGCCATTGGCCGCGCAGTACGGCATCCGTGTCGCGCTCGGCGCGGATTCCGCCACTCCGGTCGAGACGCTTCGGCAACTAAAGGACCGCGCGCTGACGGTTCGTGTGGCGGCCGGTGCGCCGGGGCTGCGGAAGTTCCTCTTCGATTTGTACCGGCTGGAACTCAAGCCGGCCATGATCGCGCTCGAGTGCGCCCCGGACCAGACCGCGGCCGCCGCCGAGGCCCTGGAGAAGGCGCTGACGCCGGTGATGGCCGAACGCGTGAACCAGATTTCGCGCACCACCCCCGCGCGCACCAAGCTCTCGGAGGAAGATCGGCGGAAGATCGAAGCCGCCCTCCCGGCCCGCGCCCCCGCCCGGCCCAAGAAGCCCCGCAAGCTGCTGGTGGTGGACCTGAACGTGGCCTACCCCGGCCATCGCGCCATCCCGCACCTCAACCTGGCCCTGGAGCGGATGGGCCAGCGGACCGGAGCCTACGAAGCGGTGTTCGACAACGACCTCGCGAATCTCCGCTGGGAGAAGATCCGGCGGTACGACGCGATCTTCCTGAACAACACCGTGGGCATGATCTTCGTGGACCCCGAGGTGCGCGCGGGTCTCTCTCGCTTCGTTCGCCAGGGCGGCGGGCTGGGCGGCAACCACGGCACGCCCCACGCCTCGATGGACTGGCCCGAGTTCGCGGAAATGTTCGGTGCCAAGGGCGGAGCGCATCACGATCCGGACGAAAAGGTGACCGTCAATCTGGACGAACCGAAAAGCCCCATCAATGCCGCCTTCCAAGGCCGCCCCTTCACTTTCGAGGACGAATACTTTCGCTGGGGCGCCAACACCCCCTACTCGCGCGAGAAGCTGCACCTGCTCGTCAGCTTCGATGTCAGTAAGACCGACATGAACCAGGGCAAGCCTTGCCCGGCTTGCGAGCGGGCCGACAACGATTACGGCATAAGTTGGATCCGCCGGTACGGCAAGGGGCGGGTCTTCTACTGCTCGCTGGGACATAATCCGACCGCATTCTGGACCCCGCCGATCCTGGAGCACTTCCTGGCGGGGGTGCAGTTCCTGCTGGGCGACCTGAAGGCGGACACCACTCCGAGTGCCAGACAGCGAAGGAAATGAGCACCCGAAGACAGTTTCTGAAGACGGCCGCGGCCATGCCGCTGGTGGCGCCGGGCGACCGCATCACCGTCGGCTGCATCGGAACCGGCTGGCAGGGCGAGAACAACGTCAAGAGCTTCCTGGACGAGCCGGCGGCGCACGTGGTGGCCGTCTGCGACATCGACGCGCAACACCTGGAGGCCGCCCGCGGGTGGGTCAACGCCCGGTACGGCAACCAGGATTGCGCGGTCTTTCACAACTTTGAGGACCTGCTGGCGCGCGGCGACATCGACGCCGTGGCGCTCTCGGTGCCGGACCACTGGCACGGCATCGTCTCCATCGCTTCCGCCCGAGCCGGCAAAGACATCTACGGCGAGAAGCCTCTGGCGCAGAACTTTGCCGAGGGCCGTGCCATCTGCGAGGCGGTGCGCCGGTACGGGCGCGTGTGGCAGACCGGAAGCTGGCAGCGGTCGGTGGCGCAGTTCCGCCTGGCGTGCGAACTGGTGCGCAACGGCCGCATCGGCAGGATCCGCACGGTCGAGGTCGGCCTGCCGGGCGGGCTGACCGACTGGGACAACCTGGGCAGCCAGGACCGGCCCGTCCCGCCTCCCAAACACCTGGATTACGACCGCTGGCTGGGGCCCGCGCCCACCGCGCCGTATTGCCCGGCCAGGGTCCACAAGACCTGGCGCTGGAACCTGGACTACGGCGGCGGCATGTTGATGGATTGGGTGGGACACCACGTCGATACCGCGCATTGGGGACTGGGCTTCGACGAAACCGGGCCGGTGGAGGTCGAAGGCAAGGGCGAGTTTTCGCTCGCCAGCCGGGTCTGGAACGCGCCCTCGAAGTTCCGCGTCACCGCCCGCTACGCCAGCGGCGTTTCGATGCTGATCTCCGGCGGCTACGACGATGTCCGGCGAGGCGCCAGGTGGATCGGCGACGAAGGCTGGATCTGGGTGGACCGCAGCGGCATCGACGCGCAGCCGCGCAACGTCCTGACCAGCATCATCCGGCCCGACGAGATCCGGCTCGAACGATCTCCCGGGCACCACCGGCAGTTCCTGGAATGCGTCGTCACGCGCCGCCGGACGCTGTCTCCGCCCGATGCCGCCTTGCGCTCGGCCACTCCCGGCTACCTGGGGCTGATCTCGATCCTCACCGGTTCCAAGATCAAATGGGACCCGGAGCGGCAGCGCATCCTCGGCAATCCGGCGGCCGAGCGTCTGCTGAGCCGCCCGATGCGCAGCCAGTGGAACCTGGCGAGGTTCACGGCATGACCATCTTGCTGACGTGCCTGCTCGCCGCCGCCCTGGCGGCGCCGGAACCGCTCGAGATCGACCGGCTGCTGGCCGGAGTGGCGAAATACGAGTTCGGCGACAGCCGGGAGTCGCAGGCGCGACTTTCCGAGTATGTGCGAAGTTCCCTTGCCTCCCCTCCGTCGCTCCGGCGGATCGAAACCCGGATGCTGCGGTTTCTGGAGTCCGATGCCTCCGCGGCCGGAAAGGACTTCGTTTTCCGCGAACTCAGCTTGATCGCGACCAAAGCGTCGGTCCCGGTTCTGACCCGGCTGCTCGCGCGCCCGGAAACGGCGGAGATGGCCCGCTACGCGCTCGCGCGCATTTCCGGGGCGGCGATGGGCGGCGCGCCGAAGGGTAAGGCCGCGGTTCCCGAGCCGGCGGCGACAGGCGTACTGGTGAAGGCGTTCCCGAAGTTGCCGGCGCTGGAACAGGTGCGCGCGCTCGCGGTGTTGGAGGAGCGGGGCGATATCTCGGCCAAGCCGCTGGTACTGGCGGCGACGCGCGGCGGGCCGAAAGAAGTTCAAGCGGCCGCCTTCGAGGCACTGGGCCGGCTGGGCGACGAATCCGACGTGATGTTCCTGGCGGAGGCTGCCGCGAGCGGACAGGCTGCCGCCCGGGGGAGTCTTTGCGTCTTGCGCGGCGCGCGGGTGGAAGCGGCCATCGTGGCGGCGATCGGATCCACGAGCGGTAAGGTGAAGGCCGAACTGATCGCCGCGGCCGGGGAGCGCGGTTCGGCGGCCGCGGCCGGGGTGCTGGCCGGCGCGCTCGAGGATCAGGATCCGGCCATCGCCCGGGAGGCGCTGCGCGGCCTGAGAAACGTGGCCGGCCCGGCGCAGGTTCCCGCTCTGCTCGGCCTGGTGCTGAAGTCGCCCGCGGCGGCCCAACGGCGGGAAGCGGCGCAGACCCTGGCGTCCACCCTGAAGAGATCGCGGCCCGCGCCGATGGGCGAGGTGCTGGCAGCCTACCAGACCGCGCCGGCGCGCGAGGCGCGGCTCAGCCTGCTCGATTGCCTGGGACAGACCTCCAACGAAGAGGCGCTGTCTTTGTTGCGCGACAGTCTGAAGAGCCCGGATGCCGAAATCGCGCGAGCCGCCATCCTGGCGCTTTCCGGGTGGGACCACCCCGCGCCGCTGGCCGATCTGCTGGCCGCGGCCGAAAGCGGCGCGAATCCCGCCTTGCGCATCCTCGCTTTAAGGGGGTACCTCAAACTGGTGGCGCTGCCCGCGCTCCGGCCGGCGCCGGAAAGCGCGCGCCTGCTGGCCCAAGCCATGCGGCTGGCAACGCAACCGGCCGAGAAGCGGACCGTCCTTTCGCTTCTGGCCGCCTTTCCGTGCAGTGAGTCGCTCGATTTGGCGCGGACGTTTATGGCCGACGACGCAGTGGCCAAGGAGGCCCAATCCGCCGTGAGCCAGATCCACAGTATCCTGGATCCAGGTACCCCAAAACCATGAACTTTTTCCGTATGGCCCTGCTCGCAGGCCTGACCGCCGCGACTCTCGCGGCCCAAGCTCCGAAGCTGGAGCCGCTTCCCGTTTCTTTGCCCAAGCCGCTGTTTGAAGGCACGCCGGTGCCCACCAACGTGCCGAACCTGGAGAAGCCGCTGGGCCGGCCCCGGCCCCCGTTTCTGGCTCCCGCCGGCGCTGTCAACGTCGCGCTGAAGAAGCCGGTTTCGGGCAGCGATTCCGACCCCGTGATCGGCAACCTCGATATGATCACCGACGGCAACAAGGCCGGCACCGACGGTTCGTTCGTGGAGTTGAAGCCGGGCGCGCAGAGCGTGGTCATCGACCTGGAATCGAAGTGCGCGATCTACGCCGTGCTCGTCTGGCACTACCTCAAGGAAGCCCGCGCTTACGCCGACGTGGTGGTGCAGGTGGCCGACGACCCGGATTTCATCGCCAGCGTGCGCACCATCTTCAACAACGACAGCGACAACGCCGCCGGGCTGGGCATCGGCAAGGACCTGCGCTACGTCGAGACCGCGGAAGGCAAGCTGATCGACGCCCGGGGCGTCGAAGCCCGCTACATCCGTTTCGTCAGCAACGGCAGCGACAAAACCAAGGCCAACCACTACGTCGAGATCGAGGTCTTCGGCAAGGCGGGGAAGTAGGATCCGCTAAAGTTGAGCTTCCGAGGAGTGCGATCAGGGGATATGCTCGATCTCAACCGCCCCCCATTTCTCCTTCAGGTATTCGGCCACAAGTCGCCGGTGGCAGTGGTCGGGCTTCTCCTCACTGCACAGAAGGCATCCGCTGTCCAGAAGGTCGGGAGACACCGTTTCTTCAACGCGCCGTGAGCGCATGAGGTCGAGGAACTGCCGTTCGTAGAGGGCCCAGTCGCCACGCTTCTGTCTCTTGTAGGGATCAAGGATGTCCGGCGTGGGCGCAAGCTCAGGCAGATGTACGTAGTCAATCCCGCAGATGGCTCTCGTGAAGTATCGGAGATCGTCCCTTTTGCTGAAACCGGCAAGCTGCGAGACGTTGTTCAGCCGCACGTCGACCAAGCGCCTTACGCCTGCCTTCCGCAGCCCCGCAAAAAATGCCTCCGCCGATTTCTTAGTGAAGCCGATCGTGAATATCTTCATCCCGCGACGCTCCTGGCTGGCGCGGCGAGTTCGGCCTTACTCGCAGTGTAGGCCACGCGTGATTCCTGAATCTTGTACGCGTCCGCTAGTACGTCCTCGTGGGAACGGAACAGGTCGCTTTCGGGGAGAGCGAGCTGCCGCATCAAGCGTTCCAGTGCATCCGTGTGGCTTTCGAGTGTTCCGTCCGCGAGTATGTGCTGAACGTAGATTCCCAGGGCGGAAAGGTGCCTGGCGACCAAAACGGCACGATGGCACTCCAGAGGTTCCTTTTCCGCGCACATCAGCGCAAGGCGGTGCCTCTTCATCCCCTCCCGAACTCGATCAAGGCCATGCTGGAACTGCTCGGTTACGGCAAGACGGTCATACTGAACGCGGTCGTGCTCATAGCAAGAGGGGTCCTCGCTGCGAGCGCCGAGCTCCTTGCCGAGAAAAACATAAGCGATACCAACTTTGTGAAGCTCCTTCTTGAGGTCTTCTCGATTGAACTGCGGACTGGTGCGGCTGTAGGGCCGCGACCTCACGTCCCCAAGCGCGGTGATGTCATGCAGCTTAAGCAGTGCAATGAAACGTTCCAGAGTGTGGGTGGAATGCCCGATCGTGAAGACTGTTTGCCGCATTGGCCCACCCTACAAAGCCTGTTCCCTGATAATCGCGGCCACAAGTTTGTGGCATCGCCCATCTCGCTCATACGCCTCGGTCAGGCTTACGCAAAGATAAGCGCTGTCCAACGGAAACACACCTTCGCCCCGGGCAAGAAATGCCAGTTCCGCGACGGGATCGGTGACGACGAAGTTGTACACCGTCCCGTTGTACCTGAAGTCCGCCCGGACCCGCTTCTTTGCGGGTCCGAACACCCCGCCTTCGGTTTGCACCTGCACATTCAGGGTCTGTGGTTTTATCAACAAGAGCGAACTGGTGAGCCGGGCGGCGCTCGCCTGCGAAACACAGTCATTCGTCCCGTGATGAGTCGAATCTTCATTGAGCCAAAGCACTCCCGGCGTTTCCACGAGCGCTGGGAGATCGGCCCAGGCCAGAGATCCTTCTTTGATCCAATACTGCTCAGCATCGATCATGTGGTTCTCAGTCTGATGAACCCGGGGGACCGGTGCGATCATCGGAATGCCGATGAGATCCAGAACTTGCGGGTCTCGCCCGTTCTCATAACGGCGCTCTTCGAGATTGATCTCGGCCGAAGGGCGAACGCTCACCGGACGTATCCAGCCGCCGTACCCGTTCTCGATAACTTCCCGTCCGGCAACGCACCTGCCGGAAGGCTTCCGTGAGTTGGCCAGGCAGACGATTTTTCGGGAGTAGTTCATGGGCATTCAGCTCTCAACGGCTCACCGGAACGGGCCGGTTCGAGTCCGCTATATCTTCAGCATACGACCTGTACAAGCCATTTGTCACGGTTATCCGTGAGGCGTTGAACCGATGATCATCGAACGACTCGCTTGTCCTCGTTACTGGGCGAGCGGCGCACTCGGAAGCTGCCGGCGCGACAGTCAGCGGCATTTGCATCACCCGAGCCGCATCTGGGATACTCTCGCCGGAAACGGAGATCCAACGTGCGCACGCTGCTAAACATCGACCGCGAGAACGCCCCCGGCCTCGGCATCGGCAAGGACCTGCGCTACGTCGAGACTGCGGAAGGCAAGCTGATCGACGCCAAGGGCGTCGAAGCCCGCTACATCCGTTTCGTCAGCAACGGCAGCGACAAAACCAAGGCCAACCACTACGTCGAGATCGAGGTCTTCGGCAAGGCTGTGAAGTAGGGTCGGCTGCTCATGGGCGTTAGGGTCGTGCGTCCGCGCGGAGCTCTCGGGAACCAAGGGTCTGTCCGGCCGATCAACGGGGCGTGAGGAGGATGCCGCAGGCAATCGCGGAAAGCGGCCCAGCCAGCCGAACTTGAAACGGCGGTCTGGGCACGTTCTGAGCGTCGCAGTCCCACCCTGCCAAACTCGCCGCCTTCTCAGGCCGCGAACTTCACAATCTCCACTTCGGCTCCGCTGCGGACCGCGGCTTCGGCTTTATCCATGACCTGCCCGGCAACCTCGCTGGACAGGTAGTACTCCCCGCAGTTGTCACATACGTCGGCGGGCACGTGCTTCAAGACCACCGTCGTCTCGCCTCGCTGAAGCGTGACGGTGACCAAGCCGGGGCGGGTCTCACCATGCTTGCAGAGAACGCAACTCATACTGCTCTCCTCGTCTTGAAGTCGGCCGCCCAGAGGTTGGCACTGGGTTCGTATGCCGTAACCACAATGCACGTCGCGGATTCTGGGTCATAGGCCGCCACCACGTGAAGAGGCCTGCCGTCCACCCATCCGAGCAGCAACCGGCTGGGGTAAGGTTTGTCATCCGGATAATCCGCTATTGCCTCTCCGCCAGATAGCACCTCAAGCACGGCTTCCCTGCCGATACCCCGTTGGAACATTCGTTGGATACCGTGCCCGCTGAAAACGACCCGCGTACAGTCCATCTTCTATCCCCTATACTAGCGGATCAGGCAAAACCAGAACAGCGAGTACGCTTCCGGGCTCGGCTTCGGCCAGGACCTGCGCTCCGTCGAAATCGAGGTCTTCGGCAAGCCGGGGAAGCAGGTTTCGCCGCCCGCGAAAGGTGGCGCGTCGCTCGCGTTATACTGTTGGCTCCATGGCGCGATCGGGTTTGCGAGGCCCGCGGCGACGATGGGGAGGTCAGGTATGAAACGATTCTCTGTTGCGGCCGCGGTGCTGGCTTGCGCCGTGCCGGCGTATGCGGTTCGATCGCGCACGGTCCTGGCGGAAGGGTGGCGGGTCAAACAACTCGAGCCCGGAACGGGAGACCCGGCGCGGTTGGCGCCCGACAGCTCGTGGATGGCCGCGCGCATGCCCGCGCAGGTCCACGAAATCCTGCTGGCCAAGGGACTCATCTCCGACCCGCGCGTCAGCCGGAATGCCGCCCAGTCGGCCTGGGTGGGACAGAAGGAGTGGGCGTACGCGTGCCAGTTCAAAAGCCCGGCCAAGGCTGCCGGGCCGGTGTTCCTGGAATTCCAGGGGCTGGACACGCTGGCGACCGCGTACCTCAATGGCCGCCGGATCGGCTCGTTCGACAATATGTTCCGCGTCTACCGCGTGGACGTGCGCGAACAGCTTGCGCCGCCGGACTGCCTGAACTCCCTGCTCATCGCATTCGCCTCGCCCCTGAAGTTCATCGACGAGTACCATCAGCCGCCCGCGCACGCGAAGATCATCGCCAAGTATAAATACCTGCGGAAGACCCACAGCGATTTCGGGTCCTACCTGGGCGCCGCGCCCAATTTCGTGAAAGTGGGGGTCTACCGCGACGTCGTGCTGGACGTTCCGGACCGGGGATGGATCGAGGACGTGTGGGTGCGGCCGGAGCTCACGGACGGCTACCGGCGCGCAGCCCTCCGAGTACGGGTGGAGACCAAGGGATCGGGCGGAGCGCTCCGGTGGGCGCTCACCGATCCCTCCGGCCGGGAGCAGGCTCGGGGGACCGCGCCGGGGGCGGATTTCCGCATCGACGTGGCGGACCCCAAGCTGTGGTGGCCGCGCACCCACGGTTTGCCGAGTCTTTATAAGCTCCGTGTGGATCTCGGCGACGGTCTCGACAGTCGCGAGGTCAGCGTGGGTCTCCGGGAAGTGAAGACCGTTCTGCGGGATCCGGCTACGGGCGAGAAGCGCTTCCGCTTCGAGGTGAACGGCCGCCCCATTTACATGCTGGGCGCCGACTGGGCGCCACTGGAGGGAATGACCAACGCCTGGAACAGCGCCCGCGCCCGGACCCTGCTCGATATCGCCGAGCACGGACGCATGAATGTCATCCGGGTTTGGGCCGAGGGCCACATCCCGCCGCGGGAGTTCTACGACGAGTGCGATCGCCGGGGCATCTTCGTCTGGCAGGATTTCATGTTTGGCTACGGCCCGCACCCCGCCGACGACCCGAAATTCCTCGAAAACGCCCGCGCCGAGATCGAAGATGTGGTCACGCGGCTGCGCAACCACTCCTGCATCCTGCTCTGGGTGGGCGGCAACGAGAACCACATGGGCGCGGACTTCGGCGGCATCCGCACGCCGGTTGGCGCGGGACTTTTCGAGCGCACGATGCCCGAGACGGTCAAGCGGCTCGATCCGGACCGGCACTTCCACCCCAGCTCGCCCTGGGGCGGTCCTGCGCCGAACTGGCCGCTCGAGGGCGACTGGCACGACTACACGACCCTGACCTTCTCTCCGGAGGCTTCCGTGCCGGCGTATGCTTCCGAAGTGGGCCGGGCCAGCGCACCCGCGCTCAACAGCATGAGGCGCTTTCTCAGCCCCGACGAACTCTGGCCTTCCGGATTCGACGCGCGCGTGCGCGTTCCCGGCAAGCCGGCCTGGCCGCCGATGTGGCAATACCGGTCGGTGGGCGGTTCCTGGGATAAGGTGGGCCCGGTCGAGCAGTATCCGGACCCCGTTTCGGCGGAAGACCTGATCCGGGTACTGGGCACGGCGCATGGCGAGTACCTGCGCCAGCGCGTCGAGCGTCAGCGGCGCGGCGTGCCCGATGGCGCGCCCGCGGGCCAGCGGCGCAACTGGGGCAACATGGTCTGGCGGCTGAACGATTCGTGGCCCATTCTGTACTGGAGCGTAATCGACTACTACCTCGAGCCGAAGATCGCGTTCTACTTCTTGCGCCGGGCTTACGATCCGGTGCTGGTGAGCGTCGAACGGACCCCGGACCGCCTCTTCGTTTGGGTAACGAACGATTCCGGGGAACCGGTTTCCGGAACCCTGAACGTGCAGCGCGTGCGCTTGGACGGCGCCGTGCGCGGGCGGATGGAGGCTGAGGTGAGAGTGGCTCCCGGTGAGGCGAAGCGCTGTCTCGACCTGACCGATTTCGGGCCGATCTCACTCCGCGAAGAATTCCTGCGCGCCTCTTTCGCCGGGCGCGACATCACACAATTGCTGATCGGCGAGCGCTATCTGCACCTCCCGGATGCCAGACTGACAGCTCACCGCAAGGGCGGCCGGATCGAGATCGCCACCGACCGTTTCGCGCGCCAGGTAGCCATGGAGTTCGAAGAGGTCAGCGGAGCTGTATTGGAGGACAATTTCTTCGACCTTGCGCCGGGCGCGAGCAGGACCGTGCGCATCCTGCAAACGGCCGGCGGAAAGCGACTGCGCGTGAAAGCCCTCAACGCCGCTGCCGTGTGGCTGGAGGCGCAGTGAAGCCGGCGTGCGCGCCGTGAGATTTTACCTGGGCCGGGCGTCGGCCTTCAAGTCGCCCAGCGCGTACTGAAGGCCCGCCAGGAAGTGTTCGAGCAGCGCCGCGTTCCAGAACAGGTGCGGGTTGTGTCCGAGCGCCGAATAGTAGACGCGGCCCTGGCCCTCGGCGCGGATCCAGCTCATGGGAAAGTCCTGGTCCTTCTGGCGGATCGGCAGCACCGGGCGCGCGGGCTTGCTCTTGGCCATATCGATGCTCAGCAACACGCGCAGGCGCTGGCGCAAGCCGGGCTCCTGGAACTGGAAAACCTCCTCGGTGATCTCGAATCCCCGGCCCTTGAATACCTTGTTCAGCGGGCTCTTCGGGTCGTCCACTTTCACCGTGAAGGAGTCGTTCGGCATCCAGGGATGGCCGCCGTTTTACGTGCCGCCGAGCATCTGGCCGAACGGCGGCCAGAAATCGTACTTGGGATGCTGCACGAAGCTCACGACGGCGGCGTGGAAACCGGCGAATCCGCCGCCGCCGGCTACGAAGCCGAGCAGGGACTTCTTCAGCTCCGGGTCTTCGAAAAGCACGCCCTGCGTGTTGTTGAAGCAGATGGCGTCGAACTGCTTGATTTTGTCCGGCGGGAACAGCTCGACGTCGTTGCTGAAGACCGCTTCGAACGCGCCCGTGCGGCGG
>JACQZT010000364.1 GCA_016213755.1 Acidobacteriota bacterium | reverse complement strand
GGGAACCAGGTTGCCGGCCAGGGGCAGGCGCGAGAAGCGCCCGCCGGCCGCCGTCTGGATAGTGGCCGGGTCGTAGATCTGGTACCGCGAGCCCAGCTTGAGCAACTGTGAGAAGTCGCCATTGCGCTGCTCGGCCATGGGCACGGTATTGGTGCCGGTGACCGGGCGCTTGCGGAACAGCCGGTCGTAGCCGTACACGAAGAAGGTCTTGTTCTCGATCACCGGACCGCTGACCGTGGCGCGATACCGATTGGTGAGCACGGGCGGCCAGTTGGCCTTCTTCTTCTCTTCCGTGATGGGGCCGGTGGTGGGATCGAAAATGAAACGGTTGACGAAGAAGTTGCGCGTCGTGAGCGGGCGGCTGTAGTGACTGAACCACAGGTCGCCGTGGAAGGTGTTGGCGCCGGACCTGGTGACGATGTTGAAATTCGCCCCGCTGAAACCGCCCAGCGAAGCGTCGAAGGGCGCGGTCTGCACCTTCATCTCCTGCACCATCTCGGGCGGCGGCGAATAGGAAACCTGCCCGCCCTGGGTCATGATGGGGTTGCCGTCCAGCGCAAACTGGTTGGAGCGCGTGCGGGTGCCCACCGCGGCCACGTTGCTGATGGAATCCAGCGCGTGCGGGAACCAGCCGTGCGAGGAGGCGTTGGTGGAGATGATGCCGGGCGTCAGTTGCAGCAGGTAGAGCGGATTGCCGCCGGCCAGCGGCAGGTCGATCAGCCGCCGCCGGTCCACCAGTTGCCCCACGGTGGCTTCACTGGCTTCGAGCAGCGGCGTCTCGGCCGTCACCGTCACCGACTCGCTCAGGGCGCCGGGTTCCAGCCCGATCTCGATGGTGATGGCGTCGCCGACACGCACCTCCACTTCCCGCCGCTCGAACTTCTTAAAGCCGGTCAGTTCTGCGAAGATGCGGTAGCGGCCGGGATTTAGGTGCAGGAGCAAGTAGTTGCCCTGGTCGTTGGACTGCGCGGTGACCGAAACCCCGGTTTCGAGGTTGCGCGCGCTGACCGAGACGCCGGGAATCACCCCGCCGCTGGAATCGCTGACACGGCCCAGGATGCGGCCGCGCGGGTCCTGCGCCAGAGCGGCAAAAACAAGCGCAAAAATAAAAAGAGCGGATTGGAGACGAGACATGCGGATGGTCCTCGTCCCTCACTATATCGCCGCGCGCCGAGCGCCGCTACTGGATTGGCAACTGCGCCGTGTTGCTGTCCTGACCGTTGACGCGGACTCGCAGGTCGATGGAGGAAGCCTCGGGCGCCGATTCGGGGACCCGGAAGCGGGTAACCACGGTCCCGATCTGGCCGGGCGCCGCACCCGCAAAGAGCGCTTCGGTTTCGGTCTCGCCCGCGAGAACAGTTACCGGGTCGGCCAGCGGATAGGCCGGCGCGGCGGGTACCGCGAACCCTTCCGGGGGCCGGTTCAGGTAAGGTCCGAATCCGGTTCCGTAGACCGACAGCGTCTCTCCCCGGCGGGCCGGGTTTTCCGCGCTGACGGGCTTGCCGTCCTCGTGCGCGGCGACCACCCACGGCCGTCCCTCGATCACCCGCGCGAACAGACCCGGAGCGTTGCGCACCACCGTGAAGGTTGTACCCGCTTCGGGCTGCCCTTCCCACCGGATCGCGACTTTGCGTTCGCCCGGTTCGAGGTCCAGGGGCAACAGGGCGTTGATCTGCTCGGGCGAAACGAACACCAGCGGCAGGATGCGATCCTCGACGCGCACCGTCACATTGGCCAGCGACTGAGCGAGAGGGTTCACCGGTCCTACCTGGTAAGCGGCCGCCAGGCTGGCGCCCAGGATCGCCACCAGCGATCCCGGCGCGACGCCGACCACGGGAGTCTCGCCGGCGGCGTTTTTCACACCCGAATCGGCCACGTACGGGACGCGGTCCAGCAGCGCCCGCACCACTTTCGGGCCGGACAAAGAGAGCGCGCCCGCGCGGATCGGGCCGCTCAGGTCTCCGTCCCAGGCGCGGAAGCGGAAGCCAGGCCGCGGTTCGGCGGCCACCTGCACCGTAGCTCCCTGCGGGTAGTAGGAATCGGCCGACATCGGTTCCAATTGGATGCGCGCGCCGCCTTCGGGTTCGGCCAGCGCGGCCAGCCGGTACAGAGTCCGGTAGCGGGCCACCAGGGTGCGGTTGTCTTCGTTCAGCGCAAAGGCGCGCTCGGCGGCGGCGCCGTCGTTCCAGCCTTCGAAATCCAGCCGCATGCCGTCGCCCGCGGGGATCGACGCCGCCGCGGCCACGCGCAGCATCACCCCGCCCGGCCGCTCGACGGTGCAGGGAGTCCGGCATTCCGCATCGTCCACCTGCAACGCCAGGCCCGCCGGCACAGACTGGAGCGTCACCCGGTTCAGCGCCTCGTAGACCGCATTCAGGCGGATGCCGGAGGCGTCCTGAGGGACCGTCAGTTGCTGCGTCGCGGGGCCGCCATTGGACCAGCCCTTGAACACCCAGCGCCGGCCCGCGGCGTCGGTCTGTTCGCCGGGGGCCGAAATCTCGTGCGCCGTGCCGGCGCCCCAGACAAAAGTGTACGAAGGCCAGTTGTTGCGCCCGTCGATCTTGAGTCTGAGGCCCGCCGGAGCGGTGGTGAAGGCCGCCTGCGCACCGGCCACGAATCTCGCGGTGAGGGAGGCGGCAACGTTGGTGCGGTCCACGGTGTAGAGCGAATTCTGCCCGCCGCCGTGCTCCCAGGAGTCGAACACCCAGGCGCGCCCGCTGGAATCGTCCTGCGGACTCGGGGCGCCCAGAACGTGCCGCGTGTCCTGTCCCCAGTCCACGGTGACCGGCGTCAGCAGCGGTTGCCGGTCCGCCAGAACGTGCAGTCCCGGCGGCGAGGTCAGCAAAGTGACCTGCTTGGCCGGTTCGAAGCGAGGCTGCACCGAGGCGGGACCGGTCAGGATGAAGCTGGCGACGAAAGCGTCCGACATGCCCGTGCCAAGCTGCCAGCCCGCGAACACAAATCCGGGCTTGGGGAACGCCGCCAGGGTGATGGCCGACCCCGGCGACAGGTAGAGACTCCCGCTGCGGTCGAAGGGCGTGCCCGCCACCGAGACCGTTCCCGGAGCGTTGCAGGCGGCGCCCGGGGCGCAATCCGCCAGGAGCACCTTGACCTCGTAGGTGACCGTGGTCGCCGCTTTGATCCAGGTGATTTCCGGAGACGCGGTGACCGCGATGGTAGGCGTGGAGGCCGTCAGCAGGCCGGTCGAGTCGCTCCAGTTGGCGAAGCTGTAACGCCAGCCCGCCCGGGTGAAGTCCTGCACGGCCGGCTCCACGCTCAGCACGTGTTTGCTGCCTTTGGGCCACAGAAAGATCTGCGCCGAGAGATACGCCTTGCCGTCCACGTAGAACTGCGCCCCCGCGGGCTCGGTAGACACCCGCGTGCCGACAATCCGATCCTGCGCCCACAGGGGAAGTGTCCCCAGAGCGATTCCGGCGATGGTCACCCAGCGATTCATTCCACGCACTCCTGTCCGCACACACAGAAGGGTCGAGCAGCTCGACACCTCGCACTCAGCCTGAAATTCGGCGGAAACTCCCAAAACCGAGACGGGCCATTCACCTTAGAGACGGGCCGGGATTCCCCTTAGGGCCCGTTACGAATTGGCCGGGGACCCGATTCAACCGCCCGCCGCAAATAGTCGAGGCCGCTCCACAGCGTGGCTGCGGCGGCCACCCAGATCAGGGTTTCCACCACCCATCCCACGCCCAGGACCGGAAAGGCCCGGTTCCCGATCGCGAACCCGGCCGTGGTCAGTTGGCAGAAGGTGCTGAGCTTGCCCCAGACGGAGGGTGAAAACCGGCGGTAGCCGGAGAAGAGGAAGAGGAAACCAGCCGCCAGCAAGATGAGCAGGTCGCGGCCGAATACCAGCCCCACCAGCCACCATGGCAGGGCGTGGGCGAATCCCAGCGCCAGGAAGACCGAGGCCGCCAGCACTTTGTCCGCCAGGGGGTCCAGATAGGCGCCGGCCGGCGAGGTCCAGGCGAAGCGGCGCGCCAGGTATCCGTCCACGGCATCGGTGAGGCCCACCGCAAACAGCCAGTAGAGGCCGGTGCGGGCGTGGCCGCCGGCGATTTGCCAGGCAATGAAGGGCGCCAGCGCCAGGCGCGCCAGCGTGAGCAGATTGGGAATGGTGAAGTAGGGGCCGGGCATCCCCTACGAGACTAGCGCGGCCGCGACGCGCATGGCCAACTGGTCGAAGCTGACGATCTCGTACAGCGACGGATCGGTCATCAGGCGCGCCACCAGGGCGGCGTGCATGGCGTGGCCGGCCCGTTCGGCGATGACGTGCCCCAGCAGCGGGCGACCGATCAGGGCCAGGTCGCCGATCAGGTCCAGCGCCTTGTGGCGGCAGCACTCGTCCGGAAAGCGCAGCCCTTCGGGGTTCATTACCTGCCGGCGGTCGAAGCAGACCGCGTTGTCCAGCGTGGCGCCGCGGATCAGGCCCATGTTGCGCATCTGGTCCAGCTCGTAATCGAAGCCGAAGGTGCGCGCCGGGGCCAGATCGGCGGCGTAACGTTCGGGCGTCACTTCCATTTCCAGGCTCTGGCGCCCCACTTGGGGGTGGTCGAAGAAGACGTCGCAGGTGAGCAGGAAGCGGTCGGCCGGCAGAATCGTGATGCGCTTTCCGCTGGCCTGCACCGTGACTGGGCGCCGGACGCGCATGAACCGGCGCCGCCGCCGGTAGGTTCGCACACCCGCGCTGCGCAGCAGGTCCACAAACGGCCGGCCGCTGCCGTCCAGAATGGGAACCTCCAGGTTGTCGATTTCGACGTAGGCGTTGTCGATTCCCATGCTGTAGAACACACTCAGCAGGTGCTCGGTGGTGGAAATGAGAACGCCTTGCCGCATCAGGCTGGTGGCGTAGCTGACCTTGGCGACATAGCGCCAACTGGCGGGAACCTGGAAGTTGTCGAGATCCGTGCGGACGAAAACGATGCCGGTCGACGGCGGCGCAGGGAGGATGCGAATCTTGACCGCCACACCGCTGTGCAGACCAACTCCGCTCGCCTCTACCGGCCGCTGTACCGTGCTTTCAAATCGCAAACTCCCCTCCGATGTCTGCCAAGTCACTGGTGAGCGTCCTTCCGGGTGCACGTCATACCCCAACTCTAAGCTATTCATTATACGACATTTACATCCCTATTCCTGTGTCAGTATTACAACATAGACCTGTGCAAAGTGTGTCTGCCGCGACACAGTTGCCGGAGGGTTTATGATGGGGTGACATGCCCCCACCGCGCCTGTTTCTGATTGACAGTTTTGGTTTTATCTTCCGCGCCTTCCACGCGCGGGCGCGTTCGGCGGCCACGCCCATGCGCACCTCCACCGGCCTGCCGACGGAAGCAGTTTACATCTTTAACAGCATGCTGCGGAAGCTGGTGGCCGCCCATCACCCCGAATACCTGGCGGCGGTGTTTGAAAGCGAAGGGCCCACGCTGCGCGAGCAGGAGTATGCCGAATACAAGGCCAACCGCCCCGAGATGCCCCCCGAACTGGCCGCGCAGATTCCCTGGATCGCCCGCCTGCTGGAGGCCCTGCGCGTGCCCATTCTTCAGGTTCCGGGCTATGAAGCCGACGACGTCATCGGCGCCATCTCGCGGCAGGCCGCCGCGACGGGCCTGGAGGTGGTTATCGTCTCCAGCGACAAGGACATGCTGCAACTGGTTGGCGAGCGGGTCTCGATGCTCAACCCGGCCAAGGACGACACCTGGTACGATCCGCCTAAGGTGGCCGAGTTCCTGGGCGTGCCCCCCGCCCAGGTGGCCGACCTGCTGGCACTGAAGGGCGACGCTGTGGACAACATCCCCGGCGCGCCGGGCATCGGCGACAAAGGCGCCCGCGAACTGGTGCTGCGCTTCGGATCGGTGGAGGCGGCCCTGGATCGCGCGGCCGAGGTCGAGAAGCGCGCGTATCGCGAAAGCCTCGAAAACAACCGCGACCGCATCCTGCTGAGCAAGCGCCTGGCGACCATCGAGACGGCGGCGCCGGTGGAATGGTCGCTGGAGGCGGTGGCGGTGCGGGAACCGGACCGGGCGGCGCTGACCGGTATTTACCGCGAGCTCGAGTTTTCGAGTCTGCTCAGAGACATGGAGCCGGCTCCGGCAGAGCACAGTTATCGGGCTCTGACCGGCACTGCGGAAGTGAAAGAGTGGCTTGCGGCGCTGCCGCCCGCGGCCCTGGTGGCGGTCTGCGTGGAGGCGCCGGCGGGAGAGCTGGTGCTGGCGGGCGCCGTCGGACTCTCCGCTCGGCCGGGCGAAGGCTGCGCCGTGCCGCTGGAGCGTCTGGAATCGGTCCGGCGCCTGCTCGAAGACCCGGGCCGGCCCAAGGCGGCGCACGATCTCAAAGCCACGCTGGCGGAACTCGAGCGGCTGGGCGTCGCAGCGCGCGGGTTCACCGACGACGTCATGCTGGGCGGTTTCCTGCTCAGCGCCGATCCGGGCGGCTGCACTCTGGAGGCCCTGGCCGGGCGTCCCGCGATTCGCGAGCCCGAGGCCCGGGCGGCGGCGGTCTTCGAACTGGCCGGCCGAATCGGCGCCGAGATCGAGCGGCGCAACCTGGACGACCTCTACCGGCTCGTGGAACTGCCGCTGGCGCCGGTGCTGGGACGCATGGAGCGCACCGGCATCCGCATCGATCCGCAGGCGATGGCGCGGCTTTCCGCGCGCATGGACATCGAGATCCAGCGGCTGACCGCCCAGATTCACGCGCTGGCCGGCCATGCTTTCAACATCAACTCGCCGCAGCAGCTTGGCAAGGTGCTGTTCGAGGAACTCGGCCTGCCCGCCGGCGGCCGCGGCAAGGGCAAAGCGCCGTCCACGGCGGCGGACGTGCTCGAAGCGCTGGCCCCGGAGTACCCCATCGCCGGCCAGGTCCTGGAATACCGCCAACTGGCCAAGCTCAAGGGGACTTACGTGGACGCCCTGCCGGCGCTGATCCATCCCGCCACCGGCCGTTTGCACACCACTTTCAACCAGACCGGCGCGGCCACCGGCCGGCTGTCGTCTTCCAACCCCAACCTGCAAAACATCCCCGTCCGCACCGAACTCGGCCGCGAGATCCGCGCCGCCTTCGTGCCGCGCGAGGGCTGGCAACTGGTGGTGGCCGATTACTCGCAGATCGAACTGCGGCTGCTGGCGCACTTTTCGGGCGACCGCGTGCTGGTGGAAGCCTTCCGCAATGGCGAGGACATCCACACACGCACCGCCGCCGAGGTCTTCGGCGTGCCGCCGCTGATGGTCACGCCGGACCAGCGCCGCAACGCCAAGACGGTCAACTTCGGCATCGTCTACGGACAGACGCCCTTTGGCCTGGCGGCGCAGTTGGGCATCGACCGGCGCGAAGCGGAGTTGTACATCGAGAGCTACTTCCAGCGCTACTCGGGGGTGAAGAAGTGGATCGACCGCACCATCGCCGAAGTGCGCAAAAGCGGCGTGGCGCGGACCCTGTTCGGGCGCGAGCGGCCCATCCCGGACATGGACAACCGCAATCCCAGCGCGCGCGGCTTCGCCGAGCGCACGGCCGTCAACAGCCCGCTGCAAGGCACCGCGGCGGACCTGATCAAGCTGGCCATGATCCGCATCGACGCGGAGCTGGCCAAGCCCCGCTGGCAGGGCCGTATGCTGCTCCAGGTGCACGACGAACTGGTCTTCGAGGCGCCCCCGGAAGAAGCCCCGGCGCTGGCGCGCTTCGCCAAAGAGAGCATGGAGTCGGTCCAGCGGCTGGAAGTGCCGCTGGTGGTGGACGCGGGCCTGGGCGCCAACTGGCGTGACGCGAAGTAGTAAGCGGGTTATAATCGGCTCAAAGCCATGCAACGACGAACATTTCTTGGTCTATCCGCGGCTGCTCTGGCCGCCGACGTGAAGCTTCTGGCCCAGGCGCCGATGCCCATGGCCACGCTGGGCAAGAGCGGCCTGCGCATTTCGAGGTTTTGTGTGGGCGGCTATCACATGGCCGTCGGCGGCGAGGAGATGGGCGTGCGCATCATCCATCGCGCCATGGACCTGGGGGTGAACTTCTTCGACTGCGCCTGGCTGTACCACAACGGCCGCAGCGACGAGGTTTACGGCAAGGCCCTGGGCGACGGCCGCCGCCAGAAGGTGCTGGTCATGGGCAAGGCGCACGACCGCACGCGCGACGGCGCGATGAAGCAACTCGAGGACACGCTGCGCCGCATGAAAACCGACTACCTCGACCTGTGGCAGTGCCACCAGGTGACCGAGCAGCAAGAGGTCGATCAGATTCTGGGCCCCGGCGGCGCGCTGGAGACGTTCGTGAAAGCCAAACAGCAGGGCAAGGTCCGCCACATCGGCTTCACGGGCCACGCCGACCCGGCCGTGCACCAGCGCCTGCTCGACTCCTTCGACGGCTGGGAGACCGTGCAGCACCCGGTGAACCTGATCGACCCGCACTACCTGAGTTTCATCAACTCGGTGCTGCCCAACATCCGCAAGAAGGGTTTGGGGCTGCTGGCCATGAAGTCCAACGGCATGGGCTCGATCGGCAAGGCCTCCATCGCGCCCATCGCCGAGTGCCTTCGCTTTTCCTGGAGCCACGACGTCGACGTGGTTGTCTCGGGCGTCGAGACCGTCGAACAACTGGAGCAGAACGTGGCCGTGCTCAAGACCCTGAAGCCGATGTCGAAGGCGGAGATCGCGGCCGTGCTGGCACGCACCGCCAAGGGCCCTCACGGCGTGCAGGTCGAACGCTACAAGCGCAAGCCCGCTGCCAGCGGCGCTGTTCCGGCACACCGCGACGGGGAACCGGCGTAGGACGGAGTCGCATGCTACGCAAAAAGGAGTAGAATTGGACCAGAGGGAACCATGAGCGACGAGCAGATCCGGCGCGTATGGGAGGGCCTCTTGACTTCCGAGATCCTCGCCAACTATTTCGCTGAACTCGCCAATGGCTATCATCGCCGGCAGCGGCTGACGACCTGGGCGGCGCTGGTTCTGTCCTCCGGAACGTTGGTCTCCCTGCTGCTTTCCGTTCCGGACAACTGGGTATGGCTTCGCCCGTTCCTGGCGTTGCTCACAGCCGGCATCAGCGCTTATTCGGTTGCGGTTCAGAACCAGAAGCTGGCCACGGACAGCGCCGATCTGTACGCGAAGTGGGACAAACTGGCGTCGGAGTTCCAGGCGATCTGGGAAAATGTTCATGCCGACGACGCTCTCCAGCGTCTGTTCCGGTGCGAAGAGACCCAGCGGGAGATTTCAAAGGCCGCGACTGCATTTCCCAACCGAGAGAAGAGGATGTTAAAGTGGCAGGCATATGTCGAGGAAAGGCACCGGGCCTCAGCCACTGCATGAGAAGTTGAGCTACCCGCCGATTCCAAGGCCGCTCCCGGCGCCACCCAAGCCGCCACCGCCGCCACCGGCCAAAAAGTCATAAGTCAGGCCGAGTAACGGACCGAAGTTCTCCGGTTCTTACTTCGCTGCCCAAAACGGTTCGCCGGCGGGGATGAACTCGATGGGCAGGTCGCTCAGAAACGTCTTGAGCCAGCGGGCGCAGTATTCCATCCCGGCCTCTTCCGACAGGACGTGACCGAGCAGGATGACGGCTTTGCGCTGGCCGGCCGCGGCGGCGTCGCGCACGTACTCGGCGGTCTGCCACTCGTTGCCTTCACCCACGAGAAGCACTTCGACCTCGTCCCGCCCCAGCGCTTTGAGGTGGGTCACCGATCCGGACGCCCCGGGCGCAAAGCCGACCTTGGTGATCTTCAGGGCGGGATCGCCGACCACGCGGATGGCGCGGGCCTTGAACCGCCGCCGAAGCTGCGCGGCCAGCCGCTCCACGGTGGTCTCGGGGATCACGTAGAGGCGCTGGTCTTGCGAGCTGAGAAACTTCTTCCACCCCAGCGCCTGCGTCATGCCCTGCAGGATGCCGTCGGGCTTGCGCATGTGCCAGTGGTCGTGGAACCTCCAGACGACGAGCCGGTGCTTTTCGAGGAAGGCCCGCTTGGCGGCCAGCACGGCGTCGCCCTCGAGTTCTGCGGTCTGATCCAGGTGGTTGTAGAAGGTGGGTTCGTGCGTGATGATGAGGTTCTTGCCCGAAGCCGCCGCGCGGCGCAGCACGTCCAGGCTGGCGATGAACGTCGTGGCGATGCCGGTCACGGGCGTGTCGGGATTGCCGGTCTTGAAGGTGTCCACCGTCTGCGTGCGCCACTGGACGCCGGTCTGCTTCCGGATCTCCTCAATGACCTGCCGGGCGGTGAGGAGGCCGGCTGCCTGGAGCATCCCGGCGGCAACGGCAAGGAGAAGGATGATTTTCATGTCGTTTTTGCTCTGGCCCAGTCTAGCACTGGCTGTACAATAGAGGCCATGACTAGACGGTCCTTCGCTCCTCTCGCCGCCGCGCTTCCCCTGCTCGGGCAGGCCCCCGCCAGCCGCATCCCGCGCAAAGGCAGGGTCAAGCAGTCGGTTTCCCGATGGTGCTTCAACAAGATTCCGATGGAGGATTTCTGCCGCGAGGTGGCCCGCTTGGGCCTGGTGGGAATCGACCTCCTCGGCCCGGCCGACTGGCCCGTGGTGCAAAAGCACGGGCTGATTCCGACGCTTGGCTCGGTCGGCGGCAAGACCGGCCCGTTGAACCGGAAGGAGAATCACGGCGCCATTGAGAAGCAGTACCGCGAAGGCATCGAGGCGGCCGCCGCCGCCAAGGTGCCCAACTTGATCATCATGTCCGGCAACCGCGCCGGCATGTCCGACCAGGAAGGCCTGGACAACTGCGTGGCGGGCCTGAAACGCATCCAGCCCATCGCCGAGGACAAGGGCGTGACCGTGGTTCTCGAACTGCTCAACAGCAAGGTGAACCACAAGGACTATATGGCCGACCGCACGGCCTGGGCCGTGGAAGCCATCAAGCGCGTCGGCTCGCCGCGCATCAAGGTGCTCTACGACATCTACCACATGCAGATCATGGAGGGCGACGTCATCCGCACCATCCGCGAGAACGCCCAGTACATCGGCCACTACCACACCGGCGGCAACCCGGGCCGCAACGAAATCGACGACACGCAGGAACTGAACTACCGCGCCATCTGCCAGGCCATCGCGGACACCGGCTTCACCGGCTTCGTGGCCCACGAGTTCGTCCCCGCCCGCCCCGACCCGCTCAAGTCGCTGGCCCAGGCGGTGGACATCTGCGATGTGTAACCAACGTACTGGTATCCTCTGCCCGCCTTGGTCGTTGATTGACGCTTGTATTGCGCCGGCTGATCGGTGAGAATTGGAACAGCGTTGTTCCTACTTGGAGGTCAGGTATGCGAAAAGCGGTTCTCTTGTTGGCTGGGATGGCGTGGATGTTGCCGTCCAACCTGATGGGGCAACCGGGACAGGCGAACGCGGCCGATACGGCTCGCTCCGTGCCCGGCCAGTTACTGGTGCAGTTCCGGGCCGGAGCCGCTCCGGCGGACAAGAGCCGGGCGCTGGCCCGGGCGAACGCCCAGGTGATCGAAGACGTGCTTCCCGCCAGCCGGCGCCGGGACGGGCGGGGCGACCTGATTCTGGTGCGACATCAGCCGGATCTTCCGCCGGCCGCAGCCCGGCAGGCGCTGCAATCGGATGCCGCGGTCGAGTTCGCCGAGCCGAACTGGATCTACGAGCACCAGGCCGTCTCCAACGATCCTTATTACACCGGTGGATTGCTGTGGGGAATGTATGGTCCTCCCGCCAATCAGTTTGGAAGCAATGCCGCGGCCGCCTGGGCGGCCGGCAACATAGGCAGTGCATCGGTTTACGTCGGAGTCATCGACGAGGGGATTCAACTCACTCACCCCGATCTCGCCGGACAGGTCTGGGTGAATCCACACGACCCGGTCGACGGCATGGACAATGACCACAACGGGTACGTGGACGATGTCAACGGCTGGGATTTCGACGGCAACAATAACAGTATCTACGACGGCGGCAAGAAGGGTAATCTCGACGACCACGGAACCCATGTTTCCGGGACCATTGGCGCCAGGGGAGGGAATGGCACGGGTGTCGCGGGCGTGAATTGGAACATCACGCTGATCTCGGCCAAGTTTCTGGGGCGGAGCGGCGGCACCACTGCTAACGCCATAAAGGCCATCGACTACATAACGGATCTCAAAACCCGCGGCGGTCTCAACGTCGTTGCGACGAACAACTCCTGGGGCGGAGGAGGTTTTTCGCAGGCGCTTTACGACGCCATCGCGCGGTCGAGGGACGCCAACATCCTGTTCGTCGCCGCCGCCGGCAATGGGAACGCGCAGGGCGTCGGCCAGAACAACGACACCACGCCCCACTATCCGTCCAGCTACACGCTCGAGAACATCATCGCCGTGGGTTCGCTGACCAGCACCGGCGCCAAGTCTTCGTTCTCCAACTACGGCGCCACCAGCGTGGACATCTTCGCGCCGGGTTCGGGCATCTATTCGACCACGGCCTTCAATACGTACTCGTCGTACAGCGGCACCTCGATGGCGACGCCGCACATCACCGGTGCCGTAGCGTTGTATGCGGCCACTCACGCCGGGGCATCGGCGGCTACCATCAAGTCCGCGATCCTGAATAGCGCTGTGCCGACCTCCTCGGTCACGGGCAAGTGTGTGTCCAACGGCCGGCTGGACGTGGCCGCGGCCATCAAGTAAGACGGTTTCGACCCCGGTGGCGCGCCCCTCCCCCGAAGTGTCACAATAGTCGTTTCTAGAGTTTAAACTCCGCATTAGCTAAGGAACCCCAACTATGGAAATCACA
Source organism: Acidobacteriota bacterium (assembly GCA_016213755.1). GTDB lineage: Bacteria > Acidobacteriota > Terriglobia > Bryobacterales > Bryobacteraceae > JACQZT01. Next base: position 980 of record JACQZT010000364.1, on the reverse strand, counting down.
CGCATTGTAGGAAGAGAGATCCTGGACTCGCGCGGCAATCCCACGGTGGAGGCCGATGTTTACCTCGCCGACGGGAGCATGGGCCGGGCGGCGGTACCGTCGGGCGCCTCCACGGGCGAACACGAGGCGGTGGAACTGCGCGACGGCGACAGGTCGCGCTACCTGGGCAAGGGCACACAGAAGGCGGTGGCGAACATCCTCGACGAGATCGCGCCGGCCATCGTGGGCCTGGACGCGTCGGCGCAGGTGGAAGTCGACCGCAAGATGATCGAGCTCGACGGAACGCCCAACAAGGGCAAGCTGGGCGCCAACGCCATCCTGGCGGTTTCCATGGCCACCGCGCGCGCCGAGGCGCAGTCGCAAAACACGCCGCTGTACCGCTACCTGGGCGGCGTCGGCACCAGCCTGCTGCCAACGCCGATGATGAACATCCTCAATGGCGGCGCGCACGCCGACAATTGCGTCGACCCGCAGGAATTCATGGTCGTCCCCTACGGCGCGGCGAAGTTCTCCGAAGCGCTGCGCTGGGGCGCCGAGGTGTTCCACACGCTGAAGGGCGTGCTGAAGAAGCGCGGCTACTCGACGTCGGTGGGTGACGAGGGCGGCTTCGCTCCCAACCTGAAGTCCAACGACGAAGCGCTGGATGTGGTGATGGACGCCATCGTCAAGGCCGGCTACAAGCCCGGCGAGCAGATCGGCATCGCGCTCGATCCGGCGGCCAGCGAATTCTACGACGCCTCCAAGAAGAAGTACGTTTTCAAGAAGTCCGACAAGAGCGAGCGGTCGAGCGACCAGATGGTCGAATTCTGGGCCAACTGGGTCGGCCAGTACCCCATCGTTTCGATCGAGGATGGCATGGCCGAAGACGATTGGAACGGCTGGAAGACCATGACCGAAGTCCTGGGCAAGAAGATCCAGCTTGTCGGCGACGACCTGTTCGTGACCAACTCGGCCCGCCTGGCCATGGGCATCGAGCGCGG
>JACQZT010000369.1 GCA_016213755.1 Acidobacteriota bacterium | reverse complement strand
GCGGGGGGCCAGCTTGGAGCCGAAGCCGAACTCGATGGCGCGCGAGGGGATGTTGTCGGCCACCTTGAACGAGGGCAGGAATTCGCGCTCGGTGCGCAGTCCCAGGTTCAGTGTCAGCCGCTTGGTGACGCGCCACTGGTCCTGAAAGAAGAACCCGGTGTTGTTGCTGGCCACGTTGCCTTCAGTGGCAAAGAAGCGGTAGATGAAGTAGCCGTACTTGCCGGTCATCGTTCCGGGAACGGTGATGCCCTGGCGCGAGCGTCCCCAATAGAAGAGGAAATAGCCGTCCGGCCAGGTCGAGGCGAAGGGCTCGTTGTGCAGCCGGTTGGTCTCGTAGCCGATCCTGAGGTTATGCTGCCCACCGGCGTTGAACAGGTACGACAGATCGGTGTTCAGCCGCCAGCGGGTTTGAATGTCCTTCACGGTCTGGCGGTTATTGGTCGTGAAGTTGCCCGAAGGCCCCCGCAGCGCATCCGGAATCCCGGCGATGGCGGTGTTCGGAGCCATATAGCGCAGATAGGCGCCGGCGGGGATGCCGTAGTCCTTGCGGTTGCGATAGTTGTAGCCGCCGCGGACGCTGGCCAGCAGCTTGGAGGTGAAGTTGTAGTCGCCGCCGAACGTCACCGAGGCGCTGGGAGAGCGGCTGCCCAGGTCGGCCCAGGGCGAACTGAAAGCGTCGGTGCCCTGCCGGCTCGGAAGCAGTCCGTTCACCTTCGTCGGCGTATACAGGTACCCGATGTAGGCGCGCGCCCGGGAGGTGGGCGCCACATCGAGTTTCGCCGTCAGATAATCGTTCTTCTCGTTGCGCGTGTAGGTGCCGGTTGGCTTTGCCCCGCTCAGGAAGGTCACCGTGCGCTCGTACTTGCGCAGTTCCGGGAAGTAGGAGGCAAAGAACCACAACTTGTCCTTCTTGATCGGACCGCCGAGGCTGGCGCCGGGGTTGAACAGCCGGTAGCCGTCGCGCGAGTTATGAAAGTAGTTGGCTTGGTTGTCGTTAAACGGATCCAGCCGCAAGGTCGGCCGCGGGCCTGCGTTGGCGCCGTCGGTGGCCAGGTACAATGCGCCTTCCCCGTGGAAATCGTTTGAGCCGCTGCGGATGATGGCGTTCACCACGCCGCCCATCGCGCCGCCGTACTGAGCGTCAAAACCGCTCGACTTGATCTGCAACTCCTGGATGAACTCGGTGGGCAGCCGGGACTGGCTGGGCAGGTCGCCGGTCTGCAAGTTGGTGACGTCCAGGCCATCCACGACATAGATATTCTCCGCCGAGCTGGCACCGTCGATCAGGTAGCCCGTGCCGCCGCCGCGCGGTTCGTAGCGCGCGCCCGGAGCCAGGGCGATCAGGGAATCGAAGCTGCGACCCTTTGGAATTCTGTCAAACAGGTTCTGATTCACGTTGACCGCCGAGGTGCTCTGAGCCGTATCGACGATCACTGCTTCTCCGGTCACCACTACGCTCTCGGTTACTTGGCCGACTTCCAGTTTCAGGTCCGAGCGCAACTGCCGGCCAACGCGAACCTCGATGCCGGGCTGTTTCAACGTGCGGAAACCCGCGGCCGTCACAGTCAACGTATAGCTGCCCGGAGGCAGCGTCAGGAACGCATAAGCACCGTCGGCGCCGGTCGTCACCGCCATGGGGCGCACCAAAGTGGAGGACGCGGCCTCCACTTTCGCGCCGGGTACCAGGCCGCCGGAGGCGTCCATCACCGTTCCCGCAATGGCGCCGGTGGTTTCCTGGGCCATCAGCAAATTCGCCGGCCCTGCCAGCAAGACCAGCAACAAACAAAAACTAAACCTTAATATCTTCATAAACGAGATTAGTCGTCCTTCCGAGAGTTTTCGGTCCTTCCAGCGCAGTCCTGTAAATGCCAGCGCGGCACTTCAGCGACAACAGAGTCTGGGGGGTATTGGCGATCGGGAATTGGGAGACAGAGGCGGGATACAAACGGACGGAACCACCGGGTACACCCCCGCCCTTCGCTTGCGCCGCCCCTGGTGCGCGACATCGCACACCGGAGATGTACTGCCCTTTCCCCAAACTCAATACCTGGTACTACTCAATGCGTTAAAGTTTATCACAATTTTCAAATCCTGCAACGTAAACTTTCCCGATCTCCCCCCGTCCGGCGACGCGCATTCTCCCTCCGCTTATAATAGGAAGGGCGCGCAAGCCAAAATGAAGAAGCGTCTCCTGTACAGCGCCGGACTGGCCGTGCTGGCCCTCTGCGTCACCCTGCTGGTGTGGCAGGGGTCGTTCAGCTTCGGCGAGTACGGGCCCTCCAGCCCCAATCAAACCGTCTTGTACTGGGCCGTTTCGACGCTAGTCTTCCTGCTCACGATCACGCTCGGCTTCATGCTCTTCCGTACCGGCCTGAAGCTGTACATCGAGCGGCGCCAGGGGCGGGAAGGCTCGCGCATCAAGACCAAGCTGGTGGTGGGCGCGCTGGCGCTGAGCTTCCTGCCGGTCTGTTTCCTGGTCCTGTGGGGCGTTTCGGTGCTCAACCGAAACCTGGAGAAGTGGTTCAGCCGGCCCGCCGAGAATGTGAAAATAAACCTCGCCCAGATCGGCGAGGCGCTGCGCCGGGAAACCCGGGACCGCGCCTTTGCCGAGGCGCGCTGGCTGTCGTCGCTGCCGGAAGTGCACGCCTACATGGCGGGCGGGGCGCGGCCGCTGGGGTTCTTCGAGAAGCTTTGCCGGCAGGGCGGCTACCGCTCCTTGTGGGTGGAGCGGCCGGACGGGACGCGCTTGCTGATGTGCCCGGCCGCGAGTTTCGATCCCCGCCAGCCATCGGTCATCGCCCGGCTGCCGGTGGGCGGACCGGCGGCGCAACAGTGGCTGATTCTGGAAACCGCCGTGCCGCTGGACATTGCCGCCACCGAAACCGAGATCTCCCGCCACATTCAGGAATACGACCAACTGGCCCGGACCCGCAAGGAAACCCGCAATGCATACATCCTGCTGCTGCTCGCGGTCTCGCTGTTCATCCTTTTTGTGGCCACCTGGATCGCGCAGTTTCTGGCGCGGCAGATCAGCGAACCGATCGCGGCGCTGCTGGACGCCGCCGGCCGGGTGCGGCAGGGCGACCTGTCGAGCCGGGTGCGCGTGCGCGCCATCGACGAACTGGCCACCCTGGTGCGCGCCTTCAACGAGATGACCCAGGAACTGGAGGCCAACAGCCGGGAACTGGAGCGCCGCCGCCGCTTCACCGAAGCCATCCTCGAAAACATCCCCACGGGCGTGATCTCGCTGGCCGCCGACGGCCACATCCAGCGCGTGAACCGCGCGCTGGGGCGCATCTTCCCGGAAGAACAGTGCGCGCGGGCGACCCGGCTGGAGGACCTGTTCACGCGCGAGGACACGGCCGAAATCCGCTACTTGTGCAAGCGCGCGCGCCGCACCGGAATCGCTTCCCGCCAGCTCGATCTCCAGGGCGGGCGCCAGACCCTGCATGTGGCGGTGACCGTGTCGGCGCTGGAGGACAAGCTGAACTCGGGATTCGTGCTGGTGCTCGAGGACACCAGCGAGTTGCTGCGCGCGCAAAAGGCCGCCGCCTGGAACGAGGTGGCCCGCCGCGTGGCGCACGAGATCAAGAACCCGCTCACGCCCATCGCGCTGTGCGCCGAGCGCATCGCCCGGCAGCTCGATAAGACCGGGGTGCAATCCGAGGCCGGCCGCATCTTTCGCGAATGCTCCTCCATCATCACGGCCGAAGTGGAATC
>JACQZT010000365.1 GCA_016213755.1 Acidobacteriota bacterium | reverse complement strand
CTCTCTCGACAAAAGAGCAGACCGGCGGCGATGCCGGGCGGTTGCGCGGTCCCCGCGATCCTTCGTACAATGCACACAAGTGCTCCGAGCCTTCGTCATCCAGGTATGCCTCGCTGTTCTTGCGGTGTTCTGCGACGCGCCTTTTCAGCATTTTCACGCTCATGCTTACACGGAGCACGTGCATCGCAACCATGGCGCGGCCGCGGCCGCGCGGCATGGGCATTTCGGATTTCGCGCGCATGCCGGTCACGAATCCCCGCTCGAGTTGTGCGCTGAAGACGGCGGCGACGACGCCATCTTCCTGAGCTGGTTCCAGGACCAGCCCAGTCCGCAGCCGGTTCTGGTCTTTGAAACCGTCGAAGCCCCCGTCCTGCGCGTGCCCGCGCCGGCGCCGGCGCGCGTGGATGTGCCCGCTTGCCGTTCTCACGATCCCCCGAAACTCCGGTCTCGAAGCCCCCGCGCTCCCCCCGCCGTGTCTTTCCCCGCTGGCGTGTCGATCCACGCCGTCTGAAGCCGTAGCCTGCAAATCGGAATCTTCGAGGTGGCTTTATGTCCTTGCGGACAAGAGCGTTCGCCCTGCTGGCGGCCGTGGAACGCGCCGTCGGGGAAGCTGCGTTGAACGAAGAGGTGATGCCGTGAAGAATGCCTGTCCGATCCTCATCCTGAGCCTGCTGGCCGCGGGATGCCAGAAAGAGAAACCCGCCGTGAAGGAGCTGGCTCCCGCCGAGCCGGCAACTGTTTCAGTGTCCCACTGGACGGACAAAACGGAACTGTTCATGGAGTATCAGCCTCTGGTCGCAGGGGTGAAACGGCGCTTTTCGGTGCACTTCACGAGTTTGGCGAACTTCAAACCTCTGGCCAGCGGCCAGGCCACCATCACACTGAGCCAGGGCGGCGCGGCGCCGCGGGCCTTCACAGCCGATGCGCCCTCGCGGCCGGGCATTTTCGGAGTCGACGTGACTCTCGCGCGTTCCGGACGGTACCGGATGGCGGTGCAGCTCAGATCCAAAGGGCTCGACGATTCGCACGATCTCGGCGAGGCGGAAGTTCATGCTTCGCCCGGCGAGATTCGCTCAGTTACCGAGAAAGCGAAGGAAGAGACGATCGCCTTCCTGAAAGAACAACAGTGGGCGCTCGATTTCGGCACCCAACTTATCGCCGGGCGGGAGATGAGGGAAAGCCTGCGCGTGTCCGGGGAGGTTCGCCCGAGGAGCGGCGGTGAAGTGCAGGTGACGGCGCCGGTTGCGGGAAGGATTGGCACGTCGAGCCGGATGCCAGTGGCCGGGACGCAGGTGAGCCGCGGCCAGGCGCTCGCTTCCATCGCGCCCCTGACTCCCGCTCCCGCGGACCGGCCGGCCCTGGAGTACGCGATCTCGGAAGCCGCGACCGCCGCGGACCTCGCGCGCCGGAACCAGGAACGCGCCGAGAGCCTGCTGAAAGCCGGCGCGGTCCCGGCCCGCCGGCTGGAGGAAGCGCGGGCGGCGCTCGCTACGGCCGATGCGCGGCTGAAGGCCGCCAACGCCCGGCTCAGCCAGTACGAGACGTCCCGGCAAGCCGAAGGCGACGCGACGGGATCGTCGCCCTTTGCGGTCCGCGCGCCGATTTCGGGAGTCATCGCGGAGGTGAAGAGTACGCCGGGCGCCAACGTGGCGCAAGGAGATTCGCTCTTCCGCATCGTGGCCGTCGATAGCGTGTACGCCGTGGCGAACGTTCCGGAAGCCGAAGTGCCGCGCTTGAGCCGGCTCGCGGGGGCGGAAATCGAAATCCCCGGCGCGGCGAACACCCTGCCGGCCGGTTCCCTGGTCGCCAGGAGCAGCTTTGTCGATCCGCGGTCGCGCACCCTGGGCGTGATCTACGAGGTGGCGAACGAAGGACGGCGGCTGGCTATCGGGCAGTCGGTCTCCGTGCGCCTGTTTCTGAGCACACGAGTCCGGGCCCTGGCGGTCCCAGCCTCCGCCATTATCGACGACGGCGGCCGGCCCGTGGTGTTCGTTCAACTGGAGGGCGAGGCGTTTGCGCGGCGGCCGGTGACGCTGGGCATTCGCGAGGCGGACTTCGTGCAGGTGCTGGAGGGCCTCCGGCCGGGAGACCGGGTCGTCACCCGCGGCGCTTACTTAATCCGGCTGGCCGCTCTGTCCACGCAGATACCGGCGCACGGACACGTTCACTAGCGCGAGGACACAATCATGATTGACGCCTTGATCCGATGGTCGTTGAATAATCGCGCACTGGTGGTGGTCCTGGCGGCGGCGCTGCTGGCCTGGGGTGGATACCTGGTCTCCATGATGCCGCTCGACGTGCTTCCCGACCTGACGGCTCCCACCGTGACCATCCTGGCGGAGGGCCGCGGGATGGCGCCGGCCGAGATGGAGTCTCTGGTCACGTTTCCCATTGAGGCCGCGCTCAACGGCGCCGGCGGAGTGCGCCGGGTTCGCTCGGCCACCGCGGTCGGCGTGGCCATTATCTGGACCGAGTTTGAATGGGGCGAAGACATCAACCGCGCCCGCCAGATCGTCACGGAAAAGCTGAATCTTGCGCGCGGAGCGTTGCCGCCCGAGGTCCAGGTCGTGCTCGCCCCGGTTTCCTCGATCATGGGTGAGATTCTGTTCATCGCGCTCGAATCGGACCGTCACTCGCTCCTCGACCTCCGCACTGCGGCGGACACGGTCCTTCGCCGGCGCCTGCTCGCCGTGGCGGGGGTTTCGCAGGTCACTCCGACCGGCGGAGGCCAGAAACAGTACCAGGTGCTGCTGTCTCCCGCCAGGCTCATGGCCTCCGACATCTCGCTCGGCCAGGTGGAAGAGGCGCTCCGCCAGTCGAACCGGAATTCCTCCGCTGGTTTTCGAGTGGCGGGGGGGCAGGAGTATCTGATCCAGGGCATCGGCCGGGCCTCCAGCGTCGATGACATCGCGCAGACCGTGGTGGTGACTCGAAACGCGCGTCCGATCCTGGTGCGGGACGTGGGCGAGGTGAGAATCGGAGAGGGATTGAAGCGCGGGGAAGGTTCGCACGACGCAAGGCCGGCCATTATCCTGGGCATCCAGAAACAGCCCGGCACCAACACGCTGGAACTCACCCGAAGGCTGGATGCCGTGCTGGACGAGATGGAGAAGACCCTGCCGGCGGGCATGACCATCGACAAGCACATCTTCCGCCAGTCCGACTTCATTGAAATCGCCGTCGGCAACCTGCTCAAGGCCCTGCGCGACGGCAGTGTCCTGGTGGTGATCGTGGTGGTGCTGTTCCTGGCGAACATCCGGGCCAGCGTGATTACGATTCTCGCCATTCCCCTGTCTCTCGGCGCCGCTCTCTGGGGGATGAAGGCCGCCGGCCTGACCATCAACACGATGAGTCTCGGCGGTCTGGCGATTGCGATTGGCGCGCTGGTCGACGATGCCATCATCGATGTGGAGAACGTCTTCCGGCGGCTTCGAGAGAACAGCCTCAAGCCGCCCGGCGAGAGGCTGCCGGCGAAGGAAGTGGTCTACCGGGCGAGCTGCGAAATTCGCGCCTCGGTGGTGTTTGCGACGCTCATCATCCTGCTGGTGTTCGTTCCCCTGTTCCTGCTGGAAAGCGTGGAAGGAAGGCTCCTGAAGCCGCTGGGCCTGGCGTACGTGCTGGCTTTGTCCGCTTCGCTGGTCGTCGCGCTGACCATCACTCCCGCATTGTGTTCGCTGCTGCTGCCCCGCGCGAAGAAGGTGCTGGAAGGCCGGGAACCGTGGTTCGTCGGCTGGCTGAAGCGCCGGTACCAGCCCGCATTGCGCTGGTCCATCCGTCATCCGTTCCCGATCCTCGCGGGAGCCGCGGTCTTGCTGGCGGCTGCCGGCGCCTCTTCCACCCGGATGGGGCGCTCCTTCCTTCCCGAATTCAACGAAGGCACGCTGACCATCAGCGCCGTCACCATGCCGGGGACCAGCCTGGCGCAGTCCGACGAGCTGGGGCGCAGTCTCGAACGGATTCTTCTGAGCGTGCCCGAGGTCACCGCCACGGCCAGACGGACGGGCCGCACCGAACTCGATGAGCATGTCCAAGGCGTCGAATCGGCGGAACTGGACGTCAATCTGAAGATGAAGGGACGGCCGAAGCGCGATGTCCTGGAGGACATCCGCCGCCGGGTCACGCTCTTGCCCGGAATGAACGTTACCATCGGCCAGCCGATCTCGCACCGGATCGACCACATGCTGTCCGGAACCAGGGCCAACGTCGCGGTAAAGATCTTCGGAGACGATCTGCCGGCGCTCCGCGCGCTCGCCAGGCAGGTGCAGGGCGTGATGCAGGGAGTCGGCGGCGTCGTGGATCTCTCCACCGAGCAGCAGACGGAGATCCCGACCGTGCGCGTCCGGCTGGACCGCGCGGCTTTGGCGCGCTACGGTCTGGGTGCGGGCGCCGCCTCCGAGGCCCTTCAGACCGCTTTCGTGGGGCTGCCGGTCGGCGAGATTCTCGAAGGGCAGGTGGCTTTCCCGCTGGTCGTTCGCTACGGGACGGAGGACTTGTCGGACTTGAACACCATTCGCGAAACCATGATCGACACGCCTTCGGCTTCCATCAGGTGCTTCACGTGGGAGAT
>JACQZT010000368.1 GCA_016213755.1 Acidobacteriota bacterium | reverse complement strand
TCGGTCTGCCACCAGGTGTCCACGATGGGACAGCGCCGGCCGCCGATCACGCGGTGGTACCATTCCCAGGCCGCCGGATTGATTGGATCGCCGACCGAACCGAGCAGACGCAAGCTGGAAAGGTCGTGCGCCGCCGGCCACTGGTCTCCTTGCCGCAGGAGAGCGCGAACGGCCGTGGGCGAGGTGTAGAACACGTTCACCCGGTACTTTTCCACGATGCGCCACCAGCGGTCGTATGCGGGCGTGTCGGGAGAGCCTTCGTACATCACCGTCGTCGCGCCGGCCGAAAGCGGCCCGTAGACGATGTAGCTGTGGCCGGTGACCCAGCCGATGTCGGCCGTGCACCAGTAGGTATCCTGCTCGTGCAGGTCGAACACCCACTTGACGGTCATGGTGGCTTGCAGCAGGTAGCCGCCCGTGGTGTGGAGGATGCCCTTGGGTTTGCCGGTGGTGCCAGAGGTGTAGAGAACGTAGAGCGGGTGCTCGGCATCGAGGGGCTCGGCCGGGCAGTCTTCGCTCGCCGATTGGTCGAGTTCGTGCCACCAGTGATCGCGCCCGGCCAGCATGCCGGTGTCGGAGCCCGTGCGGCGGCACACGATGACGTCGCGCACCGTGGGGCACTCGCCCAGCGCTTCGTCCACCGCGGGCTTGAGCTTCACTTCCTTGCCGCGGCGCCAGCCGCCGTCGGCGGTGATCACCAACTGCGCGCCCAGGTCCTGGATGCGCGCCTTCAGCGCCTCGGCCGAGAAGCCGCCGAAGACCACGCTGTGCACGATGCCCAGCCGCGCGCAGGCCAGCATGGCCACGGCCGCCTCGGGAATCATGGGCATGTAAATGACGGCGCGATCACCGGGCTGGTAGCCGCGCGCCTTCAGGACGCTGGCAAAGCGCGACACCAGGCGGTGCAGCTCCTGGTAGGTGATGATGCGCTGATCGCCCGGCTCGCCTTCCCAGATGATGGCGGCCTTGTTCTTGCGCGGAGTGGCCAGGTGGCGGTCCACGCAGTTGTAGCACACGTTGGTTTTCCCGCCCGCGAACCACTTGGCGAAAGGCGGGTCCCACTCAAAAACGTGAGACCATTTCTCGAACCAGAAGAGCTCCTTTTCGGCCAGTTCGGCCCAGAATTCCTCGGGGCGCTCCTGGGCGCGGCGGTACATTTCGCGGTATGCCTCCAGCCCTTGAACATTCGCTTGCGAGACGAATTCAGGGGACGGCGGGTAGACAGGGATTTCACTCATTGACAGCCCAGTTCCTTTAAGTTTGGATCTTTCGATGATAGCAAAGCGCCTCGGGTCGCAAATGGAGAGCACGATTTCCAGGCGGGTGGTCGGGACTTGCGGTTTGACCGCTAGCGGTCATAGCGAACGGGCCCTAAACCAGGTCTTCGAACAAGTCGCGCGCCGGCCGCCGCGCCGGCGCCCGCCCGCCGGCCAGCCGCAGCGCTTCGACGCTCATGCGCCGTTCCCAGTCTTCGTTGTCGAAGAAGTGCCGGTTCACGCTCTTGCGCTGCGTCGCGTGCGCCAGCAAGGCTTCGGCCTTGGCCCGGACCCACGGACGCACGTCGAACAGGAAGTCGATGCCCGGATGCTCCGCCAGGTTCTCCGTCGTCCCCATGAAATAGGGACGCACCGGAGTCGTCCACACCACGCGAGCGGGCTGGTGCGCACCGCCGTGCTCGGGATGCCAGCGCGGATCGGCCGCCGCCACAACCGCGTCGGTGGTGAACCGCCCCGAAGCGATGTGATCCGGGTGGGCGTTGACCCCGTTCGGATCGAAGCCCACAACCACGCTGGGCCGGTAGCGGCGCAGCAGCGCGACCAGCTTCTCACGGATTTCGGCCGGCTGCACACCGGCCAGCCCGCGGTCCGGATAGCCCAGCAGATGCAGTTCGGCGATGCCCAGCAACGCGGCCGCCGCCTTCAGCTCGCCATCGCGCACACGCCCCAATTCCTCGCGCGAGCACAGCGGCGGATCGCCCACCGTCCCGGCCTCTCCGGAGGTCGCCGAAACCAGCACGATGCGGTGGCCCGCCTCGGCGTACTTCCGTATTGTCCCGGCGAGGAAGAAGCACTCGTCGTCCGGATGAGCAAAACTCACAAGGATGGTCATGCTACAACAATAATGATCGGACACACGCCGCCATGGAATCAAAAACCGTTCTCCGCCGTCACATGCTGGGAGCCTTCGCTGCCAGTGGTCTCGCCAGCGCCGCGCCGCGCTACGCGCCCAAAGTCGCCGCCCAGGTCTACGTCTGGACCCAGGTCTTCGCCGCCCGGAAGAAACCGCTGATCGATGGCCTGTCGGAGGTTTTCGAAACCACCCGCAAAGCCGGTTACCGGCGCATGGAACTGGTTTCCAGTTTTGTTCTGGGTGAAGCACTGCCGCGCACCAAGGAACTGATCCGCAAGCACGGCATCCAGATCCCCATCGTCTACCACGGCGGGGCGCTTCACGAGCCGGCGGCGGCGGACAAGGCCATCTCGGAACTCCTGGATGTGGCCGGCGCGGCGAAGTCCATCGGCGCGACCATTCTCGAGGCCAACCCCAACCCCAAGCCCAAGCGCGAGGCCAAGACGGACGCGGAGCTCGAAGTGCAGGCGCGCTCTATCAACCGGTTGGCTGAAACGCTTTCCAAGCGTGGGATGAAGCTCATCCTGCATCACCACGATCCCGAGATGGCCAACGACGCTCGCGAGTGGCGCCACATCTTGCGCAACACCGACCCCCAGCGCGTCGGGTTGTGCATCGACTACGACTGGGTGCTGCAAGCCGGGCAGGAGCCTTTTGCGCTGCTCAAGGAAGCGGGCCCGCGCGTCGAAAGCTTTCATCTCCGCAATGCCCGCAACCGCGTCTGGACCCAGTCGGCCGGCGAGGGAGACTACGACTACCCTGCCCTGGCGCGGTTTCTCAAGGATCACGGCTTCACGGGCTACCTGGTGGTGGAACTGGCCCACCGCAAGGAAACTGAGATCACTCGCCCGCTGGGCGAAAACCTAAGGCTGAGCCGCGAGTACGTGGAAAAGACCTTCGGCCTACGCTGAAGCGGGCCGTGCGACGCCCGCTTCGCGCATCAGCCGGCCGGCCCGGCGATAGGCCTCCGCGACCTGCCCGGCAACCTCGCCGGCCGCCGTGCCGGGCCTCAGCCGAACGCTGAGCGCGCCATCGAAACCGGTTCGCTGGATCTCGGCGAGAAGCATGGCATCGCCTTCGCCGCACTCGAGGCGAACCTGCGCGATTCGCCCGGCGAACTTCGCAATCTCCGCCGTTGCCAACCGCGACAGATCGAGACTCGCCCGCACCGCCGGGCAATCCACCTCGCACAGAAACTCGTTCATCTCTTCGATCACATGGATTATGGACATCGGCCATGGCTCCATCTCGATCGCGACGCAAAGTCCGAGAGCCGCGGCGTACTCGCCCAGTTCACGCACGCCCTCGACCGCCCATTTCCACTGTTCCCGAGGCGGAATCACCTGCTGCTGCCAGACGTACTCGCCGATTCCGAGGGACAGGATCCGGCCCTCAAGTTCGTAGACCAGGTCCAGGTGCTCCATGCAGCGATCGATATGGAATCTCCGCACGGTGCGATTGAAATCCGCGATTCCCAGCGCCGCACAACAAACGGCATCCACCGGCAGTCCCGCTTCGCGGCACGCGTTCCGGATCCGCGCACGTTCAACAATGTCGATTTCAAGCGGGTCGGCGGCGACGTCGATCGAGTCGAAACCGATCTCCCGAGTCTTGTGGATGCCCTCAGCCGTGTCGAGAGGCGATCCGATCCAGACGGAGTTGACCAGTCCCAGGTTCATTCAATCCTCCAGAATCTCCTCCAGCCGAACCAGGCGGCGTTCCTCGACCGATCGGTAGCAGGCATCAATCAGCGCCATGGTCTTTAGATTGTCCCGCCCGCTCACGGCCGGTTCCGTCCCGGTGGCCAGCGCTTCCAGCAACTGCCCCATGGTGCCCTGAAAGGCGTCGGGAAACCACACCTCGTTCCACCGCGGCTCATGCCAGATGCTGGGTTCGCGCAGCGTGGAATAGTGGATGGTGGAAGGAACCGCGTTCGGATAGTACGGCCAGCCGATGGTTCCCCAGGCCAGTCCCTCGGTGCCTTCGACGCGCCACTTGATGTAGTTGTCCGCCGCCGCGCCTTCCTTCACCGGTCCGGCCCATACGTCGTCCCAAGCGGCGGCGCGCAGACCGCTTTCGTACTCCAGGATGTAAAGTGGAATGCCGTCCCGGTGCGGAAACTTCGCGCGCGGATCCGTGCGAACGCTGGCGAAAACGCCCTCCGGCTCGCCGAACAGATAGCGGAAAGAATCCAGGTGGTGAATGCTCATGATCATGAGCGTCATGCGGTCGTGGTCTTGCGCCCACGGCTTGCGGTGCGTGGCGGCGCGCATCTCGATGGTCGCCAGCACCGGCTCGCCCAGCTCGCCCCGCTCGAGCAGCGTCTTGCAGGCGCGGATGGACTGGTCGTAGCGCATGTTCTGGTTCACGCCCAGCACTATGCCCGCCTGCTCGCATAGCGCCACGATTTCCCGGGCCTGCCGGTAGTCGGGCGCCAGCGGCTTCTGCGCCAGCACGCCCCGGATATGATCCGCGTGCCGCACCACCTGCCGCATCACTCCCAGTTGCTCGCCCGGCGGCACCGCGATGTCCAGCACCTCGATGGACTCATCCGCCAGCAACTCCTCCGCGCTGGCATAGACCTTGGGGATGCCGCGCGCGGCCGCCACCTCGCGCGCCTGAGCGGGGTCGGCGCAGGCGATGGCCTGCACGTTGAACCCGGCGCGCGCATAGGCCACCAGGTGAACGTCGCGCACCACGAAGCCCGCGCCAATCACACCGATCCGGTAGTCCTTCTTCTTCGGCGGCTGGGGCATCTGTTCGAGATTGAGATTGACCAACCCTTGCTCCTTGGAAACGGCGGTTCTTTGAGGAGTATATCGTAGCGGCCCTCAACCCAGGAACACGGCGCGGCGCAGGCCGCGGCGCAGCGGAGTTGGGTAGCCAATCAGGCAGAATTGGTCCAAGGCGAACAGAACCACGACATCCACTTCACCGCTCGCCACCCGCGCTTCCTTCAGCCACGCTGTCGAGGAATCGGAGATCCCCACCAGGTGGCTGCGCTGAGCCTTGGGGAAACCCAGTTCCCGGCTCACGCCCATCGACGCGCGGCTCTTGTTGAGGTTTCTCTCGTATGTGTACGAGAAGCTTTCGGTCTTCAGGCAGTGCAGTGTCGCCGCGGTCCAGTTGGCCGTGGGCAGGTTGACGGCGCGGTTCAAGGCGGTCTCGTTCACATCGGGAGGATACAGCACCTCAAATCGGCACGCGGGATAGGCGGCTCGAACGTGATTCACCACCTGGGTCGTGAATTCCCCGATCAGTTGCGCCAGAAACGCGCTTTCCTCGGCGTACTGCGCCGGGTCCGCCGTGTTCCCTGTAATGACCCGCATCTCTCTGCCGTAGGCCGCGCGGAACGAGTCCTTCGTGTACGCATCGTAGAACGGCATCCCGGTCGCATCGGGAAAGTACCACCACTGCACCTCGCCAAATTGAAGGTACGGAAGATCCTGCAGACCGGCCATCTCTCGATAGACCTCTTTCCAGAACGCCAGGCTCGCCGGAGAGAAGTTGGTCTGCAAAGCCGGTGTGTTGAGCAGCACCGCTCCGCCGCCCGGATAACGCTGCGCAATCCCAATCTCGGGGCTCGGGTCGCCGTGCTGCAGCTCCATGCTGAACGCCGTTGTGGCGCCGATGCCATACGACTTGAGCGCCGCCAGATAGGCGCGCGTCCAGTCTCGCACGGCGCGGTTCAGGCGCGGGCTCGCCTCCAGGTCGGTGCGCCACTCTCCGTCTACGCCTCCCGTAAACGTCGCTCCGCCGGCCACGGAAAAGGGCGCCGGGCTGGCCTGCAACGTAATGCGGTTCCCCTCCTCGCCCATGCTGCGCGAGTAGATGCAGAGCCGCGCCCCCTCCGCCTCGGCACGGATGGCCGTGTATCCGCGGTTGATCTCCAGTTCGAAGACCCTGGCCACGCTCGCAGCCGTGTCGCCAATCAGGTTCAGGTGCTGCAAGACGTTGCGAGTCTCGGGCGGGTAGTCGGTTCGCCCGATGACGATCTCCGTGATTTGGTTCGGCTGGGGAGAACCCGCGAAATCGACCGTGCCCATTGCGTACTGATGTCCGGCGCGCACCAACTCGTAGAACCACAGCGCGCCTACGTAGTGGTTCGCGCGACCCCGAAATCCGAGAGAGTGAAGCATCCAGGCGGTTCGCTCCGGCGCCACAGCGATCGAGTGGTCTGTGTCCCAGTCGGTGGCCAGAGTGAAGGATGTTGTTGGCGTTGGCTCGGGAAGTCGAGTAGTGGGCACTGCCGCTTCCAGAAAGTCGAAGTAGAAGGACGCCCCGTCCGGCCCTCTGTGCGTCACCACCACCTCGTGGCGCCCTCCGGTGAATTCGCCCAGGGGCAGGCGGATCAGCACATCCTCTCCCGCCAGTTCCAGGTCGCGCACAATCTCCGGGCCGTCGTCCACTCGAATGCCGATGGCGCCGCCCGAAAACGCCATTCGCGTCCCCAAATACAGCCTGTGGAGGCCAGGGCACCGGTAGCTGCACGTCGCCGAAGACGACGTCGTCTGAGTGTGATGGATGGTCCCGCCGGAGAAATTGCCCGTCCCTCGGATCCAGTTCCCGGCATATCGGACCAGCGGCGAATCGTCCTCGACGCGCACGCTGGCCGGGGCCGCCACGGAATATGCGCGCCCGGTTCCCGTCACAGTCCAGTCTGTGACCGCGACCTCGAACTCGCTCCTCTCGACCGCCCCCTCCTGCCAGTCCGCGGCATAAGTCCAGCGCATCTTCCGGACCGACTGCGCCGGCACCGTGCGGCCCTCGATATCCACCAGCGCGGCGAAATTCAGCGTAACCCGCCACTTCGCCGGCGACACACCGCCGGAGAACTTCCGCCACTCCGGCTGCCAGTTTTCGGTCTTGGCGCCGGCCACGAACGTGTACGCGCCCAGGCGGTTGCCGTTAGCACCCAAAGCGCTTACGCACTCTACCCGCAACCTCGGCCCGGTTCGCGTCGCCCGCATGGCGGGAGAGAACGCGTTAATGCTGTCCTGGATCGCGCCCGCCGCCGATTCAATCGTATCGGCGGAGTAGAGCTGATAGGTGTGATGCTCGCCCGGCCACACCACGCTCACATAATCGCCGGTCGTGGGTGTGCCCTGTAACTCGAACTCCGCCCAGGCGGGCTGGTAACTGCCCTCGACCGGCTGGGCGTAGTCTCGCAGGCGGACCTTGTACAGTTCCTCCTCCACGCCGTTCCACGCCCAGATCCGCAGATACGGCCAATCCACCGTCGGATACAGATCCGAGTCCATCGGAATCGCGTTCCGCCGCGTCTCCTCGTAGCTCAGCGTAAGGCCGCTCAGGTCGCCGTCCGGAAGGTTGCGAAACAACGGATGCTCGAAAACGTTGTCGCGATTCCACTCGATCACCGCCCAGTCGAACTGCTGCCGGAACGTTCCGGAAACCGTGAAACCGGAGCCGCTGGCGCCGCTCAGGGCCGCCACCGCGGAAGGCCGTTCGAAGTAGCATTGCAGGTCGAGGTCGGGCCGCAGCTTTTCGAGAATCTCAGGCACCCGGGTCTCCTAGAGTCGGATTGTCACCGTCAGGTCTCGTCCCGGCGTCGTATCCCCGCCCTGGCCGACCGACAGAATGTCCAGCGTCAGTCTCGCGTTCGCCCGCAGCGGCGGCCGCCCGAAACCGCCGACCACGTTGGACACCGTCGCACCCGCCGCGATCGTCAAGTCGCAGTACACCACGCCGTCCTGCAACACCCGCAACTCCACGGGTGCGCCCAGGGGCGCTTCCTGCACCATCGCGAAGATGTCCCGCACCGAGTGGCTCTCGGGCGCCGCGAAAGGAGGAGCGGCGTCGAACTCCACCGCCAGCGGCCCCTCCACCTGGAACGCGATCTGGCCACCCGACAGGGTGCGCAGTCCGCCGTCCACCAGGGAGGTGAAGCACCCCCGCCGTGTCGGACTGTTCCCCCGGTCGTTGGTGACAAAGAACTCGGCCGCCGCCACCCGCGCGTCTGCGAGGAGTGTCGAATAGCTGAAGCTCCCGCTGGCGGGGCTGCCGAAAAAGTCCCGGGGAAAAGAAGCCACAAACACTTTCCGCCGCAAACAATAGACCGCCGTCGACGCCGCGTGTGCGGCGGCGCTGCTCCTGTGCGACCCCCTGGCCACCCGATACCTCAGCCCGCCGTTCTCCACCCCTTCCACCACCATGATCTCGGCGCCCGCCTGCAACAGGTCGCCTGGCGCCGCCGAACCTGGCGCGGTGAGATCGATTTGGGCGTCCGACTCGCCCGCCGCCGCAGCCAGCCTCGTCGTCGAAGGGCTGCTCAGCTCGTCCCAATAGTGCACCGCCAGCGTCCCGCAATTCACCGATCGCGTGTTGGCAAGGTCCTCGAACGCCACTCCCCCCAGTTCCAGCGCTCCTCTCCCCGCCGCGTAGAGCGCGAACGCCGGCAACCCGGGCACGTCCGAATCCAATGCCGAACCCGTGGCGCCCAGGATTCGCCAGCGCGCCAGGGGCGACAGCTCGTAGGCGCACTCCCGGTCGTGGACATTCGCCGCCCGCCCGCTGACCTGGATCGTCGCACCCTCCCGGTTTGGCACTTCAATTTCCACCGGACTCGTCTGCGCCGCGGCGCCAAAGCGCCACCCCGATTCGGCCACCACAAACGTGCTGGTCGCGTCTGGAACTGCGTGCCACGCCGGTTCGACCGTCAGAGTGCCGGCGTCGTTTCCCGTCACCCTCCGTTCCTGGCCGGCTCCGCGTCCGCCGGTGATGCGGACCGTCGCCCCTTTGCGCTCGCCGGGCAGCATCCCCAGCGCCGAATTCCCGATCAAGGTCGCCGAGAAGCTGGTCGCCTGGCATTCGGGCACAAGCTCCAATCGCCAGTAGAAATTCGCGTGATCGAAATTCGCATCCGGCGGTCCGATGGACTCGGCCGCGGCTCCCGTGTCTTCAAACTGCGCGGCAACCGCCTGGTTCGACGCCACGCGCAGCAACTGACTCGGGCTCTTCCCCCGATACACGTGAAAGCCCGCGGTCCCGGCCGAGAAACTCAGGTTCCGCAGCCGAACCCGGCACGTCGCGCCAGCTTCCGTCAGGCTGGCCCGCACCACGAATGACAGGGCGCTCTCGCGCCCCGCTCCATCCAACGCGCTGATCGCATAGTAGAGCGTTTGCCCGCCCGCCAGCGTCCCGCCCGACGATTCCGCCACCGGCGAAAGCGACAAGAGCGGAATGGCGGCTTCGCTCGCCGCCGGCCTGGCCGGCTCGACGAACCGCACCGCCAGCTTCACCGTCGCGCTGCCGTCCGTATTCCTCGTCGCGCTCTCGCCGATTCCCAGCGCCGGCTCTCCCTGCGCATCCAGCGCGCTGCCTACCAGCGGCCGCGGGATGCCCAATTCGGCCGGCGCCTGGCGCCGCACCCCCAAGCTCGAGGTCCCCGCGCCCGCCGCGTACCAGCCGTCCTTGTGGATCTGCGCCACGATGCGCACGGTTCCGAAGTTCAGTCCCGGCGCGATGGACAGGATGCGAAAGAGCTGCCGGTTGAACCCCTCTTTCTGGTAAGTCAGCGCAATCAGGTCGCCGGGCCGCAGATGCAGCGCGCGAACGCTGCTTTCGAATTCGATGTAGGTGTTCCCTTCCACCCATCGCTTCAGTTGCCGCCACGCCACGCGCAGGGCTTGGTCCAGGTTGGCCAGGCCCAGCGCGTTCAGCGTCGCCCCAATCTCGTGGCCCGTCGCCCGCGCGTCGTCCACATCCACCAGCGAAAGGCTGTCCTGCTGGTACTCGTTGAAGGCGTCCTGAAACTCCACGCTGACCCGGTTCGGACAATCGGCGGCCGGACGCGACCACAGCCTCACCGTCGACTCCCCGCTCTCCCGGCGCAGGATCCCCGAGGCCGCCGTCGATCCGTCTCCGAATTCGTAGGCCGGCCAGCCTTCCATGAGCGGCTCGGTGGCATTGCTCCCTTCCGGCTTCACCGGAGTCTGCACCGGCAAGGCCTCCTCCGCAACGAGCTCCAGCCGGCCCGCCGGGCTCAGCCGAATCAGCAGCCCCGCCGCGTTCCGGATGCCGCGCACCAGTTCCGCCGCGCTTCTCCGCTTGCGCAGCACCAGGTTGCACTGATATCGCGCCACCGAGATCGCGTTGCCGTTCAGGTCTGTGGCGTCCGCCAGCTCGTCGCAGTATTGAGCCGCCCGCGCGAAACTCGCCGCATCAATCTCGTCCAGGCCCCAGCCGCACCGCCGCAGAACGTCCAGCAGCACCCAAGCGGGGTTGTTGGTGAAAGCCGTACTCGCCGCGTTCCCTTCCAGGTCGTACCGCGCGAGCTTCAACCCCTCGGCCAGAACCTCGATCCTGGGCAGCTTGCGCCCATCCGCAATCCGGTTCGGCAGCACCACCGACAGCATGGCCATGCTGCCGTACGGATCGCCCAGCGGGCGTCCGGCGCCGTCCGTGAAATCCAGGTTGAATCCGCCGGTCCGGTTTCCCGCCGTCACCAGGTTGAACCACCCCGTGCCCGTCATGTCCCGGTCCGCTTGCCCCAGCGGGATCTCCACGTTGTTGGCCACCACCTTCAGCACGCCCTGAATCTCGCCCATCCCCAGCAGCACTTCCACCCGCGTCAGGTTCCCGTCGTTCCGGGCAAAAACGATCGGCGGCTGGTACCAGGCCGTGCCGTATACCAGCGGCACGACGTCGCTATACCGCGCCTCGTTCTCGAGGGGCGCGGAGCTGTGCGCGCCTTTCTCTCCAAAACTCCGCACCAGCACCGACGACGGAACGAACTCCAGCCCTCCGAACCTCCGCGTCGTCCGCCCCGCCGCGTCTCGGTCGAACATCCCCCGCGCCTCGCAGTCGCCGCGCGTGTAGTCGCAGGCGGTGTGCGGCGCCGAGCCATTCAGGCTCCCCACGCCTCCCTCCGCGTCCGGCGAATAGCCGCAGCGGAACGCCGGCGAGTACTGGCAGGCCGCGCCTCCGCTCACCGCCTCCCAGCGTTGCTCCGCCGTCTCGGGAAAGAACCACGGGCATCGTTTCTGGATGCGAACGTTCGGCAGCATCACGCGCTGCAGGTTCAGCCGGTTGGTGAGTGTCAGCCGCAGCGCCGCTTCGGTGATCTCGTCCGGCGCGCCCGCCACCCCGCGGAAAAGGGTCACGGCATCGGACGCCGTCCTCTTCGCCCGCAGGTCGTAAAACACGAATCGGACCGTGACGTTGGCCCCCTTCCAACCCGTCTGGCGCTCGATCTGCGACAGGAGCCCGTCCGCGTTGGCCAGCGTGAGTGAAATCCGCGCTAGCCCGTCCACGCCGTCCTCCGATCCCGACCGCATTTCAAACAGGCTGTGCCGCAGCACCCGCGCCTGGTAGACCTGTCCGTCCACCTCCGCGGCGTGCGTGCTCCATCGCTCCGCCGCTCCCGACTTCAGCCGGCATTCGAACAGCAGCAGCGGAGTCTCCAGCACCGCCTGTTCTTTGAGTTCGTGTGCGCTCGCCATCTAGACGCCCTCGCGACAACTTGTGATGCGGACCGTAACCGCGTACTGATCCGCTCCCTCGGCCGTGCACCGCAGCACGTCATCCCCGAAACGGCACGCCGGGTAAACACCTCCCTGAGCGGGGGTGCTGCTGTACGCGCCGGGTCCTCCCTGCGCCTCCAGTTGCAGGCCGAACACCTCCACCGAGGCGCCCGGCGCCAGTTCCACTCCGCAGGCAACCGCCTCGGCTGTGCTGCCCGGTTTCGCCGCGAACCACACGGGGCGCCAGTCCGCTCCCGCCTCAAACACCGACGACGACTCGCTCTGAGCGCTGCGCAAGACCAGCCGCACTGGACTCCGGCTCTCGCTCCGCACCTGTGCGCTGAGACAGTACTGAAACCACGCCGGCGCCGCCAGCGCTTGTGTCAGGCGCTGCGCCGCCTGGCCGGTGTTCACCAGCCGGCTGCCCCGCTGCGTGCCCACCGGATCGGCCCGCCCGGCTTCGATCGCCAGCATCGGATCCGCCGTCCATATGTCCGCGCTCAGTTCTTCGCTCCACCCCAGCAGGTTGTCCACCGGGTCCAGAAACACGAAGCTGTTCAATCGCCCGCCGCGGGATTCGAACAGGCTTTCGATCGCCCCCCACTCCGCCGCGGTCAGTCCTCGCAACGCCAGTTCCCATTCGGTCGATTCCGCGTTCGCGTCCGCCCAAGCCAGCCGCCCGCCGCCCGGCGATTCGTTGACCACGCTGCGCATCCGGCGCCGCCGCACAACCGGATACTGCGCCAGGTTGCCGGTCGACAACTGAGGGAAATACGGCATCTCAACTCCTGTTCTCACGCACCACGAAACTCGCCTCGCCGCGCTGTTCGCCGCTGCGCTGGCCCGCGAATTCGTCGTCTTCGAAGCTGCAGTCCTCGTACAGCCTTCCGTCCCACGGATCCCGAAACTGAAAGCTCCCGCTGCGCCCCTGCATCTCCCGGAACAGCCGCTCCACCGCCTCGAGCTCGTCTTCGTCCAGCAACTCCAGGCGGATCTCCCAGCGCCGCACAGCGCCGGCGCTGGCGCGATAGCGCTGCTCTTCTCCGTCTACGAACCGCAACACCGTCGTGTCGCTCCGCAATTCCCGCACCGCGGGGTACTGCGCCACCGCCCCGGTCTTCAACCTCGGAAAGCTGCTCATTACCGTCTCGTTCGCCTAAAACTCGCTCGCCACATCGCTCAGCACGTGCGATTCGAGCATCGCCTGCCGCACCGCCCGCGCAATCTCTTCGCTGTGATCCAAGAACGACCGGCTGTCCATCGCCTGCACCTGGATGTTGATTTGCGGCCTCACCTCGGCCGCGCGCACCGTCGCCATCCGCGGCAGGCCGCCGGCGTCGTAGCTTACGCCCCCAGCCCTGCCGTCCGAACCAATGGCCGCCTCGATCCGCAGCGGCTCGGGCCATGCATACGGAACCGGCGCCGCCGGTTCATCCCGGCTTCCGCCCAACAGCTTCGTGATGCCCGACAGCAGCGGCGTAAGCATGCCCGCGCCCGAAAGCGCCGTCGATCCGGCCACCGAACTCACCACCGATTTCACCGTGCCCGCCACACCCGCCGGCGTGTTCTTCGCCAGGGCGCTCGTGTTCTCTTCCACCGTCCGCGTCTGCGCCGCGCTCGCCCGGACGACCTCGCTCAGTTTTTCGCCCAGGCTCTGCATCTGACCGTCCAGCGAGGCGAATGTCTCCGCCGAACTCCCTCCCCTTCCCCCCACCAGCGCCTCCAGCATCCCTTGCCAGCTATTCTGTGCCATGTGCCATCTCCGCCCTGAGTTCGCTCTCCAGCACGCAAAAGGCGTCCGCCGTCCGCGCCGCGAGCCCGCCGGCATCGCCGCCGCCCGCGAGTTTCCACGCCGCAAACGCCTCCACCAGGCTCACGCTCTCCGCGGTCACCAGCGACTTCGGGCACTCGTCCACCCGTACCGACCGCCGCGCCCACACCACGTGTCTCTCCCCGCGCAACTCCCCGGCGAGCCACCCGCAGCGCCGCTTCCGCTCCAGGCCGTTCTTCCTGCATTCCTCGCACCTCCACCCGGCCCGGTTCGCAAACTGGAAATGGAAGGCGACCATCAGTTTTTTCGTTCGTCCGCCGTCAAACCGCATTCCCGCTGGATGGCGCGCAGGATCTCCTGGCACAGCCCCTCGGGACCGCTCTCGATCAGGCTCCGCGGCGTCGCCGCCTCTCCGTCGATCTCCAGTCCCTGCACGCCCGCCAGGCCCCACTCCAGGTACGCCTGGTCCGCCTCTCGCCCCGCCAGCGCCGCCTCGAGTTTTTCCGCGGGCGTCTTCCCGGCCTCCAGAAACTCAACCTTCCGGGTCAGCTCCCGCACCCGGCGCAGCAACTCGTTGCGCCGCCCGAACGACATCCGCCGGATCGTGAACCGCACACCGGGAACCGATTCCGACTCCACCGCCAGCAGGCTCTCGTGCCGCACCCTGTTATCCGAATGCAACGTAGAGTTCATCGTTGAACGTCCCCTGCGCCCGGCAGTTCGCGAAATGCCACTCCAGCTTCGCTTCGCCGTCGTCGAACTCCGGAGCCTCGGGCACAACGCTTTTCGCGTAGATGCCGAAAAGCTGCCCCTCCTGCTGCCCCAGTTGCAGCAATACGCTGATCGGAGACCGCTGGCGCGCCGCCTGGTACAGCGCGATGGTGCTCTCGGCTTCGTTCGAAAACAGGCTGAAGTTCAGCATCACCGTCCGCTTTCCCGCCGCCAGGCAGCGCGGGACCATCGAGCCGAACTCCCGCTGCCGCAAGTCCAATCCGTTGTCGATCGTCAGTTCCGCGCTGGTCAGCGTCTGCACCTGGCTCGGCTCGGCCCCCAGCCACGCCTGGCCCAGGTGGCCCGGCACGATGGCGTAATCCAGCGCCAGCACCTCCGGTTCCGCCGGGAACTCCGTCAGATCGCCCTGACCTTCCGTAAAACTCGAATTGTCGATCAAGTCCGCCGCCACGCCGCTGAACTCGAACTCGTGGTAGTCGCCATTCACTTTGATCCGCGCCCGGTCCACCGCCGCGCCCGTCAGAATCCGCTGCACCGCCCCGGCGGGGCTCCAGCAGTCGTACAGGCTGACGCTCTTCAGCCCCGTCTCGAGCGAGTAGGTCGCCGTCGCTCCGATCGGACTCCCCACCGCCGGAGCCACGCTGAACGGAGCATTCACCTGCACCGTCTCGGCGTCCACGATGGCCGCTACGAACCGGATCTCCCCGCCGCTGGTGATCGCCTGCCCCGGCGCCAAGTGATGCGCGCCGCTCAACCGGATCGTCCGGCTGTCGCTCGCCGATGCCACCGTCCCGCCGGCGAACATCGCCGCCGCCCCTCCCAGCGCCGCCTGAAACAGCGGCCCGTAGGCGGGCTCTGCGGGCGCGTTGGTCCAGCTCGTCATGTACGTCGCCAGCTCGAACGCCGTGCTCCGCCGCACCCCGCTCGGGACCCCCACGTAAGTCCGCCCTCCCGCCTTGTCCCGTCGCGCGGCGCGTTCCACCTGCTGCCGCACCGCCAGCTTGACCGCCGGGAACCGGTTGTCGCCGCTCGCCGCCGCCACACTTCCGTAGCGCGTCTCCGCCGCCACGTAGAAGCGATTGTCGTTGGATGAGATGTAACAAGCCATGCCTTGAGCCGAACCCTTTCTTTATTGGATGCTCACATCCACATCGAGCGTGATCGTCGCCGTCTGCAAGTAATTCTTGCCGCCCCGCTTCGCCGCGCCGAACACCACCTCGTAGCCCCCGCCATAGAACAGCCCGCCGCCCCAGTCCCCGCGGCGCTGCTCCAGCACTCTGGTCACCGCGTCCGCGTAGAGCTGAACCTGCTGCTCCAGTCCCTCCAGCCGGTCGAGAGATACCCGGATCTCCAGGACCAGGTGCGCCTGCCCCGAGAACGTGCGGAATTTTTCGCGAAACCGGTTCGACAGCTTCTCGCAGTACACGTGCACCGATGGATACCGCACTATTTCGCTTCGCTCCGCCAATTCCGCGGTCACGTTTTGCGTGGCGATCTGGGCCGTCCCGATCGGTTGCAGCCGCACCCCGGCCGCCTCTCCGATCGCCGCCACGCTGGACGGCAAACCGTCGTCGCCGGCCAGCATTCCGGCCAGCTTGTGCACTCCCACGCTGCCCACTTGCGCCATCGCTCATCCCCTCCGCCGCGCTCGCTGAATCGTGACGTACAGATCCGGACCCTGCCCTTGCGAAGCCGCCCTGCCCGCCCGCGGCCCTTCCGCCGGCATCGTCCAGATTGTCCCCAGTTCCAGCGTCTCGTCGTTTTGCCGCGCCATCGCCTCCGCCGTCGCTCCGGCGTACACGTTCCATCCGCAAGCGTTCTGCGGCGCAGCCGGCGGCGTTACCACCAGTTGCGTGAGATCCTGGGTCACCATCGCCGCGGCCTCGCTGGCCGCGCCTTCGTTGCCCCAGGCATCCAGCCAGCTCACCTGCGCGAAGTAGCTCCCGCCTGGCAGAGCGCCGGGAACCGTGCTCAGCGCCGGCGCTCCCGCCCGCCCCAGCGGGTTCGCGACCAGGCCAACTCCGCTCTCAAGCAGCCGGTCCGCCCACACCCGCGCCAGCCGGCTGTACTCCTTCCACTT
>JACQZT010000358.1 GCA_016213755.1 Acidobacteriota bacterium | reverse complement strand
GCGCCGCCGGCCAGATGAACGAGATCCTCAACCGCTCGGTGGAGGAACTGGAACTGAGCGTGCGCAGCTACAACTGCCTGAAGAACGCCAGCATTCAGACCATCGGCGACCTGGTGCAGAAGACCGAGACCGAGATGCTCCGCACCAAGAACTTCGGGCGCAAGTCGCTCAACGAAATCAAGGAGATTCTCGGCGGTTTGAACCTCAGCTTCGGAATGAAATTCGATGCCCAGGGACGGCTGGTGATGCCCGCGGCGGGTTCGGCCGCGGCCTCGGCCGACGAGTCCCTGGCGGCCGACGAGGCCGAGATCGACGAGCTGGGCGAATAGAGGCACGACATGAGACACAAGATAGCCGGATTCAAACTCAAGCGCGACCCGAGCGCCCGCAAGGCGCTGCTGCGCGGACTGGTCACCAGCGTGATCCAGGAAGAGCGCGTGATCACCACCGTGCCCAAAGCCAAGGCGGCCCGGCCCCTGGTGGAGCGCATGATCACCCTGGCCAAGCGCGACACGCTGCACACGCGGCGGCAGGCGGCGGCTTTTCTGGAAACGCCCGGCGCGGTGAAGAAGCTGTTCGATAAACTGGGCGCGCGCTTCGGCCAGCGCCCCGGCGGCTATACCCGCATCACCCGCCTGGGGTGGCGCAAGGGCGACGGCGCCGAGCAGGTGATGCTGGAATTGGTGGGCTCGGAACTGGTCAAACGCGCCGCCGAGCGCGCCAAGCGCCGCGAGGAGCGGGTGAAGGCCATGAAGGAAGGGCGCGAACAAGAGGGCGAAGAAGAAAAGCCGTAGACCGCGGGTTCGTCTCCACGGGTTTTTTGCAGGGGCCGGGGCTTCCACCCCGGCCCCTTTTGCGTGTGCGACAATGAGGACAACATGGATCGCCCCGCCGAGCTGGACCAGGCTGCCGCCGCCGAATTGTTCGCGCGCATCGATGGCGGCGAGGCGCCCGAGTTTTCCGACAGCTTCCTGCTGACCACGCTCGACCAGGCCCTCAACTGGGCGCGCAAGAACTCCATCTGGCCGATGACCTTCGGCCTGGCCTGCTGCGCCATCGAGATGATGGCCATGAGCGCCTCCCGGTTCGACATCTCCCGCTTCGGCGCCGAGGTCTTCCGGGGTTCCCCCCGGCAGTCCGACCTGATGATTATCGCCGGACGGGTTTCCAACAAGATGGCCCCCGTCATCCGGCAGCTTTACCAGCAGATGCCGGAACCGAAGTGGGTTATCTCGATGGGCGCCTGCGCCAGCTCCACCGGGGTGTTCGGCAATTACGCCCTGGTGCCCGTCAACCAGGTGATTCCGGTGGACGTTTACGTTCCCGGCTGCCCCCCGCGGCCGGAACAGTTGATCTTCGCCATCCAGCAGTTGCAGGCCAAGATCGGCCGCCAGCGGGGTTCCCTCCGCCAGATCCTCAATCTGGGCTGACGATTCGCTCTTGGCCGCCGCCGGCGCGCCGATAAGCATCCATGAGGGCGCAGGTCCTCGGAAACCAGGAGCAGCTTATGGATGTCGGATCCGTTCGAGCCGAGGCGGTGGCCATAGCCACCTTGCAGCCGGCCCCCACTCCCGAAAACAATGCCGAGCGGCGGCAGTTGATCCGGGCCGTCCAGGCGTTGAATGCGACCGAGATGTTCGGTCAGGACAACGAACTCACCTTCGTGCTGGATCGCGAGACGCGCCGTCCGCTGGTGCGCATCGTCGACAAGCGGACCAACGAGGTGATTCGCCAGATTCCGCCCGAGTACGCCTTGCGCATGGCCGAGTATCTAAAACTCGATCGGGACTGAGGCCGCGCCGATAAGGAATACGGGAGGAACGCGATTGGCAAGCCAAGCGCACGATGCATACCTGGAGAGCGAGATACTAACCTCGGATCCGGTCGAACTGGTGCAGTTGCTCTACCGCGCCGCGCTGGAGGCGGTGCGCCAGGCCCGCGCCTGGCTGGAGCAGGGGCGCATCCGGGAGCGCTCGGAATCCATCAGCCGCGCCAGCGCCATCCTGAACGAACTGGCCCTGGCCGTGGATCATTCGGCGGGCGGAAACCTGAGCCGCAACCTGGTGGAACTCTACGCCTACCTGCAAGGCCTCCTGCTGGACGCCAACGCCCGCCAGCAGCCGGCTCCGCTCGAAGAGGCCGAGCGTCTGCTCGCCTCGCTGGCCGAGGCCTGGCGCAGTTGCGGCGGCGGCGCCGGCCGCCGAGCTCCGGAAACCTATTCCGAAACGCCCGCCGGGTACAGGTCTTTGAGCTGCACCTGTTGAGGCCGGCTGCCGGGGGCCGGGCTCAAACCGCTTGCCACCAGCCGGGCCAAGCCCAGCCCGCCCTGCGCGGCCATCAGCCGCGCCATCTGCTGCTCGGCGATTTCCAGCAGCGAATCGGAGGCCTGATCCTGGCCGCCGCCCAGCCAGCCGCTCGATCCCGCCTCGCGCATCGATTTCAGCAGCGAGCCGATCAGTAGCGCCTCGAACTCTCCGGCGGCGGCGCGGATCTTCTCCGGGTTCCGGCCGCCGGCCCCGCCGCCGGCCGCTCCCAATGCGGAGAGAGCTTCGAGCATCTAAATCACCTCCAGTTCGGCGTCCAGCGCGCCGGCCGCGCGCAGGCTCTGAAGCACGGCGATGATGTCGCGGGGCGTCGAACCCACCGCCATCAGGGCGCGCACAATATCGTCCACGGTGGCGCCTTCCTGGAGCGTCACGCCGCGCGCTTTCTCTTCCTTGGCCGCGACCGCCGTCTGCGGGACCACCGCGGTCTGGCCGGAAGCCAGCGGCGCGGGCTGCGAGACGGCGAGCGAGGTCTGGATTTCGACCGACAAGGCGCCGTGCAGGATCGTCACCGGCGCCACGCGAACCTCTTTGCCCAGCACCAGGGTGCCGGTGCGCTCGTTGATCACAATGCGCGCCGGCCGGTCCGCCTCCACCGTCAGGTTTTCGAGCGCGGCCAGGAATTCCACCGCGTTTCCGCGGAAGGCCGGCGGGGTGGTCACCGCCACCAGCGAGGGGCTTTCGGCGCGCGCCGCCCGGGCGCCGGCCGAGCCGAACTTGCGGTTGATGGATTCGGCCACCCGCGCGGCGGTGGTGAAATCGGCGCGGCGCAACTGCAAGCGCAGTTCGGCGCCCGGCGCCGGAGTCGGGGGCGCCCGTTCCACGATGGCCCCGCCGGGGACCCGTCCCGCGGTGGGATGATTCAGGGTTTGCGTGTTGCCGCCCCGGCCGGCCACGAATCCGCCGGTGACCACCGAGCCCTGGGCCGCGGCGTACACCTGGCCATCGGCCGCCCGCAGCGGTGTCAGCAGCAGCACGCCGCCTTGCAGGTTCGAGGCGTCGCCCAGCGCCGCCGCCGTGGCGTCGATCCGCGTGCCGGTGGAGGCGAAGGGGGGC
>JACQZT010000363.1 GCA_016213755.1 Acidobacteriota bacterium | reverse complement strand
CTCGCCGGCGACCGTCTCGGGCGTGTGCTTGCGCCCCGCCTGCGCGATTTCCCGGGGCACGAACGACTGCACGCCCAGGCTGACGCGATCGATACCCAGTCGCGCCCACAGGCGCGCGCGCTCTTCGGTCACCGTGCCCGGCGCGGCCTCGATGGTGGCCTCGCGCCACGGCCGGCCGGGGATGGCGTCGAGCAGGCGTTCGAGCGTTTCCGCCGCCATCCGGCTGGGCGTGCCGCCGCCAAGGTACACCGTCTCGGGACGCCAGGGCCACTCGAAGCGAGCCAGTTCGCCGGCCAGCGCCGCTGCGTAGTCGCGCTCCATCTCCGCCGCGAACACACCCGAGGAGAAATTGCAGAACGTGCACTTCTGCCCGCAAAACGGCCACGACACGTACACACCGGCCATACCGACACCCTACCAGGAATTTGGTAACCTGAGGCTGTTCATGCAATCGGGCTGGGTCCGTCACTCTTTGCTGCCGCACACGCCGAAGTTGTTCTCCGATCTGCTTTACGATTTCGCTTCCGTCGAGCGGTTTTACGCGCGACCCGAGCCGGCAATTGCTTACCCGGAGGAGCGCCGCGCCGGCATCGTCGAGGCCTTGCGCGTGCAGAACCCCGGCCATCCGCTGCTCGAACAACTGGCACAGCCGGGCACGGCGGTGGTTGTAACCGGCCAGCAGGTGGGTCTGTTCGGCGGCCCGGCCTACACTATCTACAAAGCGCTCACCGCGGTCAAGACCGCGCGTGAGACTGGCGCCGTTCCCGTTTTCTGGCTGGCGACCGAAGACCACGACTTGGCCGAAATCGATCACGTCTGGGTTTTCGACGCCCAGCAGAACCCCGTTCGTTTACGCGCCAACGGCGGCCCGGTGGGGGTGCCCGTGGGCGGGGTGGAACTGGCCGCGCCGCCGGTGGACGAACTGCGCGCCGCGCTCGAAGGCTTTCCGTTCGGCGGCGACGTCACCGAGAGGGTCGCGGCGGCGTACCGTCCGGGACGCACGATGGGCGCGGCCTTCACCGAGCTGCTCAGAAACCTGCTGGGTCAGTTCGGCGTGCTGACGCTCGACCCATTGCGGCCCGAGATCCGGCAACTGGCGGCCCCGATGCTGGCCCAGGCCGCCGGGCGCGCCGCGGAGCTGGTCGGCGGAATTCTGGAACGAAATCGCGAGCTCGCCACCGCCGGCTATCACGCGCAGGTACACGCCGAGCCGAACTCCTCGCTCCTGTTCCTGCTTGACCGCGGCCGGCGCCGCCCGCTGCGCTATCGCGAGGGCCGCTTCTTCGCCGGCGAGGAGGCTTTCACCGCCGAAGAACTGGCCGCGCGGGCCGCCGATCTCTCCCCCAACGCCCTGTTGCGGCCGGTCATCCAGGATTACCTCCTCCCGACCGCCGCCTTCATCGGCGGGCCGGCCGAGCTGGCCTACATGGCTCAATCCGAGACGATCTACCGCAAGCTGCTCGGGCGCATGCCGGCCATCGCCCCGCGCGCATTCTTCACGCTGCTGGATGCCCGCGCCGCCAAACTGACCGCGCGCTATGAACTCGAACTGGCCGATTGTTTCGCCGGTTTCGACGCGCTGCGCGAGCGCATCGCCGGCCGGCTGACGCCGCCCGAGCTAACCGCCGAGTTCCGGAAGGCGGCCACTGCCGCCTCGCGCGCCGTGGATCAGCTCCGCGGACCGCTGGCGCGCTTCGACCCGACGCTGGCCAGCGCGCTCGCCCGCGGCCGCGCGAGGATTCTGCACCAGATCGCGCGCGTCGAAAAGAAAGCCGCGCGCGAGGCGCTGCGGCGCGACGAGCGGGCGGAGCGCGAAACCACTTACGTCTACAACCTGCTGTACCCGCGGAAACAATTGCAGGAGCGCTTCTACGGCATCCTGCCCTTCGCCGCCCGGCACGGGCTTGATTTGATCGGGCGGCTTTACGAGAATATCCGCTTAGACTCGACCGACCACCAGGTGCTGGCGGTATGAAACAGACTGGAGAAGATTATGCGAATTAATCAGGTAAAGAAAGCGCTGCGCGAGGGCAAGGTGCAGTACGGCTGCGGCTTCGCCCAGTTCCGCTGCCCGGACGTGGCGCGGGTCCTGGCTGCCGCCGGGTTCCATTGGACGTTTCTGGACAGCGAGCACGGCCCCTTCAACCACGAGACCATCCAGGACATCTGCCGCGCCTCGGTGCTGGCGGGCCTGTGCCCGGTGGTGCGCGTGGCCGACATGCAGTACGACCTGGTGGCGCGCGCGCTCGATTGCGGCGGGCAGGGCGTGGTCTTCCCGCGCATCGAATCGCCGGAAGTGCTCGAGCAGGCCGTGAGCTGGTGCAAGTTCCCGCCGCAGGGCATCCGCGGCTTCGGGCTGATTCCCATGCAGGTGGATTTCGAACCGGTGACCATACCGCAGATCGCCGAGCACCTGAACGAGCACACGCTGGTGGTCTTGCAGATCGAAACCCAGAAGGCCGTCGACGCGCGCGACGAGCTGCTGTCGATCCCCGGCATCGACGCCGTCATGGTGGGCCCGGTGGACCTGTCGATCTCGCTCGGCGTGCCGGGCGACTTCATGCACGCCAAGATGGTCGATGCCATGGACAAGATCCGCGAATCGTGCGTCAAGCACGGCGTGGCGCCCGGCACCCAGACCCGCAACCCGCAACTGGCGCGCTTCTGGAAGGAACGCGGCATGCTCTTCCTAGGTTGCGGCAACGAGGTGGGCATGCTCTTCGAGCGCGCCAAATCGCTGATCGCGGAGCTGAGCGCGTAAGAGTAGTGGGGCGGGCGTCCGCGCCCGCCGGCGGTCCCCCGGACCGCCCCCGGTGAGGCCGGTGCCGCGACGTCGGCCGGAGGCTCATACGCGTTAGAACACGCCCGACCATACCCATAGGAGTTCGACGGTCGCCGGTACAAAGGGATTTTTCGACAACCTTCCGGCTTGGGCGTCACACGCCCAGGTGCCAGTTTAGCGACTACCGGTGACAAGCCAACTTGTCGTTCGTAATGCGCGATGACCGCCCGTCAAACGGCTCAGCCTTGTTTCTTCCATGCCGTGCTGAAGCCGAGTGATCGGTAGACTTGGAAGGGGTTCTGGCACGCTACGCCGAACGTATTGCATACGTCGGGTACTCGTCGGTTT
>JACQZT010000362.1 GCA_016213755.1 Acidobacteriota bacterium | reverse complement strand
GCAAGCCTCCCTGAGTGTGTTCTCGACATACACAGGGACCGTGGGCGTGTCGACCGCGGGCTGGGGCAGCGTAACCAACACCGGAACCATCACCGCCAGCGTGCCGGTCGGCTCGACGGTTCTGGCGGCTTATCTTTACCAAAGCATGTACAACATCGCCAGTGTCGGGGTGTTTGCGCCGGGAGGAACGCTCAACGCGCTGCCAGTCGCCTACGGCGCGCCGGTCATCAACACAAGCGCCACGTTCCTGGCATCTTCTCGGGCGGACGTGACCGGCATCGTGAAGCCCATCATCGACGCCGGACCCGGCGGCGTGTACAGCTTCTCGATCACGGAGCCGGGCGGCGAAACCGGCAGCACGGGCTGGGACGGCGAAGCCCTGGTGGTGGTGTACTCGAACGCGTCGCTACCCACCTCGACCGTGGGCATTCTGGACGGCTTCTCGGCGGTGGGCGGGGATTCCTCCACCATCACTTTCGCGAGTGCGCTGGATCCCACCGCAGCCGGGTTCTTCGCCGAGATGCGTCTGGGCATTGGTTACAGTTGCTGCAGTCAGAAGTCCACCGTTAAGGTGAACGGCGTCACGATTACGGACAATGCCGGCAATAACGACGACGGGCTCGGCAGCATCTCCAACGGTCAGCTCATCACGGTGGGCGACTACGCCGACCCGTTTTCGGCCATGCTGCCCTCCTACGCTGACGACCACGAGCGTTACAACCTGGTGCCACAGGTGACTCTGGGCGACGTGGCGATCAGCGTGTTCACCGAGAACCCCTCGACGGACGACAACATCTTCCTCGAGGTCTTCCATGTAGCCGGAGAAGCTACCGTGGTCGGCGGAGATGTGCCGGAGCCGTCTTCGGTGATTCTGCTGGGCACAATCCTGGCCGGCCTCGGTTACAGCCGCTGGCGCCGGAAACGGGCCTGAGAGCGCATTTCGCTGTCGCTGGTTCTTCGGGTGCGCACCCACAAAGAATGGGGGCGCACCCTTTCCATTTATTGGCACGTCGATTGCTTGGACCTCTTCACTATGCGTTCCTTACGATCCGTTTTCCGCAATTCCAGCTTGGCGCTGCTGATTTGTATGCCGCTCGCGGCCGACACCCGGAGCGCCAAGCCGGCTCCCGGAGACTCCGCCCAGGCCCAGGTACAAAAGGGTTTGGAGAGCCTCGCCAAGGGACAGCTCAAGGAAGCTGAACAGGCGTTTCGAACCGGTCTTCGAAGCACTCCCAACCTGGCTACCGCGCTGGTAGGATTGGCCCAGGTGGAACTGCAGACCGGCCGCGCCGCGGAGGCGGAAGCCCACATGCGACAGGCTGTCGCCGCAGCGCCGCGCAGCGCGGTGGTCCAACGGTCCTATGGCCGGTTTCTGGCTTCAAGAGGCCAACTGAAGGAGGCCGAGGTCGCCTTCACCCGAGCGATCTCCCTGACGCCCAGTTCGCCCATGGCGTACAAGGAGTTAAGCGATCTATATCTGCTCGCGATGAAAAACCCGCGAAGGGCCGTGGAGACCTGCAGGCAAGGGATCACGGCGGCTCCCGGCAGCGCCGAACTGCGCCTGGCCCTGGGGACCGGCTTGTCCGTGTTGGGCCAGTGGGACGAAGCCGAAGCCGCGTTCCAGGCGGCCGTCCGCCTGGCGCCGGGCCAAGCCGCACCGCTGCACTCGTTGGGACAGCTCTACGCCGACCGGGGTCAATTCGACAAGGCGCTTTCCGCGCTGCAATCGGCTCTGAAGATTCAGCCGGACTTCATCCCGGCACGCTTGTCCCGCGGGGACATCTTCATGCGCACCGGGGACGATGCAAACGCGATCGCGGAGTACCAGGCCGCACTAAAAACCGCTCCGGGTCTGGCGGAAGTGCAGATCCGCATCGGTCTGGTCCATCAGGCGAAGAACCGCATCCCCGCCGCCGAGCAGGCGTTTCAGGCCGCCCTCCGCCTGGATCCCAACCGCGCCGTCGCATACAACAATCTGGCGTACCTGGCGGCGTCCCGAAAAGCCAATCCGGACCAAGCCCTGGCCTGGGCACTCAAGGCCGTCGCGCTGGAGCCGCAAACCGCCGGTTACCA
Source organism: Acidobacteriota bacterium (assembly GCA_016213755.1). Taxonomy (GTDB): domain Bacteria; phylum Acidobacteriota; class Terriglobia; order Bryobacterales; family Bryobacteraceae; genus JACQZT01. The sequence goes on along the minus strand of JACQZT010000362.1, from coordinate 11,480 downwards.
CGACACCCTGGGCTGGGTGTACCTGGCGCGAGGAGAGGCCGATGCGGCGATCGCCGCCCTGGAGCGCGCCGCCGCCCTCGATCCCGCACAGGGAGAGACGCACTATCACCTGAGCATTGCGTATTCGCTGAAAGGCCGCAACGCCGACGCCCGCTCCGCCCTGAACCGCGCGTTGACGGACAAGCGGCCCTTCGCGGGGATCGAGGATGCCCGGCGCCGGGCCGCCAAGTTGAACGGGCGATGACGAGCGCCCCGGACTGCCATTAGCGTTCGGCCAGCAGCTTGCGAGCCATCTCGGCTTCCGGCAAGTTGGGGTCCGACTTGACGGCTTTCTCCAGCGTGGCCAGCCCCCGCTTGCGATCCCCGGCTTTGAGGTAGGCCATGGCCAGGTGGTAGGTGCGGCGGGGAGTCGGTTGCAGGGAGACGGCTCGCTCCAGGTCTTTCACGGCTTGCGGGTGCGAACCCTTCCGGTACCAGGCCCATCCGACGGTGTCGGCGACGGCAGCGTCGTTGGGCGCCAGTTCCGCGGCGCGCATGGCGTGCTTCAAGCCTTCGTCTGGCTGGCCCCCGAATTCCAGCAGCAGGTACGCCAGGTTGTTCATGGCGGCCACGTTCAAGGGATCGATCTCCATTACCTTGCGGTAGTTGGCGATCGCCGCCGGGTGGTTCTGCTCCAGTTCGTCCACCTTGGCGAGCAGATACCAGGCCGCCGCGTTGCGGGGATTGCGGAAGCTGAGCGCCAGCGCCGCCTGCCGCGCCGGCTGCAATTTGCCTTCCGCGATGTCCAATTGCGCCAGGGCCAGGTCGGCCGCCACCGAACCTCCGCTCAGTTTCTTGACTGCCTCGAAGGCGGCGCGCGCCTCGCTGCGCTGCCCCATTCGCAGCCCCCAGTTTCCGAGCACGTATTGCAGGCGGGCGGAGCTTGGGTGCCGGCCGGCGTGCTCCCGCACCTTCGCCAGGGCCGCGTCCCGCTTGCCCTCGGCCACGTAACTGCCGGCCAAGAACTCCAGCGCGCGGACGTCCTCCGGGTTGGCCTGCAACAGGGATTCCAGGTTCGAACGCGCCCCGGTCAGGTCTTTCTGACTGAGCCGCAAGAGCGCATCCTGTAGCCGCAGCTCGGGGGAACTGGCCACCCTCAGCGCCTCGTCGATGCCCTTTCGCACCGCCGCGAAGTCGCCCGAGATCAAGTGCGCCCAGTTGCGAGCCACCCGGACCCCCAGAGTCCCTTGCTGGGCCGGCACGGCGCCGTCCAGCAGAGCCAGCACGGCCTTGGCCGCCTTCTCGTCCAGCAGGATGCGGGCCAGATCGAGGCGGGCGATCAGGAACCCGGGGCTCACCCGCAGCGCCTCGCCCAACTCCTGTTTTTGGAGGCCGCGATCACCCCGAAGTCCATGGGTTTTCGACAGAAGGTAGCGGACTTGCGGGGAATCCGGAGTCTCGCGCAGCAGGGCCAGCAAGTCCTGGTGCGCTTCCTCCACTTTGCCGTCCTGGATCCAGATGTCGTCCCGCTGGATCCGGGCTTCGATGTCTTTCGGGTTGCTCTTCAGCGCGGCGGCCAGCAGTTTCCGGGCCTCCTCGCGCTTGCCCGCCGAAAGATAGATCCCCACCAGTTGCGTGCGAATGGCCCGCTCTCTCGGATTCTCCTTCGCCAGCCGCTCGAACTCCCGCGTCGCGGCTTCGAGCTGGCGGTCCGCCAGCAGAAAGGCTCCATACACGGCCCGGTAGCGGGGATCCTGCAGCTTGGAGACCTTCTGGTAGGTCTGCCCGGCGTCGCTCTTCCGGCCCGTACCCGCCTGGATCACCGCCAAGTTCATGAGTACGCTTGGGTTGTTGGGATCCAGTTCGGCGGCGCGCCGGATTTCGGTTTCGGCCTCGGCCAGCCGGTTGAGCCGCAGGTAGAAAGTGCCCAACGCCAGGTGCGCCAGCGCGGAGTCTTTGGACTTGGCCACCGCGTCTTTGAGCGCGGCCTCCGCGCCCGGAAGGTCTTTCTGGGCCAGCCTCAGTTTGGCCAGAGACACGGAAGCGCCTAAATACGCGGGGGCCTTCTTGAGGGTCTCGGTCAATTCCTGTTCGGCGCTTTCCAGGTTGCCCAGCTTCAGCTCGGCCATGGCCAGGGCGACGCGCGCCTCCGGCCGGTCCGGCGACAGGGCCAGCGCCGAATGAGCCTGTTTCTCGGCTTCCTCCAAAACCTCCTTGTTCCCGGAGCCGGACAAGAGTTCAGCCATCTTGACCCGCGCCTCGACGTGCTTCGGATCCAGATCCGCGGCCTTCTTCAGCATCGCGTAGCCGTTCCGAACGTCGCCGATGGCCAGGTTCACCAGCCCCAGTTGGTAGTACGGTTCCGGACTCTTCGGCAGGGCCTGGGCCGCGGCCCGAAAATCGAGCATAGCCCGGGAGAAGTCCTTCTTCTGGAACTTGAGCTTTCCGGCCTCCAGGAATCTCTTTCCCCTCGCTTCCGGAGAGGAACAGGCGCTCAGGGTCAGCAGCACGGCAAGCAGACAGGCAATCCTTCTCATACCAACCTTTTCGAACGATTCAGCCGGCGCGGATTCCAAATGTGTGGGAATCGGCCCAACTTTCTTTCCTTTTGGAACCCAAACCGCCGCCAAACCCGCGGCGGAGCGGGTCATCCCGAGCTCGCATCACACCACACTGCAAGCCGCCAGCCAAAACCCGGGGACAGACGGAACGTTCCCCGATTCTTGTGGAAAAAAACCACATGAACGATTCGTCTCTCTCGGGATTCCCCGGTGGGGCCGGCCCGACGCCCGCCCCACGGGGAGCACCCGGTTTTCATCTGGGCGGGTGACGCCGGCCCCCGCCAGCGACTAAACTGGAAAGCGTTATGAGTTTCCAGTTCCGCCACGCCATCTGCAACGAGGCTTTCCAGGGGTGGTCCTTCGCCGACACCTGCAAAACCGTCAAGAAAGCCGGATACACGGGATTCGAGATTGCGCCCTTCACGCTGGCCGAGGACCCGGCCACCATCCCCGCGGCCCAGCGCAAGGAATACCGCGACATCATCCAGTCGGAGGGCCTCACCTTCGCGGGCCTGCACTGGCTGATGGTCTCGCCCAAAGGCCTGCACGTCACCACTCCCGACGCCGCGCTGCGGGAAAAGAGTTGGAGGCACATTCACAGCCTCATCGAACTGTGCGCCGACCTGGGGCCCAACGGCGTGCTGGTCTTCGGCTCTCCGCAGCAGCGCTCCACCACCGGCGGATTGAGCCCCGCGCAGGCGACGCGGAACTTCGTCGATGGTCTCGCTCAGGTGGCGCCGCACGCCGCCGAGCGGGGCGTCAAAGTCCTGTTGGAGGCGCTTCCCAAGGGGCAGTGCGACGTCGTCGGCACGCTGGACGAGGCCGCCGCGCTGGTGCGGCAGATCGGCCACCCCAGCATCCTGACCATGTTCGACACGCACAATGCGGTGGACGAAATCGAGCCCCACGCCGTGCTGGTCGAGCGGCACTTCGGACTGATCCGCCACGTGCACGTTAACGAAATGGACGGCAAGCACTGCGGCCAGGGAAACTACGATTTCAAACCCGTCTTGCGCACGCTTAAGCGCCTCAACTACCAGGGGTGGGTATCGCTGGAAGCGTTCGACTTCAGCTTCGGCGGCGAGGCCATCGCCACCCAGTCGCTGCGTTACCTGGAAGCGGAGATCGCGAGGCTGGACGCATGAGCCGGTACGTGGTCACGGGCGGGGCCGGTTTTATCGGTTCGACGCTGGTCCGCAGCCTGCTCGCCGAAGGCGCCGGGCGCGTGACGGTGATCGACAACCTGCTGACCGGCAAAGAAGAGAACCTGGCCGAGGTCCGGCCTTCGGTGGACCTGATTAAGGCCGACATCCGCGACTACGATGCCGTGGCCCAAGCCATGCGCGGCGCCGCCGTGGTCTTTCACCTGGCGGCGATTCCCTCGGTGCCGCGCTCGATCAGCGACCCGGTTCCCTCGCACACGGTCAACATCGACGGGACTTTCAACGTCTTTCGCGCCGCGGCCGAGAGCGGCGCCCGGCGCGTGGTCTACGCCGCCTCCTCGTCGGCCTACGGCGACACGGAAATGCTGCCCAAGGTGGAAACCATGCTCCCGCGGCCCAAGTCCCCCTACGCCGCGCAAAAGCTCATGGGCGAGTATTACGCCAGCGTGTTTCATAGCTGCTACGGGCTGGAAACCGTGTCGCTGCGCTTCTTCAACGTCTACGGCCCGCGCCAGGATCCCTCCAGCCCCTACTCGGGCGTGCTCTCGGTATTCATGACCGCGCTGCTCGGCCGCCGCGCCCCCACGATTTTCGGCGACGGCGAGCAGTCCCGCGACTTCACCTATGTCGAGGACGTCGCCCAGTTGTGCCTGAAGGCCTCGCGCGCCGGCGGCGTCGCCGGCCAAGTGTACAACGCGGGTAACGGCAACCGTTACACCCTCAACGAAACCTGGCGCCAGTTGCAGGAAATCGAGGGTGTGCGCATCGATCCCGTTTACGGCCCGCCGCGCGCGGGCGATGTGCGGGATTCGCAGGCGGACACCACGGCTGCCGTGCGCGACCTGGGCCACGCCCCGCGCTTCAGCTTCGAAGAGGGGCTGCGCCGCACGCTGGAGTGGTATCGCTCGCGGAGAACCTGAGATGCGCGGCGAGATGTGGGCCCGCTACCTGCTCTCGCTGCCCGAGCGCGTGCTGCGCTCCGCCTCGGCCCTGGCTGGAGGCCTGGTTCGCGAACTCGGCGACATCACCGTGCCCGCCGCGCTGCGCCGCACGCGGCTCTACCAGTCGCTGGTCGACAGCACGCTGCGGTTCCTGATCGAGCAGGTGGGGCAGGTGGAGGACGCCTATCCGTCCGAGGGCCGGCTGGCCGACGATTTCGCGTTGCGCCGCGCGGCCGGCAATGGCGTCGAACTGATCGGCATTCTGACCTTCCGCGCGTCTCCGGTCTGGGTGCTGGCGGCGCTAGCCGACCTGTCCGGCGCGGGCCGCCACCTGATCCAGGAGATCGCCGCCAGCCTCAAACAGGAAGGACTGCTCGATCCGGATGCGGATTTCGAGTCCGTGGATCAGATGCTGGACGGGCTCGAGCAATCCGCCGGCCGCGCGGCCGAGGCCATCAACACGCCGCCGCTGGACGTGGCGGAACTGCGCCAGGAGTGGCGCGCGATCCGCCAGCAGGCGGCTTCGATTCCGCTGCCCGAGTTGCCCTCTCCGGACCTGCTGTCCCGCAACTGGGAAGCGCTCCAGCGGGAAGCGGCGATACAGCGGCGGTCGGTTTTCGAACTGTCGGCTCTGATCGCCCTCTCCAGCCTGACGGCGCTGCCGGGCAACGTCCTGTGGCTGAGCCGGTGCATCTCGCTGTCGGCCCGGCGCACCGGCCACGTAATGGCCGAAGCGCTTCTGGGCCACTACGAGCGCGCGCTGGACGAGATCCGCCGGGAAGGGTTTCTGGCCTACTGGGCTCGCGAGTACCGCCCCTATCTGCGGGCCGCGGCCGCGCACTTTTCTCCTGGCCGGCGCACGCTCACCTCGCGGCTGTGGAAGCGAAGTGAGTTAGGATGAAACCAACATGCATAACCGACGCGAGTTCTTGACCGCGGCCGCGGCCGCCGCCTTGCCTGCCAGGCAGGAGCAGTGGCGCAACCGACAGCCCGGCATCTCTTACCGGCGCCTGGGACGCACCGGCTACATGGTTTCCGAAATCGTCATGGGCGGTAATCCCATCTCGCCGGACAACTGGGAACACGTTCTGCTGGCGCTCGACATGGGCCTGAATTACCTCGACACAGCCCGGATTTATGGGCGCGGGGCCAGCGAGGCGGGCTACGCGCGCGTCATCGCCGCCCGCAAGCGGGATTCCTTCTTCCTGAACTCGAAGGTGAGTTTCTGGGACATCACCCGTGGACAACTCTACAAGGACATTTTCGACAGCCTGGCGGATTCCGAACAGAAAAAGCTCCGCGCGGCAGTGCAGGAGGAGATCGAACGGAGCGGCGTTTTCCAGCCCGATTACGTCTGCGACTACTTCGCCGGCCAGCGCGGCGAGGTGGAATCCGCCGTGCTCGCCAACCTGATGGCCGCGCGCTATGGTCACAAGATCGATCGCGACAAGAACTACCGCCAGCTCATTCTGGAGTCGGTGGACCAGAGCTTGAAAACCCTGGGCACGGACCACCTCGACCTGCTGATGTGCCCGCACGGCGCTTCGACGCCCTGGGAACTGCTGAACCATCCCGAGATCTTCGAAGCCTTCGAAACCCTGAAGAAGCAGGGCAAGGTGGGCCACCTGGGCGTGTCCGCGCACAACGACCCGGGCGGCATCCTGAACGCTGCCGTGGACGCCAAGGTTTACTCGGTGGCCATGGTGGCCTACAGCATCGTCAACCACCGCTTCGTGGACCCGGCGCTGGAACGCGCGTACAAGAACGATCTGGGCGTGATTGCCATGAAGGCCGCGCGGCCCGTCTTCCCGGGGAGAAAAACGCCTGTCCCCGTCGACCCGAAGCGCCTCAAACTAATCGAAGACGCCGTGCCCGGGCCACTGAAGATTCCGCAGAAGGCCTACATTTGGGTGTTGCGCAACCCGCACGTGAGCGCGGCCAACTCCGAGATGATGACCGCCGGGCACGTGCGCGACAACGTCCCGCTGGCACGCTTGAAGAAGGCCTGATGCGCGACCGCGCCGCCCTTCGCTTCGTGGTTCTGCTGGGTCTGGTCAGTCTTCTGGCGGACGTCACCTACGAGGGCGCGCGCAGCATCACCGGCCCCTACCTGAACCTGCTCGGCGCCAGCGCCGTGGCGGTAGGACTGGTGGCGGGAGCGGGCGAGCTGATCGGCCACGCGCTGCGCCTGGTTTCCGGCTATGCGACGGACCGCACGCGCGCTTACTGGCTGCCGACCATCGCCGGCTACACGGTGAACCTGGCCGCCGTGCCGCTGCTGGCGCTGGCCGGGCGATGGGAAATCGCGGCCGCGCTGATGATCCTGGAACGAACCGGCAAGGCCATTCGGACGCCCGCGCGCGACGTCATGCTGTCGCACGCCACGCGCACGCTGGGGCGCGGCTGGGGCTTCGGGCTGCACGAAGCCATGGACCAGATCGGCGCGCTGGCCGGCCCCCTGGTGGTGGCCGCGGCGCTGGCCCGCACCGGGCGCTACCAGGTTGGATTCGCGCTGCTGGCCATCCCGGCGCTGCTGGCGCTGGGCGCGCTGCTGGCGGCCTGGCGCACGGCGCCGCACCCGGAACGGTTCGAGCCGCGGGGTCTGTCGCTGGCCGGCCGCGATCTGCCCCGGGCCTTCTGGCTGTACGCCGCGGCTTGCGGCCTGATGGCGGCCGGCTTCGTGGACTTTCCGCTGATCGCCTTTCACCTGCGAAGCGCCGCGCTGGCCGGAAACACGGCCATCCCGCTGCTGTATGCCCTGGCCATGGGCGCCGACGCCGTGGCGGCGCTGGTGTTCGGCCGGCTGTTCGACCGCCACGGCATCCAGGTGCTGGCGGCGGGCGCGGTCTGCGCCGCGGCCTCGACGCCGCTGGCGTTCCTGGGCGGCTTTCCCATGGCCGTGGCCGGCATGACGCTGTGGGGCGCGGCGCTGGGCGCGCAGGAATCCATCCTGCGCGCGGCCGTGGCCGGCTTGGCGCCCCCCGAGCGGCGCGGCGCGGCCTACGGCGTGTTCAGCTTCTGCTTCGGAGTCTCGTGGTTCGCCGGCAGCGCCGCCATGGGCTACCTGTACGGGGTCTCGCGCATCGCGCTGGCGGCCCTGTCCGTGGTGCTCCAACTGCTGGCCATGGCCCTCCTAACGCATCTCGCGAAACTCAGAGGGCCAGGCGCGCGCCGCCGTCGCGGCGGGTGACGCGCTCCCGGTCCAGGAATTCGAGGAGAGGGATGGCGTACTTGCGCGATATGCCGGTCCAGTCCTTGAAGGTCCCTACCGAGAAGCGCTCGCCCTTATGCGCGGCGACCAGAGTCCGCAACCCGGCGATGGCTTGCGCGTGGAAGACCAGGTCCGCGCCGATGCGCACAAGTTTCTTGTCGCGCAGCAGGATTTCGAGCACCGCGCGCGCGCGGGCCGCTTCGAGGCCCGATTTGGCCAGCGCCTCGGCCAGCGAGGGAACGGCCAGGCCGGCTTCGCGGAACAGCGCCTCGATGCGGGTGAGCGCCTCCGATTCGTCCTCCTTGAGCGCCAGACGGTGCGCGGCCAGGCGCAGGATCTCGCCCTGGCCGGCGATCTCCCGGGTGGCCGCCAGCATGGCGTCGAGCAGGAACGCGGGCGCGCCCGCCAGTTCGTGGCCGCGCAGTTCCTCCTTCGGCATGCCGGGCGCGAGCGGGTTGTGGCGGTGGAACTCGCCCAGCGCGGCTTTGAGGCGCTCGATGACAGCGGCGAACCAGCGGCGGTCGCAGAGCCAGGGTTGAGGGGCGCGAATCCAGACCAGGCGCGGGTCGCGCGCAACACGCTCGATCTCCATGAGCGTCAAACCGGTGCGGCCGATCAGCTCGTCGAACCCGGCGCCAAACGGAGCTTCGGCAACCACCAGCGACAGCCGGTCCGCGGGGCTCGCGCCGTCCAGCGCGCGGAAGCGCGCCTCCACCTGGCCGGGCGGGAAGCGCCGCGGGCCGTCGATGTCCAGCACCACACCGCCGCCGATGGTGACCACGGGCGAGAACATGCGCACGATGAAACGGTCGCCCGGCAGCGCCAGCACCGGCTCGCGCAGCAGGAAGCGCACCCAGGTTTCACCGCCCGAGGCGAGCGCGGCCCGGCCGTCCAGCAGGCGTGCCTCGGCCTGGATCTCCGCCGTGCCGAGGTGGAAATGGACCGGCGCGCGCTGTTTGAGCAGCCGGGCGGAGGGGAGCAACTGGAAGCGGCAATCCAAGCGGCGGGAGGAGCGCAGCAGGCCGGCGGCGGCCAGGGTCGTGCCGCGCGGCAGGTCCGCCGCTTCGGCGCCGGCCAGGTTTAATGCCGTGCGCTGTCCGGCGACGGCGCGCGGGACCTTCTCGCCGTGCACCTCGAGGCCGCGCACGCGCAGGCGTTTCCCGGCCGGATGAAGCTCGATCTCCTGCTCCAGCTCGACCGCGCCCGAAACCAGCGTGCCGGTGGCCACCGTGCCGAAGCCGTGGACCGAAAAGGCGCGGTCCACCGGCAGCCGGAAGTGCCGCGAGGCATCCTTCTCGCGCACCGCGCGGGCGACGCGCGCGAGTTCCCGCCGCAGCTCGCCGAGGCCCTCGCCGGTGGCCGAGCTCGCCGCGACCACCGGCGCGCCGTCCAGGAACGAGCCGCGCACGAACTCCTCGACCTCCAGCCGCACCAGCCCGAGAAGGTCCGCATCCACCAGGTCGCACTTCGTCAGGACCACGATGCCCGCTTCGACGCCCAGCAGGCGGCAGATGTCGAAATGCTCGCGGGTCTGCGGCTTGATGGACTCGTCGGCGGCCACCACGAACAGCACCAGGTCGATGCCCTGCGCGCCGGCCAGCATGTTCTTCACGAAGCGCTCGTGGCCGGGCACATCGACGAAGCCGATGCGCAGGTCTTCCAGGTCCAGGTGCGCGAAGCCGAGATCGATGGAGATGCCGCGGCGCTTCTCCTCGGCCAGCCGGTCGGTCTCGATGCCGGTAAGGGCGCGGACCAGGGCGGTTTTGCCGTGGTCGATATGGCCGGCGGTTCCCGCGATAACGTTTCTCATGGGGCGGCTCTAGCCGAATTCGAAGCCCGCCAGTCCGAAGACGAGGGCGTCGTGTTTCTCGAGCGGGGCGGAGACGCCCGGCGACGGGCGGGCCATGCGCGCGAGGATGCGCTGCTTTTCGAAGCCGTATTCTTCGGCCATGCGGGCGGCCTCGCGGTTGGCCGGGAGGAGGTCCCAGTAAACCGGCTCCTGTGCGTGACGGGCGAGGAACCACTCCAGCAGCACGCGCGCCACTTCCGGGCGCCGGCACACGCAGGGGCCGAAGTAGGCCGCGGCGTTGCCCGGCCGGCCCATGGCGAAGCCGCCGCCCGCCACCGAGGCGGCCTCGAAACGGCGGAAGAAGTCCAGCAGCCGGGAGCGGTCCGCGCCGAAGGCCGCGCGGTCCAGTTCCGCGTCCAGTTCGGAGCCCAGCGCGGCTTCCACGAATTCGCCGCCGGCGAAGGGCTCGCGCCGCCAGCGCTCCACCGTTTGCTCGTCGCGAAAGCCGAGCGTTTCGTACAGGTGATGGCCCATGTCGGTGGCGTCCAGTTTGGTCCAGGCCACGCCGCGGCGTTCGATGAAGTCGAGCGCGGCCAGCATCAGCCGCCGGGCGAAGCCGCGTCCGCGGTATTCGGGCAGCGTCAGCACCATGCCGATCCAGGCCAAGTCCCGCCCGTAACAGATGGCGGTGGCGGAACAGGCCAGTCGGCCGCCGATCTCCAGACCGATGGCGCCTTCCGGTTCGAGTTCCAGGATGTGCCGCCAGTCGTCCTGGGTCTGATTCCAGCGCGCCGCGCGGACCAGGTCCATCAGGCCGGGCAGGTCGGACAGCCGCAACGGGCGCACCACAGGTTGGGGTTCCATCGCCTAACAAGTGTAACCAACCGGGTGCGCAACCACCAAGCCGCTCCCGGCCGGTGGCGGCGCGCAGGCGCGCTCTGCTATACTCAGAACGTTCCGCATTACCCCCTTGTAAGGAATTCTTGCATGCCAAAGCTGAAGACACATAAGGGTGCGTCGAAGCGGTTCAGGAAGACCGCCACGGGAAAAGTGTCCCGAGGACATTCGTTTGCGCGTCACATCCTGACCTCGAAGACGACCTCTCGCAAGCGTAAACTGCGGCAGGGCACCCTGGTCGATAAGGCCGATATGGGAGCCATGAAGGAGATGCTGCCCTACTAAAGGGCGGCTTCGCCGTGAGCGGGCAGCGCGCCGCACGTGCCTGCGCCGCCGCGAAATTAAGCTAACCAGAAGGAGACAAACGTGCCTAGAGTTAAACGCGGTACCAAGCGCAGAGCTTCGCGCGCCAAGGTTCTGGATCGCGCGTCCGGTTTTTTCCTCACCAAGAGCAAATTGCACCGCTCCGCGCAGGAAGCGGTCGAGAAGGCGCTGCGTTACGCCTACGTCGGGCGGAGGCGCAAGAAGCGCGAGTTTCGCGCCCTGTGGATCGTGCGCATTTCGGCCGCCTGCAAGCAGGCGGGCCTTTCCTACAGCAAGTTCCTGGGCGGCCTGAAGAAGGCGGGCATCGAACTGAACCGCAAAATGCTGTCCGAACTGGCTTTGAAAGACGAAGCCGGGTTCCAGGCCCTAGTTGACAAATCCAAGGCGGCTCTGGCACAAACAGAGTGATCCGGAGGACACTCATGATTTCCGTGCGAGACGACGAAGCCGATTCCCTCGGCAGTCTGGAGCAGCAGATCCTTCGCGCCGTCGAAGTGGTTTCCATCTTGCGCCAGGAGAAGGAAGCCCTGGCGCGCCGGGTGGAAGAGGCCGAGGCGGCCCGGGCGGCGGCGGTCCAGCAGGCGGCGGAAGCCGGCATGCGCTACGAGCGCGTGG
>JACQZT010000359.1 GCA_016213755.1 Acidobacteriota bacterium | reverse complement strand
GCTGGGCACACTGGCGCACGTTCTCAACGTGCCGCACCGACACTCATGTCGATGCTGGGGCGTCCACATGAGTGTGGACGCGGCACGCACGAGTGCGTACGCTACGTGGTTTGGTTCCGGCTCTGCCGGGTTAGGGAGCGGTGGTTGGGGTGTTTACGGCACCGGGCACGCGCCCCATTTCTCCAGCATGGCGCGCAGGGTGGCGAAGCTGAGGGGCTTGGTCAGGTAGTCGTCCATGCCCGCGCGGAGGCAGGTTTCCCGGTCCTCCGCCATGGCGAAGGCGGTCATGGCCACAATCGGCACGCGGGCGCCGGTGGACGCCTCGCTTCGGCGGATGGCTCCGGTCGCCTCCAGACCGTCCAATTCCGGCATTTGCACGTCCATCAGGATCAGGTCGAAGACCCGCTCTCGGGCGGCCGACACGGCCGCGACTCCGCTGGCCACGATGGTCGCCTGGTGCCCCTCTTTGCGCAGCAGGCAATCCACCAGCTTCTGGTTCACCGGATTGTCCTCCGCCACCAGAATGCGCAGGCTGCGCCGGCGCGCGAGGCCGGCTTGCGGGGCCTGGCCGGATGGCCGCGTGCCGGCCCCCAGGAGCGGCTCGACGGCCGCACCCGCCGGATCGGTCCGAAAACGGGCGGTGAAGGAGAACGTGCTGCCCCGGCCCGGCTCGCTCTCCGCACGGATGCGCCCGCCCATGAGTTCCGCCAGCCGCGCCGAGATGCTCAACCCCAGGCCGGTGCCGCCATAGCGCCGCGTGGTCGAGCCGTCGAGCTGGCTGAAAGGGTCGAAGATCGGTTCCAGTTTGTCTTTCGGAATTCCGATTCCCGTGTCCGTCACGGCAAAACGCAACTCAACCCCGGCTTCGCCGCGGCACAGAACTTCCACTCGCAGCGATACCCAGCCGGAGTCGGTGAACTTGACCGCGTTGCCCACCAGGTTTACCAGGATCTGCCGCAAACGCAGAGGATCGCCGAGCAGCGTTTCCGGCGCCTCGGAGTCGATCTCGCTGCCAAACCCCAGCCCCTTCGCCAGCGCCTGCATGGCCAGCGTCTGCACCGCCTCCTCGACGCACCGCCGGAGTTGGAACGGAATGCTGGCCACCTCCAGCCGCCCGGCCTCGATCTTGGAGAAATCCAGAATATCGTTGAGCAGGAACAGCAGGCTGTCGGCCGAGGACCGGGCGATCTCCAGGTGCTGCCTCTGGGTGGCCGAAAGTTCGCTTTCCAGCGTGAGGTCCAGCATTCCCAATACGCCGGTCATGGGAGTGCGCATCTCGTGACTCATGTTGGCCAGGAACTGGCTCTTGGCGCGGTTGGCGGCCTCGGCCGACTGTTTGGCCTGGCGCAGTTCCTGCTGCGACCGCTTGCGCTCGAGGGCGTAGCGGATCGAGCGCTCCAGCGTGCCGGCGTCGATGCGGCCCTTGACCAGGTAATCCGACGCTCCGGCTTTCATGGCCGCCATGTCGGTCTCGCGGTCGGCGTGTCCGGTCAAGACAATGACCGGCTCCCCGCAGCCCCCGGCCAGCGCGGTGCGCAGCAGTTCCAGCCCGTCGCGAGAACCGAGCCGGTAGTCCAGCAGGTAGAGGTCGTGCCGGCCGGGCCGGATCTGCTCCAGCGCGGATTCGTAGCTGGAGGCCCAATCCAGGGTGAACTGCTTCCGGCCGATCTCCGCCAGCAGATCGCGCGCCAGGATGTAGTCGTCCTCGTCGTCGTCGACCAGGAGCACTCGGATTGGGTGCATGTTGGTCTCAGGCAGCGGCTTTGACCGGCGGAAGTTCCACGATTTCGAACCAGTAGCGGCTCAGGGCCAGCGTGACTTCCACCAGCGACTGAAAGGTGACCGGTTTGATGATGAAGGAATTGACGCCCAGATCGTAGGCGCGGCAGATGTCCTCTTCCGCCTTCGAGGTGGTGAGGACCACGACGGGAATGTGGCGCAGGGCGGGATCGCTTTTGATCTCCCGCAGCGCTTCGCGCCCGTCCTTGCGCGGCATGTTCAGGTCCAGCAGAATCATGCCCGGCAGCGGCGTGCCGGCCAGGGACTCGAACTTGCCGCGCCGGTGCAGGTAGTCCGTCAGCTCCTCGCCGTCTTCGACGAAATCCAACTGGTTGGCCAGCCGGCTCTCCTCCCATGCCTCCTGGATCAACATCCGGTCTTCCGGGTCGTCGTCGGCGTAAAGGATGATGATCGGTCTGTCCGATCGGTCGCTCATGGCTTGTGTTCTCCTGTGGGCTGCTCCAGCGGCAGCGTGACGATAAAACTGGCCCCTTGTCCGGGCGAACTCCGGGCCGTGATGGCACCCCCGTGGCGTTCGACGATATTGCGGCAGATGGCCAGACCCACTCCGGTCCCTTCGTACTCCCCCCGGCCGTGCAAGCGCTGGAAAACCTGGAAAATGCGGTCCAGGTATTTTTCGTCGAACCCAATGCCGTTGTCTTCCACGGCGATGCGGCAGTTCCGGCGGCCCGCCGTTTCCGGCCCGGGCTCCGGCGGGCAGTGAATCCGCACCCGCGGCGGCTCGTCCGGCCGGTGGAATTTCAGCGCGTTACCGATCAGGTTTTGCAGTAATTGCGCCATTTGCAGGGGATCGGCCACCACCGTCGGCAATTCCCCCACCTCGATTTGCGCCTCCAACTGCTCGGTGCGCGCTTCCAGGTCCGAGAGAACCTCGGCCGCGGTCCGGGACAGGTCGACGCGCGTGAAGGGCTGGGCCTTGGTCTTGACCCGGGACAGAGTCAGCAGGGCGTTGATCAGCGACTGCATGCGCCCGGCGGCGTTGCGCATGCGCTCCAGGTAGTCGCGCCCCTGCTCGTCCAGCGCCGGGCCGCACTTGGTGCCCAGCCGGTCGCCGAAGGCCAGGATCTTGCGCAGCGGCTCCTGCAAGTCGTGGGAGGCCACGTAAGCGAACTGCTCGAGTTCGGCGTTGGAACGGGCGAGTTCCTGCGTGCGGCGGGCCAGCGCCTGCCGGTCCCGTTCGCGCGCGGTGACGTCCAGCATGGTGGATCGCAGTCCCACCACCTCGCCCCGCGCGCCGTAAATGAGGTTCTCGTGGATCTCCAGGAGCAAAGGCCGGCCGTCCCGGCGCTCGAACTCCCGGCAGAAGGTCTCCAGCGGCAGTTCCCCGGAGACTTTCCGCAGCACCGCCACGCGGCTCTGCTGCCGGGCTTCCGGAGAGACGAAATCCCAGACCGGGCGGCCCAGAACCTCCCGCCGGCTGTAACCCAGCAGTTCGCATTCGGCCCGGTTGACGCGCTGCACAATCCCATGCCGGTCGATTTCGTGGTAGGCCACCGGAGCGTCTTCGAACAGCCCGCGGAACCGCTCTTCGCTTTCCCGCAGGGCCGCCGCCGAAGCTTCGGCGGCCCGCCTGTTCCCGAGCAGCCGGCGCCGGGCCGCGACCGCGCCGGCCAAGCCCATCGACCAGATCAACCCGTAGGCCACGTAGGGGTGCGGGCGGCCGAGAAGCAGCGCCAGCAGAACGGCAGTCCAGATGGAACCGATCCGGATCAGAGAGAGGCATACGGTTTGACGGAGGTCAATCGACCTTGCGGTCGCCATGAAATACATCCAGGCAGTTATCGGCAATTCCCCCTAGGAAGCTTTAGAGCGGTTCCGTAAGAATATTCCGCCCGCGCTTTCTATATCCTGGAAGGGTGAACATCCCCAAGTGGCCGGTGGCCGGCGAACGCGAATTGGGACTTCTGCGGCAGGTGCTCGCCAGCGGGCAGTGGGGCGGCTTCCACGAGCTGGTCGCGCGCTTCGAGAAGACCTTCGCCGAGTTCCAGCACTGCGCCTGGGGCGTAAGCGCGGCCAACGGAACCGTGACCCTGGAAATGGCGCTGGAAGCCGCCGACATAGGCCCCTCGGACGAGGTGATCGTCCCAGCCATCTCGTTCATCTCCACCGCTTCGGCGGTCACGCGCGTGGGCGCGACGCCGGTCTTCGCGGACATCGAACCCCTGACCTTCAACCTGGATCCGGCGCGCGCGGCGGCGGCCGTCACCTCGCGCACCCGGGCCATCCTGGCCGTGCACTTCGGCGGGCCGCTGGCGGACATGGACCGGCTCGCGGCGCTGGCGCGGGACCGCGGCATTTTGCTCCTGGAAGACGCCGCCCACGCCCACGGCTCGGAGTGGAACGGCCGCCGCGCCGGCAGCTTCGGCCGGGCCGGATCGTTCAGTTTCCAGAATTCGAAGGTCATGACCGCCGGCGAAGGGGGCATCCTGGTTTCCAACGACCGCGAGTTCCTCGACCGCGCCTGGTCCATCGCCAACTGCGGACGCCGCCGCGGCGAGGGCTGGTTCCACCACTACACGCCGGGTTCCAACTACCGCCTCACGGCGTGGCAGGCGGCGGTGCTGCTGGCCCAACTCGAGCGGCTGCCCGCGCAGATCGAACTCCGCGCGCGCAACGCGGAAATTCTCAGGCGCGAACTGACCGGCGTGCCGGGCCTGCGTTTCCAGCAGGCGCCGCCGCAGGTGAACGTCCACAGTCATTACTTGATGCTGGGGCGTATCGATGCGGCCCGGGCGGGCAAGACCCGCAACGAATTCCACCAGGCCCTGACGGCGCGCGGCGTGCCTTGCACGCCGTTCTATCCGCACCCGCTCTACGGCAACCCCATGTACGCTTCCGGCGGCTGCCGGGTGGAGCCGTGTCCGGTGGCCGAGGAGTGCATCGGCGACGCGTTCTGGCTGCCCTGCCGCGCCCTCATGGGGGACGAAGAAATCACCCGCGAGATCGCCGCCGCCATCCGCGCGGCAATTCGGTGACGGGCTGCGAATCCCCAAAAAGCGGGGAATTCGTAGCCCGTCACCGAATTGCGATTCACGAGCTGTACGGCGCCTTTCGGGGAGTGGCGGAGGAGGCGGGGGAACACGCGGTCGAGATGCGCTACCGGCCGCCGCGCGCTCCCTGACGGTCGCGGTTCAGTATCGGATGCCGTGCCGCGCCCTCCTACGTACAAAGCACTTGGGGACAGACGGATGCGTCCCTCGCCGGGCGATCGACGTATCAAGGGGATCGGCCGCGTTACCGGGGCGGCACGCGCCAGGCGGCGCCGAGGTGTTCGGGGGCGGGACGGCGGGGCGCTTTCTTTCTCAGCGCCGCTCCCTCTCGCGCGGCCGCGCACTCCTTGGCATGGAGGGACATGTCCTCTTCGGTGTAAGTAAACGCGCGGACGCCGCCGTCTTCGTCCCGCCGGTCGAGAACGTCGCGGCATAACAGCGGCAGCTCTTGCAGCCGAATGCCGTATTGGCGAGTGAGGGCCATATCGACGCGGACCGAATACAGCGCCCGGGTTCGGTCGGCTGCAACGCCTTCAAAGGCGAAGACGCGGAATCCGGTCACCTGGCTGAATCCCCGGAGGACGAACTGCCGCTTTGGGTTGCTCATCGCGATCGGCTTCCGTTACAGGTTGGCCCGTACTCGAGAACCAGGCGATCCTGTCGCGCCGGCCGGCTGGCCCGATCGCACATTTCGAAAACGAATCCGGTCGGATGCCTTTTCAGGAGCGCGCTATCCGCCCGGCCCAGGTGCTCGAGCATGGCGTCCCGGATGTTGTCGCTCTCGCCGATGTAGATCCACTCGGCCGCGTTCGAGATTCCATAGACGCCCGACGCGGCCGGCGCATATTCGCGGACCGACGCGGCGGTGAAGGAGCGGGGGAAGAACCGATCGAAGATGACAGCCTCCTCGGTTGTACTGTTGGCTAAGAGGGGAGGGCAAAATGCCGACTTAGCTCAGACGAGCCGCGGAGCAGGCGAAAAGACTGCTCCTTAACCAGTATCGGCGAAGTCACTCTGGTTGTCAAACCTGCGAACGCACGCGGGCGGCGGCGCCAACAGGTGCCGGGCCGTGTTTGTTACCCTGAGAGGTCTGGGGGGGCTGGCATTGCACATGCGGGTTGGAACCATCGCTGGGCTAGGGCTGTTCTTGGCGGGCTGGATCTGGGCTCAGTCTCCTCCGGGGAAGCTCACCGTCGAACAGGCGGTGGCCGAGGCCCTGGAGAAGAACCTGGGGCTGATGGCGGAGCGGGCGAACGTCCCGATCGCGCAGGCGCGCGCGATCACGGCGCGCCTGCGGCCGAATCCCGTGCTGAGCACGGGAGGCGACCATCTGCCGCTGCTCAATACAAGGTTCAACGAAGACAACGGGGCGGGGCCTTCGGAGTATAATTTCCGGACGGACTTCGTTCTGGAGCGCGGGGGCAAGCGCCAATACCGCATCGAGACGGCCGAGAACGCGCGCTCGGTGGCGGAACTGGCGGTGCTGAATTCGGCACGCGGCGTGATCCTGGGCGTGCAGGGGGCGTTCGTGGAGACCCTGCTGGCCAAGGAGTCGCTGGAGCTGGCGCGGGAGAACCTGAAGTCGCTGAACCAGATTGTGGAGATCAATGCGGCGCGCCTGAAGGCGGGGGACATCGCGGAGGTGGAGCTGGTGCGCTCGCGGCTGGCGGCCCTGCAATTCGAGACCACGGTGCGGCAATGGGAGTTGAAGGTGCGGACGGCGCTGACGCGGCTGCAAACGCTGCTGGGCCGGCCGCGGCCGTCCGGCTCGTTCGATATCGCGGGCGAGCTGAGGCGGGACCGCGCCATGCCGGAAGTGGAAGAGATCCGGAAGATGGCGCGCGAGGCGCGGCCGGACCTGCGCGGGCTCGAGCGGGACGTGGCGCGGGCGGAGTCGGAGGTGCGGCTGCAACTGGCGCAGGGGCGGGTGGATTACACGGTGGGCACCGAGTACCGGAGGCAGCAGGGCGTGAACGGCAAGAGCAACTCGCTGGGGTTCTTCCTGAGCGTGCCGCTGCCGGTCGCCGACCGCAACCAGGGCGAGATCGAACGGGCGCGGCAGGAGGAGCGGCAGGCGCGAGTCCGCGTGCGGGCGCTGGAAAGCGAGATCGCCGGCGAAGTCGAGACGGCCTGCCAGCAGGCGCTGACGGCGCGCGAGCTGCTGGAGAGCATCGAGAACCGGATGCTGGGACAGGCGCGCCTGGTGCGCGACGTGACCGAGTATTCCTATAAGCGCGGCGAGGCGTCGCTGCTGGAGTTCCTCGACGCCCAGAGGGCGTTCAACGAGACGATGCAAGGGCACATCGAAGCGCGCGGGGAGTACGCGCGGAGCCTGTACCTGCTGGACGGGGTGTCGGGAAAGGTCGTGGGGCGATGAAGAGCGCAATCGGGTGCGGCGCGGCGATTTTGGCGATTCTGGCGGCCGGCTGCGGCCGGGAGGCGGAGAGGACGATGGCCACGGCGGCGGCGGCTTCGCCGGCCGGCTCGAGCCAGGGCCGGGTGGTGCTGCCGCCGGGCTCGCCGAAGCTGGAACGGATCCGCGTGGCGGCGGTGCACACGGCGCAGTTTCCGTGCGAAGAGGTAACCGCGCCGGCCAAGGTGGAAGTGAATCCGAACCGGATCTCGCGAGTGCTCATGCCGGTGGCGGGGCGGGTGCGGCAGGTGCACGTGAGGCTGGGCGACGCGGTGACGGAAGGGCAGACGCTGGTGGCCATCGACAGCCCGGAGGCGAGCGCGGCGGTGGCGGCCTGCCGGCAGGCGCAGTCGCAGCTCCGCCAGACGCGGTCGGCGCTGGACAAGGCGCAAGCCGACTCGGAGCGGGCGCGGGACCTGTACGAGCACCGGGCGGCGGCGCTCAAAGACGTCCTGGAGGCGCGGAACGAGCTGGCCCAGAGCCAGGCGGGCCTGGACCAGGCGCAGGCGGCCAGCGACTCGGCGCTGCACCACCTGGCGGTTCTGGGACTGAAGCCCGAGCAGACCGCGCCGGAGGTGCTGGTGCGAGCGCCGTTTTCGGGGAAGATTCTGGACATCGCCGTGGCGGCCGGCGAATACCGCACCGACACCAACACGCCGCTGATGACCGTGGTGGATCTGAGCACGGTTTGGGTGGCCGCGGACGTGCCGGAAAGTTCGATCCGGCTGATCCGCGTGGGCGAGCCGGTGCAGGTGGAGATGGCGGCGTACCCGGGTGAGGTGCTGCGAGGGCGGGTGATGCGGATTGCCGACACGGTGGACGCGCAGACGCGCACGATCAAGGTGCAGACGGAGTTGCAGAACCGGGACGGGCGGTTGCGGCCTGAGATGTTCGGGCGCATCCGGCACACGCACGGCTCGTGCACGGTGCGGGTGACGCAAGCCAGCGCGATTTTGCACGGCGACGCGGGACCCTTTGTGTTCGTGGAACGGGCCAAGGGAGATTTCAGCGCGGCGCCCATTCGCGTGGGAGAGACGCGGGACGGGATGGCGGTGCTGCTGTCGGGTCCCCAGGCCGGCGATCGCGTGGTGGTTGAGGGCGCGATTCTGTTGAGCGGGCGCTAAGGAGACATCCCTTGAACGTATCCTTGCTCAGTTTTGCCCTGCGGCACCGGTTTGTGGTGGTTTTCCTGGCTCTGTGCGTGGCCGGGTTGGGGGTGTGGTCGTTTCTGCAATTGAAGATCGAAGCCTATCCGGACGTTTCCGAGCTTCAGGTGATGGTGATCACGCTGTATGAGGGGCACGCGGCGGAAGAAGTGGAGCAGCAGGTTTCAGTGCCCATCGAGAGGGTTCTGAACAGCGTTCCCCGTGTGATTTCGCGCCGGTCGCGGTCGATTTTCGGCCTGTCGGTGGTGGACCTGACCTTTGCCTACGGGACCGACGAGTCGCTGGCGCGGCAGGTGGTGCTGGAGAAACTGCGCGACGCGGAGCTGCCCGAGGGCGTGACGCCGTCGCTGGCGCCGCCGACCACGCCGGCGGGCGAGCTGTACCGCTACACGTTCGAGGCGCAAGAGCAGGACGAGATCCGGCTGCGCGAATTGCAGGACTGGGTGGTGACGCCGCGGCTGATGCAGGTGGCCGGCGTGGGCGACGTGTTTCCGTTCGGCGGGCTGGTGAAGCAGTACCAGATCGAGGTCGATCCGCTGGCGCTGTACAAATACGGCCTTTCGGTGGGCAGGATCGCCGAAGCGGTGGGCAAGAACAACCAGAACGCGGGCGGGTCGCTGCTTTCCAGCGGCGAGGAGTCGCTCGTGGTTCGGGGAGTGGGGCTGATCCGCACGGTTTCCGACATCGAGAACATCGTGGTGGCTTCGGCCAAGGGGACCCCGGTATTCATTCGCGACGTGGGCCGGGTGAAGGTGGGCGCCGCCCCGCAAACGGGCATCTTCGGCATGAACCAATGGCCGCGGCGGGTGGAAGGCGTGGTGGTGATGCGGCGCGGCGAGAACGCGAGCGAGGTGCTGCGGGGCGTGCGAGAGGCGGTGGACGAACTGAATGCCTCGCGGCTCCCGGCCGGCGTGCGGATCGAGCCGATCTACGACCGCACGGAACTGGTGAACAACACCCTGCGCACGGTGTCGCGGACGCTGGCCGAGGGGCTGGCCATCGTGCTCATCGTTCTGCTGTTCTTTCTGGGAAGCTTTCGGGCGGCGATGCTGACCGCGCTGACCATCCCCATCTCGCTGCTGTTCGCCTTCCTCTGCATGTACTTCTACGGCATTCCGGCCAACCTGCTCAGCCTCGGAGCCATCGACTTCGGGATCATCGTGGACGGCACGCTGGTGATGGTGGAGTTCATCGTCCGGCGGGTGTCGGCGCTGGAAGGGGGAACGGACCTGGTCGAGGACGCCTCAACGGCGGTGCAGAGGCCCATCTTCTTCTCGATGGTGATCCTGATTGCGGCCTACCTTCCGTTGTTCCTGCTGGAGCGGGTGGAGCAGCGCCTGTTCGCGCCCATGGCGTTCACCATCTGCGCGGCGCTGGTGGGTTCGCTGCTGTTCACGCTGACGGTGACCCCGGTGCTGGCCGAGTACCTGTTTCCGCGAGGCTGGCGGACGTGGCGGAATCCTCTGGTCGAAGGGCTCATTCAGGGCTATGGGGCGACGATCCGGGTGCTGGTGGAGCATCCGTGGAAGGTCGCCGGGGCCACAGTGCTGGTGTTCGGCGGGACGGTGTGGCTGGGCACGCGGCTGGGTTCGGAGTTCCTTCCGCAGTTGGACGAGGGAGTGATCTGGATGCGGGCCATCCTGCCGCCGGGGATTTCCATCGAGAAATCGGCGGAGACCGCGGGCCTGATCCGGCGCGTGGCGCTGGAATCCAAGGAAGTCAGGCTGGTGACGTCGCAGACCGGAAGGCAGGAGTCCAACACGGAGCCGTTCGGGCCGAACCGGAACGAACTGCTGCTGATGCTGACACCCTATTCGGAGTGGCCGGCGGGAAAGACCAAGGCGGACCTGGTGAGAGAGCTTTCCGAGCGCTTGCGGAACCGCGTGCCCGGAACCATGTTCACCTTCACGCAGCCGATCATGGACATGGTGATGGATTCGATCACGGGCTCGTCGGCGGACCTGGCGGTGATCCTGAGCGGGCCGGACCTGGGGTTCCTGCGCCAGACCGCGGCCCAGGTAAACGCGATCCTGCGCGAGATTCCCGGCGCGGCCGACACGGCCATCGAGCAGGAGGGGGACCGGCCGCAGCTTCGCATCCAGGTCGACCGCCAGGAGGCGGCCCGCCACGGGGTGAACGTGGCGGACGTGCAGGAGGTGATCGAGCAGGCCATCGGAGGGCGGCCGGCGAGCGCGCTGTTCGAAGGCGACCGCCTGTTCGACATCGTGGTGCGCTACATTCCCGAGGCCCGCAGCTCGCCGGCGGAGATCGGCAACATCCTGGTGCCCACTGCCGACGGCGGGCGGATTCCCCTGGCGCGGCTGGCGGAGATCGAGGTTTCGAGCGGCGCCAGCATCATCGCCCGCCGGCAGAACCGGCGGCAGATCAGCGTGCGAACGAACATCCGGGGCCGCGACCAGGGCAGCTTCGTGGCCGAGGCGCAGAAGCGCGTCCAGAGCCAGGTGAAGCTGCCGCCGGGCAACAAGGTGGAGTGGGGCGGCCAGTTCGAGAACCTGGATCGCGCGCGGCGGCGGTTGAAGTGGATCCTGCCCATGACGATTTTCCTGATCTTCGGGCTGCTGTACTGGACCTTCGGCTCGACCGTCAACTCGCTGCTGGTGCTGGCCAACGTTCCGTTCTCGATTGTGGGAGGAATCCTGGCGCTGTACCTGCGCGGAATCCCGTTCAGCGTGTCGGCGGCCGTCGGCTTCGTGTCGCTGTTCGGAGTGGCGGTAATGAGCGGCGTGCTGTACGTGTGCGAAATCAACCGGCAGCGCGAGGAGGGAGGACTGCCGCTGAAAGAGGCCATCCTGGCCGGCGCCAGCGCGCAGTTCCGCCCCCGGGCGATGCTGGTGGTGGTGGCCATGCTGGGCATGGCGCCGGCGGCGCTGGCCACCGGCATCGGCTCCGACATCCAGCGCCCGCTGGCCACCGTGGTGCTGGGCGGGCTGGTTTCGACCCTGGTGCTGACGCTGCTGGCGCTGCCCAGTCTCTACTACCTGGTGGAGCGGCGGCGGGAGGCGTGAGTTCGGCGCCAAGAAATCGGGACAGGTGCCTGTACCATTTCTTGACGGCTCCTGACGGTCGCAACGTCGAACCCGAAGCACTTACCGAACCGCGCGCGTTAGCAAGCGTTCGCGGGAATGTGGTTGCCGCAACAGAGGCGATTGGATGCCGTCCGGCAGGGGCGATCGGGCGCTTACGAACCCGCTTCGGGATCTGGCGTCTTTCCCCGCCTCAGCTTCCTTGCGAAGACAACCGCCAGACCGGCCAGCAGCCCCGCCACCGCTCCGCCGAACATAAAACCTTGCCGCCGCGATGCGGTCTCCCGCGGCAAAGATGGCGGATCGACTAACTGAAGATTCTCACCCATCTCCCGCTTGAGCAGATCCTCAAGCACCTGCGCCTCGCTCAGCTTCTGACGCAATGATTCGTAGTGCTTTCGCGCCGCCTCGCGGTCTAGCGCGCGGAGTCCCAGCCGGCCTCCGGCGGCTTCCTTGATCCGCTGCTGCCATCTGCGCGAGGACTCGATCCTTGTACCGGAAGGATAGATAGATCGTCGTCTGTGAATTCTCCGCGTGGGCCTTCACCCGGACATCCTCGCGCATGATCTGGTAGACATCTTCCATCGGGAGCTTGCGCCGCTCGTGCGGATAAAGATCGCAGGCCTGAATGAAGCTGTTGAGACGTCACCACTCCCTCACGGTCGCGTTCATTCGATCCCCGCCAGAAACCGGAGCAGCAGGTTCCGCGCAACCTGCCGCCGGTAGCGGGCGGTCGAGCGCAGGTCGTCGATGGGAGACGTTTCGTCGGGCAGCTCCGGCAGACAGCCGGGACGCGCGCCGCGCAGAATTTCCTCGGTGCGCCAGCAGCGCAGCGGCACGGGCGCCATGCTGGCGTAGGCCAGCCGGAAGTCCTCAATGCGCCCGTCCACAGTCCGCGCGGCGGCTGCCATGCTGACTTTCGAGATGGCCTGCGCGGCGCGCGCGCCCACCTTTCGGAAGCATTCGTGCCAGCCCTGCCGGCCGGCCGGCAGCAGGATGCGGGAGATCAGCTCGCCTGCGCGGAGGTCCATCTGTTTGTAGCCCAGGTGGAAGTGGCAGTAGGGAACCCGCCGCACGCCGCCGCGGCAGACCAGCTCGAGTTGCGCGTCATAGACCAGCAGCACGGGGAGCGAGTCGCCGGCCGGCGAGGCGTTGCCGATGTTGCCGCCGAGCGTCCCGCGGTTCTGCGTGGCGATGCAGCCGGTGACCGCCGCGGAGGCCGCCAGCAGCGGGAAGCGCTCGCGGATCGGGCGCGACTCGCGCAGCTCGGTGAAGGTGACCAGCGCGCCAATCGAGACCATTCCGCCCTCCTCGCGAATGCCGCGCAGATCGCCGAGGTTCCACAGCCCGGCGAAGCGCCGGTCCGCAAGCCGCCCCGATTCGAGCAGCACCATGATGTCGGTCCCCCCGGCCAGAGGCCGCCAGCCCTGTTCGAGCAGTTCGAGCGCGCCTTCGAGCCGCGCCGGGGCTTCGACCTCGTATTCGGGAAGAAAGCTCCTCATGGCGCCGTCTCCTGGCGCGCCGCCGCGGCGGCCGCTTCCACGATGGCCCGGTAGCCCGTGCAGCGGCAGAGGTTGCCGGCCAGTCTTTCGCGCAGCTCTTCTTCGCCGGCGGCCGGGTTGTGCCGCAGAGCGTCTGTGGCGGCCACCACCATGCCGGGAGTGCAGATGCCGCACTGCGCTGCCCCGCCCCGCTGGAATGCCGCCGCCACGCCGCTCGAGGCCAGGCCCTCGATGGTGACTACCTCCCGGCCGGACACTTCGAGAGCCGGCACCAGGCAGCTATTCACCAGGCGGCCGTCCAGCAGTACGGCGCAAGCGCCGCATTCCCCTTCCCCGCAGCCTTCCTTGGTCCCGGTGAGGCCGAGCCGTTCCCGCAGCACGTCCAGCAGGCGCTCCATTGGCCAGGCCTCCATCTCGCGGTCCAGGCCGTTCACGCGAAAACGCAGACGCGGCGGTTCAGGCACGGAGCATCTCCAGAATCCGCTCCGGGGAGGCGGGGAGACTGTCGAGCGGGCCGCCGGCCGCTTGGGTGATTGCGTTTACGATGGCCGGCGCGGCGCCATTCAGCGGCAGTTCACCGAGCCCCCGCGGGCCTTCCGGCGCCTCGGGATCGGCGAAGATCACTTCGATGGACGGCGCGTCCGGCGCGGTCGGGATGATGGTGTTGGCGAGCTGCGCGTTCTCGATGCGGCCGTCGCGGTAAATCGTCTCCTCGCTCAGGGCGAAGCCGGCGCCCTGCACAATGCCTCCCTCCACCTGGCCCCGGGCCAGCTCGGGGTTGACGATGCGGCCGGCGTCCACCGCGGCCGTGATGCGCTCCACCCGGACCTCTCCGGTGTCGGTGTCCAGTCGCACCTCGGCGACCTGGACCGCCCAGGAGTAGCCGCCGTAGGCGTCTCCGCTGAAGGCGGCCTCGTCCCAGCGAACACCGGGCGGCGGCTCGTAGCGGGCCGTGGCCCGGCGCAAGCCGGAGGGGCCTTCGCGCAGTTCCCGGGCGCAGCGCTCCACCAGCGCGCCCACGATCGATGTCGTGCGCGAGGCCACGGTCGGGCCGCTGTCGGGAACCATCGCCGTATCGGCGCCCGGCACTTCCACGTCCTCCGCGGCGCAGCCAAAGGCCTCCGCCGCCATTTGAGCCAGCACGGTGGCCGCGCCCTGTCCCATATCGACGCTCGAGACAAGCACGCGCAGGCCTCCACCCGGCGCGAGTTCCACCACCACTTCCGACCGCAGCCGGTCCTCTCCGGCGCCCGTGAAGCCCGTGCCGTGGAAGCTGCACGAGAGGCCGATGCCGCGGCGAACCGGGCCCAGGCATGGAACGGAATAGCGCTCGAACTTCTCCGCGTAGCCGGAAGCCTGGACCGCGCGGTCCAGCAGGGCTGCCAGCTTCGGGTCCGGCACGAGCAACTGGCCGGTGGCCGTGCGAGCGCCGGCACGAAAGAGGTTCCGCCGGCGAAGCTCATCGGGCCGCAGGCCGAGTCGGGCGGCCGCCGTGTCCATGTGGCGCTCGATGGCGAAGCACGACTGGGGCACGCCGAAGCCGCGGAATGCGCCGTAGGGAGGGTGGTTGGAGGCCACCGCGCGCCCGCGCAGCCGCGCGTTGTCGCACTGGTACGGGCCGGTCGAGTGGATGAGCCCGCGCGAGAGCACCACCGGGGAGAGCGTCGTGTAGGCGCCGCCGTCGATGAGGAAGTCGATGTCCAGGGCCAGCAGGCGTCCGTCCGGGTCGAATCCCGAGCGGATCAGGGTGCGGGAGGGATGGCGCTTGGTGGTGGCGGCCAGGTCTTCGGCGCGATCGTAGATCATGCGCACCGGGCGGCCGGACTTCCAGGCCAGCAGGGCGGCGTGACAGGCCAGCATGCTCGGGTAGTCTTCCTTGCCCCCAAAGCCGCCCCCGGTCTCGCAGGCGGCCACGCGGACCTTCTCGCCCGGCAAATGAAACAGCCGCTCGAGCGCGTGGCGCACGTAGTAGGGGCACTGCATCGAGCCGCGCACGAACACGCCCCGCTCCGGAGAGGCCGTAGCCACCATGGCTTGGGGCTCGAGGTAGAGCTGGTCGACCGCGGGCGTTCGGTAGACGCCCTCCACCACCACCGCGGCCTCCCGCAGGGCATGGCCGGCGTCGCCCTGCTCGCGCCAGTACTCCTGGAACACGCGCGTCGAGAGCTCCATGTCGAGCAGCGGTTCGGCGGGCTCCTGCCGCACGCGCACCGCGCGCCGGGCGGCTTCGGCCATGTACCGGTCCGGGTGCGCGATCAGCAGAAGAGGCTCGCTCCAGTGGTTGATTTCGGAAGCAGCCAGGCAGGGCTGGTCGTCGGTGATGTGGGCCACGCAGTTGTCGCCGGGTATATCCGCCGGCCCGGCCACCGTGCATTCCCGCCACGGAAACCCGGCATCGAACTCGAAACCGGCGATCCGCCCCCGCGCGCAATCGGAACGGACCGTGACTCCCCACAGCGCACCCGGCATTTCCAGGTCCGCCGCATACAGGGCGGCGCCGGTCGTCTTCGCCCGCGCGTCCCGCCGGGTCACGCTCCGGTTCACGCCCTCTATTCTCTAACAAAGGACGGGCGGCCGCGGGGGCCGGGTGCTTAACCGCTTTGGGGATCACGGCCCGGGACCACGGTGAAGTCCGTTTCAAGGCCGGCCCTCGCGCCTGGCTCGTGAATCCCGGGAATAACACGAAATCCATCCGAAAATGGAATCGTGTTGTCCTGGCCTCGCCAACAGTCATAAACTGAAGTGTCTTGGGCCACTTATGAGTTTGCCGACCATCTTCGATACCTGCCGTCCGCGCGCCGATGTGCTCGCGGGCGCCATCCGTGACGACGAATTCATGGCCGACCTTTCGCGCGTCGTCAACGGGACGGCGCCTGCCGATTACCTCGACCCCGCCGCGTTCTTCGCAAAGAGCTATCCCACCCGCGGGATGAAGGAACTGCTGAAGGCTGTGTGCCTCCGTCTCTCCGGCCAAGGAGGCGAGGTCTCCTCCATCATCCGGCTGGGCACGCAGTACGGCGGTGGTAAGACCCACTCCCTCATTGCACTCGTACACGCCGTCCGTGGAATGAAGGGTGTTCCAACGCCCGAGACCTTCGTCGATCCTGCGATTCTCCCGGCAGGCGCCATCCGCATCGCCGCCCTCGACGGAGAGAACGCCGATCCCGCCAACGGACTCACCCTGGAACCCGGACTGCTCGCCCGCTCTCTCTGGGGCGAGATGGCCTACCGCCTGGCCGGTCGCGCCGGTTACGAACGAGTCCGCGTGAGCGACGAGAAGCACATCGCGCCCGGCGCCGACACCATTCGCGAGCTATTCGGCGGCCAACCCACCCTGATCCTCCTGGACGAAATCTCCGTCTACCTCCGCAAAGTGGAGCGCGCCTTTCCGGACGCCTCCAAACAGTTCGCCGCCTTCGTCCACGATCTGTTCAAGGCTGTGGCGTCCACGCCGCGGGTCGCGCTCGTCTACACCCTCGCCATCGGCAAGGACGACAAGGCCGGCGATGCATATAAGGAGGAGAACGAGCGCGCTGCCGCCGCCATGTCCGAAGCCGAAAGCGTCGCCGTGCGAAGCACCACGCCGCTGAACCCCACCGAGGAAGACGAGACGCCCAACGTTTTGCGCGCGCGCCTCTTCGAAAGTGTTGACCTGGACGCCGCGCAGGCGGTCATCGCGGCATACGCCCAGGTCTGGAACGCCAACCGCGTCGCTCTGCCCGCCGACGCGACCGATCCGGAACTCCGCGACCAGTTCGCGCGCAGCTACCCGCTGCATCCCAAGCTGCTCGAAATGCTGACCGAGAAGACCGCGTCGCTCAGCACGTTCCAGCGCACGCGCGGCATGCTGCGTCTGCTGGCCCGCACCGTTCACTACCTCTGGCGCCTACAGCCCCCGGACGCCTCGTCGATCCACGCGCACCATATGGACCCGGCGTTCGAGGCCATCCGCACCGAGATCAACGTCAAGCTCGGCCAAGGCCAGTACGCGCCGGTCGTTAAGTCCGATGTCGCCGCCGTCACGGGAGACGAGCCGGCACTCGCGCAACGCGTTGACGCACAGAGGTACCCCGGCCTGCCCCCGGTGACCTCCTATGTGGCGCGCACCATCTTCTGGCACACGCTGGCTTACGGAGATTCCGCGAAGGGCATCACCGCCGAGCAGTTGAAGTTGTCCGTGTGCTCGCCCGCGCTCGAGCCTCCGTTCGTCGAGCAGGCCCGCGTGCAGTTCGTCACCGATTCCATCTATTTGGACGACCGCCCGGGCGCCCCGCTGCGCTTCATGGTCGAGCCGAACCTCACCATGATCGTCCGCCGCATGATGCGCGACATCGACGCCGCCGACGTCCGCACCGAACTGTCCGAACGTATCCGCCAGCTTTTCAGCCTGCCTCGTGGCGAATTCAACGCCGTGCTTTCCCCGGCCGGTCCATATGAAGTGCCCGACGAAGTCGGCGACGGCCGCCCGCTGCTCGTGGTGATTAACCACGAATCGACTGCGGTACCCTCCGACCTGCGCCAGCCGCCGCCAGACGTCGCTGAGATCTTCGAGTGCAAGGGGACTGATCGCAAGATCCGCGAGCTCAAGAACAACCTGGTGTTCGTGGCGGCCGATGAGCGCGCCATCCCGAACATGCGCGACCTGGTGCGCCGCCGCCTCGCCCTTGGCCTGCTTCAGAAGCCGGAACATCAGATCGGACTCGCCGATTACCAGCAGGGCAAGGTCAAAGCCGAATACGAGAAGCTGAAGCTCGACGTGGCGA
Source organism: Acidobacteriota bacterium (assembly GCA_016213755.1). Taxonomy (GTDB): domain Bacteria; phylum Acidobacteriota; class Terriglobia; order Bryobacterales; family Bryobacteraceae; genus JACQZT01. Next base: position 1,594 of record JACQZT010000359.1, on the reverse strand, counting down.
TGGCCATCCTACAGTGCTACCGCCACCTCTTCTACCCGTCCAGCTCGCGGATGACCGGAGCCCAACTCGACCTGGGACACACCATCCTTGAACTTTCCGGCGCTGGCGACTCGCCCGGTAACGGGCAGCACCAGGTGGAACGGGTCCTGCACGAGCAGAAGAAGCTGCTCGAAGCCCGCGACATTCCGGATTCGCCGCCATTCGTGCGCGACCAGACCGGCCTGCGTGTCAAGGGAGAGATGACCACGGCGCAGATGCGGACCGAGTACCGGCGCGCGCCAAAGCTGTCTATCCTGCTGCACGACGCGCCGTTGTTCGAATGCATCCGTAACGGCATCGATCAGGGAGTGTTCATTTATCGCGAGGGCTCGCAAGTGTGGGGCCCCGGCGATCCGCGGCCCATTATCCACATCGGCGACAACCACTTCTTACACACCATCGACGACGCGAAAGCGAAGAAGCTGTGGCCGCGTGCCGAACCGCTGGAACTCCGTTTCCAGGCTCATCCCAACACCATCGAGCGAGGCGGGTCTTCGGAATTGGTGGTCAGCGTCAAAGGCGGCGTCCCGCCCTATACCTACACATCAAATGAACCGCAGCTTGCGGCCACTGCAAGCGAGCAAGCCACGCAGCAGCTTCGGGTCCGGCCGGAGCAGTCGATGACCTACACCGTCGAGGTCACGGACAGCCGTGGCCAGCGGCAGCAAGCGATAGCGGTGGTAACCATCCGGGAGAAATCGGGCGAGATTCAGCCGCCGGTATTGCCGGGATTTAAGCCAGCAGAGCCGCCGCCGCCCGAACTCACCGCGCAGGGGCCGCTTGCTCAGGCGCTGGCCGATCTGTGGGACAAGGCGCGCAAGGCCAAGGTGGACAGCATCGCGAGTCTCAGGGTGCGCCTGTTCGAAGCCGGCGCCACGTGGAAGGTCCATCAGGCCATGGCAACGCTCCAGGAGGCGGATGTCACGTGCCACTTCGAGGTGGGCATCGAAGCCGACGGAGTCGAGCAGTTCGAAGTGAACTTCACGGGGCGCGTGGACAAGGCGAACGCGGTGAAATCGTTCCTCGATCCGCAGATCCGAGCCGCTACCGATACGCAGTTCGAGGCCAGCTACAGCCTGGCTTTCAAGCAGCCACTATCACTGCAAGACGGCGCCGCCGGCGCTTTTTCCAAAAGGTTGACGCAGTATGGGGGTGGCGAGGCATTTGTCGAGGCTATCGCCGGGAAGGTTTAGATGACGCCCCAATACGAACTGCGCATGATCGTCGAATCGACGAGCGTTTGGCGCCTGGAGATCTGGCAGGCGACCTCACCTGCCACCCCCCGACTGAAAGTGCCGGAGCACGTTGCCACCATTCAGGGACCGGGCTTGCGCATCGCCGAGAACCGCTTGTTGAAGCGGTTGGCGCGGGAGAAAATCGTGCTCGGCTCTCTGAAGCCGGGAAAGACCAAGCGGTGGCCGCTCGATGAAGAGGTGGCACTCACGTTGGGATTGCTATTCCGCACGCTGGCGCCGATGAAGAACTTGGACCGCATCCGCCAGGTGGCCGAGGGAGTGGAGAAGATGTCGCGCGAGGAGGCGGGCTACTGGCTCGG
>JACQZT010000004.1 GCA_016213755.1 Acidobacteriota bacterium | reverse complement strand
CTGGATGGCCTGCTTTACGGAACCTATCTGGGTGGCGATGGTCTGGACGTCGCCCAGGCTCTGAAACTGGACGGCGCGGGCGGGCTGTGGCTGGCCGGCTACACCCTGTCGCGGGATTTCCCGGTCACGCCGAACGCCTACCGCACTTTCAACGCGGGCGTGTCGGACGTGTTTCTCACGCGGCTTGATCTGAGCCGGCTCCGGAGCCGGGAAGCGATCTCCTACTCGACCTACCTGGGCGGCGTGGACACCGACGTTCTGTACGGTCTGGCCCTGGCGCCGGGCGGGCGAATCGCCTTGGCCGGTTACACCTATTCGGCCGATTTCCCGCGCGTCGGCAGCTCGGCGAGCGCGCCGATGCTGGCGGACGCCTTCGTGGCGCTGCTCGATCCGGCGATACCGGGCCCCGGCGCGCTGGCGTACTCGGCGGTGATCGGCGGCATCTACATCGACACCGCCACCGGAGTGGCAGTCGATGCCAGCGGCAGGATCCTGGTTTCCGGTTACACGAACTCGCCCGACCTTCCGGTCACGGACGGCTCGAAGAAGCCGAGTCCGCCGGGCGCGACGCAGAGCTTCGTGGTGCAGGTGGCGCCGTAGCGGCGGTCACGCTCATCGCTCCCAGCTTGTAGCGCCGGTGGCCGTCGTCGCCGGCCAGGGGCAGGGCGATCCGTGGCGTGCCGGTGCGCGTGCCCATCGAGATGTACACGTCGTAGACCCCGCTTGACGATGTGCGCCGGCGGCAGCCGGCAGGTGATGAGAGGTCGCGAGGCCTGGTTCAGCGATTTCTCCCCGCGCGAAACCGGAATGGGCTGGCTGGGCGGGCCCACCGGCAGCGAGCGCGCGTCGAACTCTTCGTCCACAAAGACCCCGGCGATGCCGCCTTTCGAGTCTTTGAGCGTGAGGGCGGGATAGCCTCCCGGCAGGCAGGGCGCGACACCCGCGTTGCGCCACACGTATCCGACCGCGAATTCCGCTCCCGCGGCGACCTCCGCCGGCCAGGACGCCTCGGCCAGTTGCAGACGGTAGCCCAGGCGCAGATTGATGCGGTCGATCAGGTCCCGATTGGCCTTCAGAAACTCGCGCGGGTACCAGTGCACGGTGGCGTAGCTGGCGTGGTACTCCTCGATGGCCTTCAGGTACAGGCTTCCATCCTGCCAGTGACCGCGGTCGCGTGAGCCGCCGAAGTGCTCGCATTCGAGCACCACCGGCAGTTCGGGCCAGAACTGGGGCGCCACCCAGGCGTGATGGTAGGCCTGCGCGCCGCCGTTCACCAGAATGCTGTCGTCGCGCAGGGTGAGGCCCTGCCGGCGGGCGTAGGTCAGGGTCTCCAGGCCGCGACCCTGGTTGGAGAAATCGTCGTTGGCGGCCAGCAGGGTTTTCTTGAAGTGCTTCTTGTAGAGGTCGATGTGGCGGCGCACGGTGGCCGCCGAATAGGGCAGCCGGGTGGACGAGCCGGTGTGTCCTTCGCCCCACACGCCAAACGAGCCGACGTCGATGAAGGCCACTTCCGGGTTGCCGTCGTAGCGCGCTGCGGCGGCGGCCAGAAAGTGGTCCAGTTTCTCGAGGAAAATCGGGTCGTCGTAGTCGGGCTCCCACCAAGCGCCGCCGGCAACGAGGCCTTTGCCGGGCACGAAGTTGTGGCCCTTGGCGCCGGCCTTGCGCACCCATTCGGGCGTGGCGTAGGGCTGGTCGCGGTGCGATTCCGTGCAGGAGAAGCGGAACGCCACGGTCTTGCCCTGGGCCAGCCAGCGCTGCGCGGCGCTGTCCACGATGGGCCAGTTGAAGCGGCCCTCTTCGGGTTCGATGTAGGACCAGGCCAGGCGAATGTAGACCGAGCTGACGCCGGGGAATTCCTCGACGCCGTCGGAGGGGTCCAGGTCCAGCGTGTAGCGGCGGATGTCGTTGTCGTAGTGCTGGAACATCCAGCCCATGCCGGGATTGATGAGCGCCGCGCCGGTATCCGGCGGGCGGATGACGACGCGCTCGGCCGGATAGAGTGCGGTGGCGAAAAAGAGGACACAGGCTATGCGGATTTCATGGGACATTTTTCATCAGGAGGTTGCGGAATTCGATCTTCATGGGCGGGCCCTGGTGGAGTTGCAGGCCCAGCAAACCCTCTGCGGAGCGGCCCTTGGGGTCTTCGTCGATGAGCACGCTCATAACGCGCCCGTTGATGAGGTGGGTGATCGCGTTCCCGCGCGCGAGGATGTGAATCCGGTTCCAATCGCCGACCTTGATGAGCGCCTTCAGCGCATCCGGCTCGCCCGGGGAGCCTACCATTTTCCGGATTCCGCCCTCGGCCACGCGGACGAACTGGCCGCGCTCCGCCAGAAAGCCTCGTGCGCGCTCCTCGTATAACATGCCGGTGTAGTTGTTGCGGCCGTCGATATCGGCTTGGTAGCCCTTCAGGACCCACTTGCCGGCCTCCGGCACTGCGCTGCTGCGATACTGCACGCCGCTGTTGCCGGACTCGCTGATGCGGTACTCGGCCTTCAGCTCGAAGTCCTTCGTCGTTCCGCCCCGCCAGATGATGAAAGTGTTCGGTTTGAGCGGTCTCTCCGGCGTAGTCTCGCCCGTGATGGCTCCGTTTTCGACCCGCCAAAAAGCCGGATCGCCGTCCCAGTTGTTCAGGGTCATGCCGTCGAAAATGGCTTGGAAGCCCGCATTGTCGTCAGGCACGGGCGCCTGCCGGCCGGGCGCGCCGAAAACGCAAACCGCCGCCGCGACCAGGGCGGCAGTCAAAACGAGTCTCAGGGAACCTGTAATCATGGCTTCCTCAGCATATCGTAAAGAGGCGGCGCTTGCAGTAGACTACGCCTATGCGGTTGCCGATTCTCCTGATGGCGCTCGCGACCGCCGCGGTTGCGAGCGACGTGTCCTTCACCATCGCCGGCGTGCGGGTCATGCCGGAGCGATGGGACAAGCAGGCCAACTTTGCGAAACTGGAGCGCTGGACGCGCGAGGCGGCGGCCCGGGGCGCAGATTTGGTGGTGGCGCCGGAAGGCTTTCTGGAAGGCTACGTCGGCAATGAGAAGAGCAATCCGGACCTGACGCGCGAGAAGTACTTCGCCGCCGGGGAAACACTGGACGGCCCGCTGCTCGGGCGCGTGCGGAGCCTGGCCCGGGAGTCCAAGGTGTATCTGAGCCTCGGTTTCGCGGAACGCCGTGACGAGCGCATGTACAACACCTCGGTGATTTTTTCGCCGCGGGGCGATCTCGTGTCGCGGTACTCGAAGTCGCACACCAACGACGACGAGCCGTTCAACACCAAGGGCGCGGAGTTCCCGGTGGCCGAAACCCCGCTGGGGCGCTGGGGCACGCTGATCTGCTTCGACCGCCAGTTACCCGAGACCGCGCGCATCCTGGCGGTGAAAGGCGCGCAGGTGATCCTGGTTCCCTCCTACGGGATGTACGGCGAAACCAACGACGTCATGATGCGCACGCGCGCGCTCGAAAACAGCGTCTGGGTGGCGTTCGTCCACCCCCGCCGCTGCCTGATCGCCGACCCGGGCGGGAAAGTGGCGGCCAGCGACGACGGCGGCGGCGACCAGCTCGTCACCGCGCGCATCGTGCTCGACAATCGCATCGGCCGGGGGCCCATTCGCTTTCGCCGGCCGGAGATCTACGGCGAAATCCTCAAGCCCGTCCCGGCGGACTCCGCGCGTCAGAAGGAATAGCGGAGACTCAGCGATACATTCAGCCCCGGGGCGTCCGTGCCGGAGCCGTGGACGCGGTAGTTGCGGTCGGCCAGATTGAGTGCCGAGAAGTTCAGAACCAGGCGTTCTCCCAGCGGCACGCCGCCCCGCAGGCCGAAGATCCACCACTGACCGGAGCCGGGATAGAGCGGAACGCGAGTGGAGTCGGACGCCACCCGGACGCCGTTGATCGCGGCGCCGAGCGGGAGGACGCGATCCTGAATCTGGCCCAGGGTTTCGCCGGTCGGGCGGAAGACGCCGCGGTCGATAAAGGGAGCGGCGAAACCGCCGCGGAAGAAGTCGGCGATGTCGCCGCGGCGGCGGGAAGCGCCCATGCGGTCGTCGTCGAGGTCGGCGCCGTTCACCCGGTATTGCGAGCCGGAGAAGGTGGTCGTTAATTCCAGCCAGCAGCGCGCCAGGGCCGTGTAACGGACGCCGGTGTAGAACTGCTGGGGCGGCAAGCGGCGGGCGGGGCGATTCGGAAACAGGTCGCGGCCGGCGAGGAAGGAGTAGTTGCCGTCGAGCGACCAGCGGCGCCCCAGACGCCAGCGCCAGTTCGACTCCAGGCCGTAGTACCTGGATGCTCCGTCGTTGACGGCGCTGCGCACGGCGCGCGGGGCCAGCTCGGTGGCCACCGCGACGACGCCCTGCCGCTGCTGGGCGGGAGTTTGCGTCAGCGGGCGGACCGGGTAGCCGGCCAGGGAGGCGGGCGCGCCTCCGGCCGGGAACAGCAAGGTCCGGCCGGTGATGGGGTTGCTCAGTTCGGCGTCGAACACCTGGATGCGCGCGCGCAGTCTGCCCGCGTCGATGCGCAGTCCCGCTTCGTAGTTCCACAGCGTCTCCGCGCCGAGCCTGCCCACCGGCCGGCCGGACGACAGCGCGCTCTCGCTTCCATCCAGGCCCATGAGAGCGCCTTTGGCGGCGGCCTCCGCGGCCGGCACGTCAAAACCCATCGTCGTGAGGCCGATGGAACCGAGGTCGTTCACATTGGGCGCGCGAATTCCTTTGCCTGCCACGCCAAAAAGGCTCGCATGATGGGTCAATTGCAGTAGCAGGCTCGAATGGACGCTGAAGTAGTCGAAGCTCTGGTTCGAGTCGGCGACACCCAAGGAGAGGTTTTGCGACGCTCGGGTTTGGTAGCCCACCCAGGAATAGCGGGCGCCCAAGTTGGCCCGCAACCGGTCGCGGAACAGGTTAACGCTGTTCTGGGCAAAGAGCCCGGAGGTGACGTAGCGGGAGCCGTTGGGGTACAGAGCGCGGTCCTGGGTGGTGGCGCCACTCAGCGGATTGACCGTGAAGCGCGTGGAGAAAACCGTCTCGCGGTACATTTCGCCGCCGAAGGCGAGGGCGTCGCGGCGGCCGAGATGAGTGCGGCCTTGCGCGGCGTAGCCGAGCGCACTGATGCGGCTGCGGTCGTGCTGGACGGGGTCGGTCGGGCGCAGGTTCTGGCGGGTGTAGCCGTCCGATTGAGCGTTGATCGAGAAGGTGCCGGAGAGCGAATCCAGGAAGGCGATGCCGAGCTTCTCGTAGCGCACGTAGCCCAGGTTCAGGCGCTGCGGGAACAGGGTGGCTTGCAGGCGGCCGGCGCCTCCCAGCCGGTCGCGGTACGAGCGCTGGCCGGCCTGGTCGTCGAACAGGTACTGCACGGTGAAGCTCTGGTCGGCGCGGGGGCGCAGGACCAGTTTGCTCTGCGTGCCGGTCTGGGTGAAGCCGGTGTCTTGCAGGCGCGGCCCCAGCAAGTCCTTGACCTGGCCCGCGGTGAGTCCGAAGAAGCGCAGGAAGACGTTGTGCGAATCGTATCCGCGGCCGGCGCGCAGGTCGTTCTGCCGCCTGCGACTCGCGCCGATGAGCCAGCTCAGGCGGGAGGTTCCGAACTGCCCCAGCAGGCTGCCCCCGCCGGAAGCGTCGGCGGAGGCGCCGAACAGCGCGGCCTCCCCGTGGAACTCCCGCCGCCGGCCGGTCGAAAAGCGGGGATCGAGACTGAGAACGTTAATGGACCCGCCCAGCGAATCGCTGCCGTAGAGCGCGCTCGAAGGGCCCAGAATCGCCTCGATGCCGCGCGCCTGGGAGGGATCGATCCAGGCCAGGTACTGGTTCGGCCCGGAGCGGAAGATGGACGTGTTGTAGCGGACCCCATCGACGAGCAACAGGGTTTGGTAGCCGGTGAGGCCCCGCAGAACGGGAGAAACCTGGCCATGGGAGGTCTGCTGCACCAGGACGCCCGCCGTGTTCTCCAGCGCCTGCCCGATGGTGGGCAGCGGGCGTTGCAGGATCTGGTCGCGGTTGCGGGTGGCGATGGATTGCGGGTCTTCGTCCAGTTCCCCGACGCCGGCGCGCGAGGCGGTGATGGTGACGGCGGTGGCGGCCGGGGCGATATCCAGTTGCAGTTCGATCTTCCCGGCTCTCTCCGCGCCGACGGCCAGGCGCATCTCGAGCGGCTGGAATCCGCGCGCATCCACGCGCAGCAGGTAGGAGCCGTAGCCGGGTGACGGCAGCCGGAACAGCCCCTCCGGGCTTGTGAGGGCCTCTCCGACCGCGCCTCCCTGATTCGTGAAAACGGCGACGCGCGCGGCTTCCACCGCCGCCCCGCTGGGGTCGAGGACCGTTCCTTCGATGAGCGCGGACGCCGCGCTCAGGGAGAAACAGCCGAGCAAGCCGGCCATCAGTCCAGCGACCACTGCCACCTCCCTAGAAGCTGAAGCGCAGCGCGAATTGCACCTGCCGGGGCGACTTGGCCGAGAACACCCGGCCGAACGAGGCCGGTTCGTCGGCGAACAGCTCCGGCAGGTTGAAGTTCGCGTGATTGAGGAGATTGAACGCCTGCGCCTCGAAGGAGACGGTGCGCCGCTCGGCCAGCGAGAAGCTGCGCGCCAGCGAGACGTCGAATGTATAGAAGCCCGGCCCGCGAACAATGTTGCGCCCGGCCGAGCCGAAGGCGTACTGGCGCGGGATGCGGAAAGCCCGGGTGTCGAACCAGCGGCCGGCGACCGGGCCGGTTAGCCGCGGGTCGCCGGCGAGATCCGGGCGATCCGATCCGAACGATCCCCCGGTGTTGCCGGTGTTACTGTTATCGAACCGCAGGACCGGGGTAAAGGGCTGCCCGGATTGCAGCACCGCTATGCCGCGCAACTCGGTGCCCCGTATCCACCGGTTTCGGCCCGGCAGTTGCAGGATGTATGCCAGCGTGGCCCGGTGGCGCACGTCGAAGCTCGACACCGCGCGCTCGGCGCGCAGGTTTTCGCTGTCCTGAGGGAAGTTCTTGTCGGCTTTCACGCCCAGAAAAGCCGACGAGTCGTCGATCGACTTGGCCAGCGTGTAGGACGCCAGCATCGAGACCAGGCGGGTCAGGGGCCGGCTGAAGCTGGCCTGCAAGGAATGGTAGATGGAGCCGCCGGCGCTCTCGACCAGAAGCATGTTTCCGTAAGCCCGGTTTGCCCGCCTGAGCTGCACTTCGCCGGGCGCCGGGCGGGGCTGATTGCGGTCGCGGGTGCGGAGCAGGTGCGTGCCCTTGGACCCCGCGTACGCCAGGCTCGCCACTCCCTGACGGCCAAAGGCCTTTTGGAGGTTGAAGCTCCAGTGCTGAAGGTAGGAGCCTGCTATGTCCGGACTGAGGAGGTTCAGCGAGGGCGGAGGAGTCACGGCGGATTTCAGGGGGAAGGGGTTGTCCAGGGTCAGCAGGCCCGCGGCGGTGGGAAAGAAAACCCGCAGGCTGAACTGGGGCGGATTGAAATACTGGGCCGTGTTCACGATGAACATCCCCGAGTCGTAATAGAGCCCGTAACCGCCCCGCACCACGAAGTCCCGCGCCGGAGCCCAGGCGAAACCGGCGCGCGGGGCCAGGTTGTTGCGATCCGGGCGAAGGCCGGAGCGCGACAGCCCGGCGGTTCCCACGCGCACCATCCGGCCGGTTTGGGGATCCAGCGTGGACATCCGGTCGGCGGGATCGACCGGCGGGGTGTTGAACTCGTAGCGCAGGCCGAGGTTCAGGGTGAGATTGGGACGGATTCTCCAATCGTCCTGCAAGTAGGCGTTGTAGGCGTTGGTGCGCATGGTCATCGGGTTGTCGGCTACCGATTGGAGTCCGAAGGACGGCAACCCCAGCAGCAGATCGCTTTTGCCCGAACCGGACAGCGCGCCGGAAAAAGACAGCGACCCGCGTACCAGCAGGTCCAGCGTGCCGTTCAGCTCGAGACGCCGCAACTCGGCGCCGGTCTTGAGCGAGTGGCTGCCGCGGATCAGCGAGAGTCCCTCCTGGAGCTGGTAGGTGTTGGTGTGGCGGAGAATCGGCAAGGATGTGGTGTCGCCAACGCGGGACCAGCCGGCCACGTTGAAGACCGGGTAGCCGAAGGCGCGCGAGGAAACCCGCAGCCAGTCCACGCCCCACTGCTCTCCGACGTCCGTCGCGTGGTTTTCGGGCATGAGATCGCGCGAGAACCGGCCGAATCCGAACCGCAGAGAGTTCACCGCGTTGGGCCCCAGGACCCTTTCGTGATGCACCGTCGCGTTGTGGGCCGGATCCCGGACCAGGTCTCCGAAGCCCGGAACGGCGTCCGAGTCCTCGGTGTAGGGTTCGGCCAGGTCCAGGAACCCGAAGCTGTAGCGGAACATCAACCGGTCTTTTCGGGTCGGGTGGGTATCCACTCGCGCGCTGGTCTGGGACTGGGCCTGGCGCATCACCGGCTGGGCCAGGTAGTTGGCCGCCTCGCCGGCGCGATTGGGCAGGGGATACAGGTCGAGCACCTTGCGGCCGACCCGGGAGACGCGGGAAGCCGGGATGATGCCGCCGGCGAAGGGCGCCCGGGTGAAGGGGTCCAGCACCGGCTTACCGGAGGCCGATAGATCGCCCTGCCGTTCGGCCGGCGTCGGGACCGTGCCCAGGCGGCTCAGGCTCTGTCGTTCGCGCAGGAGGTCCGCGCTGGCGAAAAAGAACGCGCGGTTGCGGACCAGCGCTCCGCCCGCGCCGAATCCAAACTGGTTCCGAACGAATTTCGGTTTGTCCCTCTCGTCGAAGAAATTGCGCGCGTCCAACTGCCGATTGCGCAGGTACTCGTAGAGGAAAGCGTGAAGGTCGTTGGCCCCGCCGCGCGTGACGACGTTGATCTGCGCGCCGGCGCTTTTGCCGTACTCGGCGCTGTAGCCGTTGGTCGCCACTTTGTACTCCTGGATCGAATCCACCGAAGGTTGCAGGACATAGCGGTTGACGTAGGGGTCGTTGTTGTCGGCCCCGTCCAGCCGCACGTTATTGAAATCCTCCCGCGCGCCACCGGCATGCAGGGCGACCGAACCGTACTGGGAGAGTTGCGAGTCCTCGACCGGCGGCGAAACGCCGGGCGCCAGCAGCGCAAGCTGAAGGAAATCGCGCCGGTTCAAGGGGAGGCTTTCAATCCTCTGGCGGTCGAGCAAGAAGCCCAGTTCCGAGGAACTCGCCTCGACCGGCTGCAACACCGCCCGGACCTCGATCGACTCCCGCGTCCCAGCCACCGCCAGGCGGAAGTCCAGGCGCTGGTGCGAATCCACCGTTACGGGCAGCGGACCCGCCGCGGCTTCCTCCAGTCCTGGGGCGGCGGTCGAGATCCGGTAGGCGGCCGGCGCCAGCTCGGGCAGGCGATAGTAGCCGGAAGCGTTCGTCACCGCCCTGCGCAGCGCGGCGGTCGCCCCATCGGCGGCGCGGACCACGGCGCCCGCCACCGGCCG
>JACQZT010000355.1 GCA_016213755.1 Acidobacteriota bacterium | reverse complement strand
TGTCCGCACAGAACGCCAAAGAGCACGGTGGCAATCGAGGGCAGAGTGCTGACGATGCCCTCCGGGTCCCAGGTCTTGGTGGCTGACCACATGTGGCCGCTCAGCACCAGGCTGTCGATCCACTGGGCGAAGTTGCCGTGCTTCTCCAGCACGCCGGCGCCGTAGCCGGGCACGGGGATCCATTTCATGACCGCCCAATAGACCCCCAGCAGCGAGAGGATGGCGATCGCCTGCCCGCGCAGTTTCGTGGTCAGGAAAATCGCCGCGGCGATCAGGTAACACACCGCGATGCGCTGGAGCACGCCGGGGATGCGCAGCGTGGCCAGGTCGAAGTACGGGAACGCATTCAGAAACAGGCCCACGCCGAAGATGGCGGCGGCGCGGCGCAGAGTGTGCAGGAACAGCCGGCGCCGGCCGTCGCCGCGCTCCATGCGCTTGGCGAAGGACAGCGTCATGGCGACGCCCGAGATCCACAGGAAGAAGGGGAAGATCAGGTCGGTCGGAGTCCAGCCGTGCCAGCCGGCGTGGAGCAAGGGAGAGTACACCGCGCTCCAGGAGCCGGGGTTGTTGACCAGGATCATGGCGGCGATGGTGGCGCCGCGGAACACGTCCAGCGATTCGAGCCGGCCGGATGGAGTCATGGCCGTTTACAGGGGCAGAATCTCTTCCCGCACCGGGTCGAACTTCAGGCGGCGCTTCTGCACGTAGGAGATGTTGCCCAAATGCGATGCCTGCGCCGAGCGGTGGCCGATAAGCACGTCGCCGTTGGGGCGATTGCGCGTGCGGCAGCATTCCAGGAAGTTGTTGACGTGCGACAGGGTCAGCAGGTCGGTCCGCGATTCGTCCCGCTGGGCCTCGACGATAGTGGGCTTGGCGCCTCGTCCGGCGGGGTGGAATTCGAAGCGGCTGCGGTCGATCCACAGCCGGCCCTCGGTGCCGCAGATCTCCACCGCCTCGCCCCGGACACCGGGCGCCAGCGTAGCTTCGAAGGTGGCCGTATATTCGTTGCCGTATTCCAGCAGCACGTTGATGGTGTCGGGCGCGGTGCGGCCGTCCTTGGCAAAGTAAACCCCGCCGGCGGCCACGCCCGAGGTGGGGATTTCGTTGCCCAGGAACATGTGCACGACGTCGATCCAGTGGGTGAACAGGTCGGTCACCTGGCCGCCGCCGAAATCCAGGTAGGCGCGCCAGTTCCAGTACTGCTGCGGATCCCACTCGCGCCACTTGAGGGGCCCCAGGAAGCGCGCCCAGTCGAGATTGGAGGGCAGGGTCTGGAGCGAGGCGGGCGCCCGCCGCAGGTGGTATGTATTGCCGTGCCACCAGGTGCGCGCCAGCGTGATCTTGCCCAGTTTGCCCGGCTTTATGTACTCGTCGCGCGCCTGGATGTAATGCGCGCCGGAGCGCTGCTGCATGCCCACCTGGCAGACGCGCTCGTTGACGCGCGCGGCTTTGACGATCTTTGGCCCTTCCTCGATGGTGAGGGTCAGCGGCTTTTCGACGTACACATCCTTGCCGGCGTTCAACGCGTCGATGGCGCACTGCGCGTGCCAGTGGTCCGGCGTGGCGATCTGCACGACATTCAGCTCTTTCATCTCCAGAAGGCCGCGGTGGTCCTTGAAGACCTTGGCGTTGGGGGCCATCTGTTTGGCGCGGTCGATCTGGGCCGCATAGATGTCGCACAGCGCGGCGACCTCGACACGCTTGTCCTTCTGAAACAGCGCCAGGACTCCCCGGCCGCGCTCGCCCGGCCCGATGAGGCCCATCAAGATGCGGTCGTTGGCGCCCAGGATGCGCGCATACGACGAGGCGGTGACGGTCGCGGCGCCTTGCAGCAGCCCGCGCCGGCCGATCGGAGTGTTGAGCATGGCGAGATTATACCGCGCCCATGCCGCTCGGTGGCCGGCGCGGACCTTCGAAAACTGCCGCACGATCTTTCGAAGAACGCCGACCACTACCTGTACGACTTTCCCAAGCGATGAATCAGGTCTTTGTCGCTGCGGTTTGCCTGGTCGCTCTTCACTCTCCCCAAGATCAATGGCACAAGGAGGCCGTGGATGGCCCGCCAGATGCGCCTCACCACTGTCGAGTTGCGCGACTTTTCAACTGCACGCTGGACTACTCCGGGTACCTCGAGATCTTGCGCCAGCAAAGGCCGGCGGCGGAGACGGCCAGGAAAGGAGGGCCGACATCGAGTGGCGGTTGCGCCACGCCGGCTTTAAGGCGAAATCATGCGTTGTCCCCTGCGCGGTGCAAGTCCGGGTGCTTTTGAGAGTTCAGCCTGTATACCCGCACACTCCGACACGGGGAGAATTGACGACCGGCAGGCACATTTCGGTGCCGCAATCATGGCCGTCGGCGCAGGGTTCACAAAGCCACCCCCCCTGGTCCTCCGATGCGCACTCCGTGCAGACCATGGTTGCCGGCTGGCTGCCGCATTGGTCGCAGGCGGCCATGGGCGCATCGTTTCGCGCCAGCAACTCGACGGCGCCCCGATCCGTTGCCCGGGCCCGCACGGCCAGCACTTTCAAGCTGAGCGCGGTTGTCGACCCATAGTCATACTCGTAGGAGAACACCATTCCTGGCTGAAGGAGCCGGCTGAGCCGGACCCCCATTCCGGATTCTTGAAAGTCCGCCATGGGCGCGGAAGCATAACGCCTTCCTTGGATGGTGAAGGCGCTCAAATGGCCACAACATTCCAGCCAGATCTGGCGCAGAAAAGCATCCACTATGCCCAGGTGAGCTTCCATCGGGACGGCCAAATGCATCCAGTACGCCTTGTCATAGCGAGCTTCCACGAACAAGTGAAAGACCGGGATGGGCAGCCTTTTGCCTGGCGACGATACGGCGGGCGGCTGGCGGCCGGCCGAGATGCAGGTATTCAGATGGCGCGTCATGGACGCGCGGTTGAAGATGTTTCCGCAAAGACCGCAAGTTCCCAACAAGACTCGTCGGCTCATAGGCGTTCTCCTCACCCTGTTTAGCACAGTTTCATTTGAAGCGCGAGAGAATCCACCGCGCCGGGCCACTACCAATCTGGAATGCCGCGTTTCTCTCTCGTCCTCTTACTGCTGGCCGCCGGGGCCGCGGCGGCCCCTCCGCCGGCCCACAAGCGTACCGCGCCGGGCAAGAATACGCCGGCGCCGAAGATGACCGACCCGGAACTGGAGAAGGCCATTCAAGCGCGCTTTGCCCGCTCGAAGATCGCGGTCAACAAGTTCCAGGTCCATGTGCAGGGCGGCGTGGCCACCATCGAAGGCCGGACCGGCGTGCTGCAACACAAGGCCACCGCGACGCGGCTGGCCAAACTGGCGGGCGCCCGGGCGGTCCTAAACAAAGTGCAAGCCAGCGACGAGGCGCGCCGCAAGGCTGCCAGCCAGTTGGCGCAAGGACGGCGACGCGCGCAGATCAAACGCAGCGACGTCGAGCGCCGCTGAGGAGCCTCCGCCTCCGCTACAATGCTCGTTTCGGGAGGCGTGTATGAGACTATCCGCGGTTCTGACCGCATTTGCGTTTGTTTCCGTTTCCTTCGCCCAGCCGGCGCGCATCACCGGCGGGGCGGCGGACTACCAGGTTTTCCAGCGCGGCTCCGGCGACCGGGCCGGCATCGCGCTGGAAGGGACCGCGGCCAGCGGGCCGGTGGAGGCGCGGCTGGTCCTGCGCGGTGTCTCCGCTCCGGGCTTCGACTGGAAGGCGGTCGGGAAGGCGCAGGGCGGCAAGTGGAGCGCGCGGCTCGAGGGCGTGCCCGTCGGCGGCCCCTACACGCTGGAGGTGCGCGCGGGCGGCGGGGAAGCGACCGACCGAGTGGCGGGACTCCTGGTCGGCGACCTGTGGGTGCTGGCCGGGCAGTCCAACATGGAGGGCGTGGGCGACTTGCTGGATGTTCAGCCGCCCAATGGCCTCGTGAACAGCTTCGACCAGACGGATCGCTGGGGCATCGCCGAAGAGCCTCTGCACCGCCTGGCGGACGCCGCCGACCGCGTCCACTGGCGCCGCAACCAGCAAAAAGAGCCGGAGAAGCTGGCCGGCGCGGAGCTGCAAAAATACATCGCGGGCCGCAAGAAGGGCGCCGGGCTGGGGCTTCCCTTCGCCGCCGAGATGGTGCGCCGCACCGGCGTGCCCGTGGGCCTGCTGCCCTGCGCTCACGGCGGGACTTCCATGGACCAGTGGGATCCCGCGCTGCGCGACAAAGGCGGCGATTCGCTCTACGGCGCCACGGTGCGCCGCGTGCGCTTGGCGGGCGGCAAGGTAACGGGCATCCTCTGGTACCAGGGCGAATCCGACGCTAATCCCAAGGCCGCGCCGGTCTTCCAGCAGAAGTTCGAGCGGCTGGTAGCGAGCTTCCGCTCCGATTTCAGCCAGCCCGATCTGCCCTTTTACTACGTCCAGATCGGCCGCCACGTGAGCGCATCGAACGTGGCCGAGTGGAACGCCGTGCAGGAGATGCAGCGCAACGCCGAGACGACCATCCCGCGCTCGGGCATGGCGCCGGCGGTGGATTTTACGCTCGACGACGGTATCCACGTCGGGGTCCAGGATCTTAAGCGGCTGGGCGCGCGACTGGCCCGCCTGGCCTGCCACGGTGTGTTCCCGAACAACGCCGAATGCGCCGCCCTCGAGCGCGGCCCGCGCCCGGTTTCGGCGCGGTTTGAGAACGGCATCCTGCGCGTCGAGTTCAGCCAGGTGAACGGCCGGCTGCGAGCCGAGGGCCGCCCGGCCGGCTTTTCGATCCATGCGGCCGGTGGCGAGCCGCAGGCCCTGATCTACAAGATCCGCCTGGAAGGCAGCGCGGCGCTGCTCTACATCGGGGGCAAACTGCCCGAGGGCGCCACCCTCCGCTACGGCGCCGGCAAAGATCCTTACTGCAACCTGCGGGATGCGGCCGACATGGCCGTGCCTGTGTTTGGACCGCTCGCAATTCAATGAAATTATCCGCGCTGGACGGCAGCTCGATCGAGGTTCGCTTCCTCGACGATCCGCACGCCTGGCGGGGGGATTTGCTGGCCGGCGGCCGGCGCGGCCAGCCGGTGCATGCCGGCTCTTTTCTGCGCCGTCGGGTGATGGTGCTGGACCGCGCGCTGATCGCTTCGCCGCGCGAGCTGATCCGGATTCTGGTCCACGAGATCTTCCACTTCGCCTGGCTCCGGCTGGGCAATCGCCGGCGGCGGGATTGGGAACGGCTCCTGTCGGCGGAGATGCGCGGCGGCGTGCGCGGTGAGTTGGGCTGGTCGGCCGATGGGCGCAAGGGCGCGCTCGAGCGTTCGGACCGCACGCGCCGCACGCGGCGGTGGCGGGAATACGCCTGCGAGAGCTTCTGCGACACGGCGGCCTGGGCGGTGTGCGGCGGCCGCCATGCCGAGTACACGCTCCCGGCTCCGGCCCGCCGGGCGCGGCGGCGGTGGTTGTGTAACCTTCTCCGCGGCCGTGTATCGATATAATCGAAGGTAAGGAGATCCCGTGACAATTCCGTTTCGTGCGGCCGCCCTGGCGGTCGTGGCGGTTCTTGCGCTCGGCGGTTGCTCGAACTCGTCCAGTGCAAGAGGCGCCAAAGCCGTTAAGTCGGAAAAAGACCGCAACATGGCGCCCGAGTTCGCGCTCAAGGATGTCACCGGGAAGACCGTGCGGCTCTCCGACTACCGCGGTAAAGTCGTCGTGCTCAATTTCTGGGCCACCTGGTGCGGGCCCTGCAAAATCGAGATTCCGTGGTTCATGGAATTCGAGCAGAAGCACAAGGACCAGGGCTTCGCGGTTCTCGGCGTGGCCATGGACGACGAGGGCTGGAACGCAGTGAAGCCGTATCTCGAGCGCCAGCGCATCAACTACCGGGTGGTTATGGGAACGCCGGAAATCGCGGAACTGTACGGCGGCGTCGAGTCCCTGCCCACGACGTTTATGATCGACCGGGACGGGCGAATTGCCAGGGTGCACATCGGACTTGTGGGCAGGAGGGAATACCAGGATGACATCGATCAGCTTCTCGGCGCGCCGGGCGGCGCTCGGAATGCTCGTGGCGGCGATGAGTTCGCTCGCGCCGGCGTGGGGGCAAACTAGCGGCGTCGCGAGCGTCGTCACTCCGGCCAAGACCGCCGGTAAGCGCGGCGCGGAGATGGAAGCCCGCGTCACGGTGCAACTGCGCAACGGCTACCACGTCAACAGCAACGCGCCGTCGGAAGACTACCTTATCCCGCTGCGTCTCACCTGGACCGCGGCGCCCTTCGAGGTGATCTCCGTTTCCTTTCCCACGCCCCAGATGGAGAAGTACAGCTTCTCCTCGAAGCCGCTTTCGGTCTTCAGCGGCGACTTCGAGATCGTCACCCGGCTGAAGACGCCCGCCACCGCGCCCCCAGGCCCCGGCGTGCTGCTCGGCAAGCTGCGCTACCAGGCCTGCAACGACAATTCCTGCCTGCCGCCGAAAACTCTGGAAGTCCGCCTGCCCTACCAGATACAGTAGGAGCATGAATCGTCGGGACCTTTTACGGACGGGAGCGGCCGGCGCGGCCGCGGCCCAGGTTTCGCGGGCGGACGCGGTTCCCCTGCGCGAGAAGTTCTTCGGCTGCATTGCCGGTGTGCACATCGGCAGTTCGATGGGCGCCACGGTGGACGGCTGGTCCTGGGAGCGCATCGAAAAGGAACACGGCACGCTGACCAAGCTGCTGCCGTACGAGCACTACCGCAACGGCTGGAAGCGCGAGCCGGGCACCACCGAGGACGGCGTCGAGCGGCAGAAGCTCATGATCACCGCCATCATCGAGAAGAAGGATCGTGTCACGGCCGAGGACGTGCGCAAGATTTGGGCGCGCGACATCCGGCACCCCGGCATGGTCTCCGAGCCTTTCGAGGCGCAATTGCTGGCCTTGGCCAAGACCCAGATCCCGGCCTCCGACATCGGCAAGTACTGCGACTACGCGGGGCTGATCTCGATGGCGCGCTCCTGCCATCCCATTGGGCTGATCAACGCGGGCGACCCGGCGGGCGCGCTGCAAGATACGTACGAAGTCGGGCAACTCTACAACACCGCCAATTCGCGCGGACTGCGCTGGGCCGGGGTCACCACCGTGGCCATCGCCGCCGCCACCCGCCCCGCGGCCACGGTGGACAGCGTCATCGGCGCGGTCTTCGACCACTGCGACCGCGGCGTCCGGGGGGAAATCGAGCGCGCGCTCAAAATGGCCGACAAAGCGCGGGACTTCAAGGAACTGCGTCGTGCTTTCGACGCCATTTACAGCGGGCAGGGCATCCCCTACGCCCACAGCTACGCCAACGAAATCGTCTCCAAGGCCATGGCCCTCTTCAAACTGACCAAGGGCCGCCTCCACGACGCCATGATCGCCGGCGTGAACTTCGGCCGCGACACGGACTGCCTCACCGCGGTGGCCGCCGGCATCTCCGGCGCCCTCAGCGGCGGCTCGTCGATGCCCAAGGAACTGATCGAGCAGAGCGACCGCGCCACCAAGCTCAACCAATACACCAACTCCCAGCGCACCCTGCGCGAAACCTCCGACGGGCTGTACGAAGCTTACCAGGCGCGCCTCAAGCGCCTAAAAACCCTCATCGCCGAAATGGAAACGGGGACAGCCTGACCTACCCGGGTTTTCAAAAACCCGGGTAGGTGAGGCTGTCCCGGTTTTAGGGCAGGGGGGCGATGGCGACGTCGGTGCGGACGAAATCGGCTCCTTTGAACAGCAGTGGCTCGCCGGAGGTCTTCGAGAGGGCATAGGCGCAGCAGTCGCCGATGTTCAGGGCGGCGGGATGATTCCCTTTGCCGAATCTTCGCCAGGCCCGACGCGCCGTTTCGAAATGTGCCTCGGTGAGCGCGACAATCTCGATTCCGGCGCGGTGGATGAACAGATCGAGTTCGCGTCCGCCCGACGGGCCCTTGCGGTTCTCGATCACCGTCGACGATTCCAGCGCGTTCACGGCGCAAATCAGTCGCACGGGGTCCGCATGGATCGCGCGAAAGAACGACTCCCGCTCGGGTTCGCCGAGCAGGATCGCCAGGACGGCGGAACTGTCAATAACCATGCTTCACCGAGGAACGCCGATCTCGTCGTATCCCAGGATCTCGTCCGCCGTCCGGGTGTCGTAATCCGGGAGCGCGGCGCAGCGGTCGCTGATCTCGCGGAGTTCCTCCACCAAGCTGCTGGGTTTGCTCCGTCCCTCCGTGCGCTGCAATCGCTCGCGCAAAGCTCGGATGACAACTTGAGTAATTGTCTCGCCGGTCCTTTCCGCTAAGGCGCGCGCCAAGCGGTCAGCTTCAGGGTGCTTGATATTCAGAGCCATAAAGAATCTTCCTTTCCAGGCAGATTCTCCCTTATTGTGGCCCGTTGAGATGCGGCAGGTCAACTCCCAATCCACCGCCTTTGTACAATGAAGGTTCTCATGCGCATCGCCCTCGGGCAAATCAATCCTACGGTCGGGAATCTGGCCGGAAACCGCGAACTCATGACGCGCTTCGCCCGGCGCGCCGCCGAGGCCGGAGCGGGGCTGGTCGTCTTTCCGGAGCTTTCGCTGACAGGTTATCCGCCGCGCGACCTGGTGGAGAAACCGACCTTCCTGGAACGGACCGAGCAGGCTCTCCAGGACCTGGCGGTTGAAACCGCGCACCTGAACCTCTCCCTCATCTGCGGCTATGTCGGCCGGACAGAGGGCAGCATCGGACGGCGCGCGGCCAATTGCGCCGCAGTGCTGGCGGGAGGGCGGGTGGTCTTCCGGCAACAAAAGATGTTGCTGCCGACCTACGACGTCTTCGACGAGGGCCGGAACTTCCTGCCCGCCGACGACCAGCGCCTGGTGACCATCGGCGGAACGCCCGTGGCTCTGACCATCTGCGAGGACGCCTGGAACGACAACGACGCCGAAGCCGAAGCTCTCTATGAGCGCAACCCGGTGGAGGAACTGGTGGCGGCCGGGGGCCGCGTACTGGTAGTCATCAACGGCTCGCCCTACTACCTGGGCAAGCGCGCGCTGCGGCGCGAGATTTTCGCCGCGACGGCGCGCCGGCATGGCGTGCCTGTGATTTACGTCAACCAGGCGGGCGGCAACGACCAGGTGGTCTTCGACGGGTCGAGCTTCGTGCTGGACGCCCAGGGCCATGTAATCGCCGCCGCCGCCTCGTTCGAGGAAGACCTGGTGCTGGTGAATCTCGAAACCAGCGCAGGCGATATCCACGAAACGCTCGCCGACGAGCGCGAGGCGGTTTACGAAGCGCTGGTGCTCGGCACGCGCGATTACCTGCGCAAGTGCGGCTTCCAACGCGTGCTGCTCGGCCTGAGCGGCGGCATCGACTCTTCGCTCACCTCGGTGCTTGCCGTCGACGCCGTGGGGCGCGAAAATGTCACCGGCATCGCCATGCCCGGCCCCTACTCTTCCGAGGGCAGTGTCACGGATGCCCGGGCGCTGGCCGAAAACCTGGGCATACGCTTCGAGATCGTGCCCATCACGCCGGTGTACGACTCGTTCCTGGCCGCGCTCGACCCGGTGTTCGCGGGCGCGGCGCGCAACGTCACCGAGGAAAACCTGCAAGCGCGCCTGCGCGGCGCCACCCTCATGGCGCTGTCGAACAAGTGGAACGCGCTGGTGCTCACCACGGGCAACAAGAGCGAGTTGGCGGTGGGCTACTGCACGCTCTACGGCGACATGTGCGGCGGGCTGGCGGTGATCAGCGACGTGCCCAAGACGCTGGTCTACGAACTGTCTCGCGTGGCCAACCGGCGCCACCCGGGCGCTATCCCCGAGGCCGTTTTCACCAAGCCGCCCTCGGCCGAACTGCGCCCCGACCAGAAAGACTCGGATTCGCTGCCCGAATACGATATCCTGGACCGCATCCTGCGCGGCTACGTCGAGGAGTACCGCTCGCCGGGCGAGATCGCCGCGCGGGAAGAGCTTCCCCTGGACCTGGTCCGCGAAGTAGTCAATAAAGTGGACCGCAACGAGTACAAGCGCCAGCAGGCCGCGCCGGGTCTGAAGGTGACGAGTAAGGCTTTCGGAATCGGGCGCCGCTTTCCCATCGCCCAGAGGTTCTACGAATGAGATTCGCCGCGATACTATGCCTGCTGGCGGTTGCCGCGCTGCTTTCGCAGCCGCCCGAAATCGACATTGCCCGCGTGGGCCCGCTCGGGGACGGCTCGGTGCTGCTGCCCAGCGGCTGGCTGCTGAAGCCGGCGGGCCGCCAGTTGCCGCTCGACACCTTGCCCATGTCCACGGCGCTATCGCCGGACGGGCGGTTCCTGCTGGTCCTGAACGGCGGCTACAATCCGCCCTCGGTGAGCGTCATCAACCTGGAAACCACCACCGAGATCCAGCGCGTGCCGGTGGCCGACGGCTGGCTGGGGCTGGCCTTCACGCCCAACGGGCGGCTGGTGTATGTGGGCGGAGGCTCGCGCGCCAGCATCTTAGAGTTCACGTTTTCGCCCGAAGGCAAACTCGAACCGGCGCGGACCTTTGAGATCGTCCCCGAGGCGCAGCGCACGGTGCGCGACTTCATCGGCGACGTGGCGGTTTCGCCGGACGCGCGGTTGCTGTATGCGACCTCGCTCTACCAGGACAAGGTGCTCATCGTAAACCCGCAGTCGGGGCGCGTGATCGAAGAGATCCGCACCGCGCGGCGGCCGTATCGCATCCTCTTTCACCCGGATGGCAAGTCGTTCTTCGTTTCGAGCTGGGCGGACGGCGTGGTCCAGCAGCGGGAGGCCGAGACGGGCCGCCCGATCGGATTGTTGCGCGTGGGACCGCATCCCACCGACATGCTCTGGTCGGATAAGAAGGCGCCCGCCGAAGAAGGCGCCGAGCCCGAGTGGAACATGCGCCTGTTTGTCGCCGCGGCGCACACCAACAGCGTCTACGTCTTCGGCGGGAACGCCAGCCAGGACCTGCGGCTGGTGGAAACCATCAACGTGGCCATGACTCCGCGCCAGCCCCTCGGCATGACGCCTAGCGCGCTGGCCCTCAACGCGGATCAGACCCGGCTCTACGTGGTTTGTTCCGACGCCAACGCGGTGGCGGTGGCCGATGTGAGCCAGACACGCAGCCGGATCCTGGGTTTCCTGCCCACCGGATGGTATCCCACCGCCGCCCGCATGCTGCCGGACAAGCGGCTGGTGGTGCTGAACGGCAAGGGGCTGCGATCGCACGCCAACCCGCGCGGACCGAGCCCCACGCGCCGGCCCGCGCCGGCGTCCTTGGGCAACCAGGCTCCGCAGTACGTGGCCGCGATTCAGACCGGCACGGCGGCGTTCATCGATCCGTTTGGCGAGAATGAGCTTGAGGCTTACACCAAGACGGTGTTCGCCAACTCGCCGTATCGCGACCAATTGCTCGATCACGCACGGATCCCGGTCAATAACCCGGTGCCTTCCACTCCGGATCGCAAGTCGCCCATCGAGCATGTGGTCTACATCGTCAAGGAGAACCGCACCTACGACCAGGTGCTGGGCGGGCTGGGCAAAGGCAACGGCGATCCGTCGCTGGTCCTGTTCGGCGAGAGCGTGACACCCAACCAGCACAAGATGGCGCGCGAGTTCGTGCTGTTCGACAACTTCTACGTGAGCGCGGACGTCTCGGCCGACGGCCACGCCTGGTCCACCGCGGCCATCGCGCCCGACTACACGCAGAAACAGTGGCCCAACAGCTACGCCCAGCGCCGCCGCCTGAACGACTATCACCAACAGGATCCGGCCTCGCTGGCGCCCGCCGGCTACCTGTGGACCCAGGCGCTGGCGCGCGGGCTGAGCGTCCGCAACTACGGCTACGTGGTGGAAAACAAGGCCAAGCCCGGGCAGGACGGCATCCAGGTGGAGTCGGTCCGCGACGCCTCTTTGCGGGCCATGACCAATTCCCACTTCCGCGGCTTCGATACGCAGGTTCCCGATCTGGAGCGCGCCCAGGTGTTCCTGCGCGACCTGGCCGGGTTCGAAGCGAACAACAACCTGCCGCGGCTGATCGTGATGCGGCTGGGCGGCAACCACACTTCCGGGACCACGCCGGGCCGCATTTCGCCTCAATCGGCCGTGGCCGACAACGACTATGCGCTGGGGCTGATCGTCGATGCTCTGTCGCGCGGCAAGTTCTGGTCCAAAATGGCGATTTTCGTGCTCGAGGACGACGCGCAAAACGGCGCCGACCACGTCGATGCGCACCGCTCGCCGGCCTTCATCCTCTCGCCCTATACGCGCCGCGGGATCCTCGACTCGACCATGTACAACACCACCTCGATGCTGCGCACCATGGAGCTGATTCTGGGCCTGCGCCCGATGACCCACTTCGACGCCGCCGCGCGGCCCATGCACACCGCTTTCGAGGCCACTCCAGACGCGCGTCCCTACACCGCCGAAAAGCCCCGCATCCCGCTCGACCAGCGCAACCCGGCGAATTCGCCCACCGCGGCGCGCTCGCTGCGCCTGGACTTCAGCGAGGAAGACCGCATCGACGACGACGAGCTGAACGACATCCTCTGGCTCGCCATTCGCGGAACCGAACCGCCCGCGCCCGTGCGCAGCTACTTCGGGCGCTGAGCGATCACAGCGGCAGGGCGAGCGGCGGGTTCCAAAGGAAGAACGATTGAGCCGCGAATGAACGCGAAAAACCTTCGCGTTAAATAGCGGCCAATTGTAAGGAAGTTCCGGGAGAGCGTCCTACCGGGCGGGCATGCGATAGACGTAGATGGTGTGCTCGCGGTTGTGCGCCACGACCCGGGTGACCGTCGCCGGTTTCCAGCCGGGGATCTGGAAATCGTGCGAGACCACCCGCGCGCCCGGCTTCAGGTACTTCTCCAGGTTGGGCTTGAGCTGCTCGTTCGACGTGGTGAGCAGGTACAGCGTCACCACGTCCGCGTCGCTCAGGTCCACCTCGAGAAGGTGGCCGGTGACGATCTTGGCGCGCTCGGCGACGCCGGCGTTCCGGATGTTGTCGTTGGCCAGGCGCACCAGCCGTTCCGAGATCTCCACGCCCACGGCTTTGGCCTTGAACTTCTGGACCGCGGTGACGACAATGCGGCCGTCGCCCGAACCCAAGTCGTAGAGCGTCTCGCCGGGCTTGAGTCCCGAGGCGATGAGCATCTCCTCGACCACGTTCTGCGGAGAGGGCACGTAGGGCGCCAGACTTTGGACGCGATGAGAGCCAATCGGCTGGGCGGAAACGGTCAGGGCGGAAAAAAACCACACCGCGAGCGGCAACGGCGGAACCCGCCGCCGCGGACTACTCGGACGAGGATGCGGCATTCGGGCGTCCATGCTTTAATTTTACTATGCGCGAGACCATTTCGGTCACGGCGAACCAGAGATCGCGCGGCCGGCTGATGGTAAATTCATAGCCCTTGAAAAAACGGACCGCGTGGCTGATGGCGTCGCGCCAGGGTGCGGCCTGCGGGTTCAGGGCATAGTTCATGTAGAACACCGGGTAGTCCAGATCGCCGATCTCTTTCAGCGTCTCGGGCTGGACGTTCTGATCCAGCATGGCCTTGGGGCCGGCGAACACCAAGGCGTCGGGACGCGGCTCCGCGCCCGCTTCCTTCTTGATCAGGTCCGCCAGGAATTCCGTCTCGCCGTGCTTCTGGCCGAGCAGCTTCACGCTCACGGTTCCCAGGTTGAGCGAACCGATCGCTTCGCCCAGGCCCGGAAAGTCGATGCGATCGGCGTCCGCCTGGCGGAAGACCACTCGCCGTTCCTGGAGGTTAAACGCCGTAATGGAGAACTTCCCGATCCTCGGGTCGCGGGAGATGGTGCGCAGGATCGAAACCAGCGCGGAAGTGTCGATGGGCTGCAATGTCGAGGCATGCGCGTTCTGGGGGGCGAAATTCACGAGGACCTTCACGTTGAGCGGCGGTTCGCTCGCCGCGCGCTCCACCGGCGGCTCCTCGCGGAACTGCTCGTTCTCGCTGGCGCGGATCTCCCCGGCCGCGATCCGCAGTCCCATCTGGCGGTCTCGCGCCGCCAGCGTTGCCTCGGCGTCCCAATAGGCCGAACAGACCCGCTCGCTGCGGTCGCGCATCAGCCAGTCGACGTGGTAGTTCCCTTCCCCCAGGTCGAAACTGCCTTGCAGGAAGGCGTCGCCCCTGGCGTCTTCTTCGATGGAGGGCACGCGCACACGCTGGACGAAGTAGACCTGCTCGTCCGGCCGAACCTCCGGCGTGACCCGGAACAGGATGGTGAGCAGGTTCTCGCTGCCCGCCAGATCGCGCAGGGGGACGCTGACTTCATACCCGGAATGGAACTTGAGATCGAATCCCAGCAGCGCCTTGACCGGCGTGGCCGAGCAAGGCAGGTCCTTGCGCGGCTCCTGCATCTCTAGAACCGCCAGGTCGGTGTTGAAGATCCGCACCACCCCGCCGGGAGCCGATCCGCCCATCCGGATCTGGCCCGCAACTCCGGCGGCCCCGCACATGCACAGCGCGAGGAGAGCGGCGCTCCGTCCTGACAAGGTCCCCGGCATCCCTGGTCTGGATCCTTATCCGATACTCCGTATTATGTACCAACTTCGCTGGATGTGCTACAGTGCTGATCGTATGGCCTCCCGAAGCGTTAACAAAGTGATCCTGCTTGGCCGGCTGGGCAAGGACGCCGAAACCAAGTTCACCACCGGCGGCGCCGCGGTGACGAAGTTCCCGCTGGCGACCAGCCGGCGCTGGAAAGACCAGCAGACCGGCGACTGGAAAGAAGAGACCGACTGGCACAACATCGTCGTGTGGCGCCAGGAAAACGTGGCCAACTACCTCATCAAGGGCAAACAGATCTACGTGGAAGGCCGCCTTCAGACCCGCAGCTACGAAGACAAGGACGGCCAGAAAAAGTACTTTACCGAAGTCGTGGCCGACGAGGTGATCCTGGTTGGAGGCCGTCCGGACGAGGGCGCGCAGGAAGAGGGTTCCCATGCGCCCGTATCGATGCCGCGCCCCGCGCAGCGCCCGGCCCGGCCCAGCGCCCCTCCGGCCGAGGACCGTTCCTTCGACCAGGGCGTGACCGACGACGACGTGCCGTTCTAGGATGGCCGAACCGACCGAGTTCCGGCTGCGCCCCATCGGCTACGTGCGCTCCGCGGTCGGCGAGCGCAAGAGCATGCCGCCGCTGGGGACAATCGCGGACGTTGAACTTCTGCCCGAGTTCGCCGCGGGGCTGCTGCGCATTGAGAAGCACTCGCACCTGTGGGTGATGGCGTGGCTGGACCAGGCCGAGCGCGAAGTCTTGCAGGTGACCCCGCGCGGCGTCTCCGATCGCGGTCCCGCGGGACTGCATGGCGTCTTCGCCGTGCGCTCGCCGGCGCGGCCCAACCCGATCGGCCTGACGCTGACCCGCATCCTGGGCCTCGACGGCCTGCGCATCCGGTGCGAACGGCTCGACTTCCTGGATGGAACGCCGGTGATCGACCTGAAGCCCTACTTCGTCACCCGCGACGCGGCCCTGGCCGCCAACAACGCGCCCATCGGCCGCCCGCTGAACCGCGAGGCGCTGCGGGATGCGCTGACTTTGCAGGCGGCGAACTTCCACGGCGAGTTGTGCCCCGACCTGGCGCTGGCCGTCGAAGCGATCGAACGCTTCCGGGCGGAGCAACTGGAACTGGCCGAACCGGACGCCTGGGAAATCACCGTCCCCCTGGCGTGGCCCTGCCTGGTGGATGCGGTCATGGGGATGACCCGTGCCACGCCCGGCAAGGGAAACCTGCACTTCGCGGTGGGCGACGAAATCGTCATCCACCATGGGGGCGGGCGCTGGAGTTACCCGCTCACTCGCCGGCAACCGTGACGGTGACCTCGCGGTCGCGCGGGGAATCGTCGAAATCGCACAGCACGATTTGCTGCCAAGTGCCGAGGGCCAGGCGTCCCTCCCGAACGGGAAAGCTCTTCGCCGTGCCCACCAGCGCGCTGCGCAGGTGCGAATAGCCGTTGTTGTCGCCCCAGCGGGCGTTGTGGGCGTAGTCGGAGTTGGGCGGCGCGATGAGGTCCAGCGCGCGCTGGAAATCTTTCACGCAGCCGGATTCGTATTCCAGGGTGGTGATCCCCAAGGTGGATCCGCGCCCGGAGACGTTCGCGATGCCACAGCGAATTCCGCTCTCGGTCACGGCTCGCGTCACCGGGTCGCTGATGTTGACCACGTCGCAGTTGCCGCGCGTCGAGAGCCGGAAACTTTTCTGAAAGACGGCCATAATCGCTACTGGGTCGAGAGCGTGTGCACCGAAGTGAAAGCGCCGCCGGTCACCACCTGCGGGATGACGCGGTCGGTGAGGTTGAAGAGCATGGGCTGCCGAGCCAGGCTGTCCCGCCGCGCGACGATGGAGTCGTTGCCAGCCGCCCCGGCGGCCAGAGCGGCGACCAGACAAAGAATTGGGGTTCGCATGATCGGTCCTTTGGCGCCCATGATAGCGCAGACCGGCGGGAAGGGGTTTGGTGGACGGCGCGGGACTCGAACCCGCGACCCCGGCGTTGCGAACGCCGTGCTCTCCCAACTGAGCTAGCCGCCCACACTCGGACGTAACCATCTCAATATAACATGAGCCCCGGCCCTATTTTTAGCGGCCGGAGGATCCGAAGCCGCCGCTGCCGCGCGCCGAGTCGTTCAGTTCCGCCTCGTCCCATTCGATGGGTTCGTAGCGCGCCACGATCATCTGCGCGATGCGGTCGCCGCGCCGGATTTGGTAGGGTTGGCGGCCCAGGTTGAGCAGAATCACGCGGATCTCGCCGCGGTAGCCGGGATCGATGGTCGCCGGGGCGTTGGGCAGGGTGATGGCGTGCTTGAGCGCCAGGCCGCTGCGCGGGCGAATTTGCGCCTCGCAGCCGGCTGGAAGCTCGATGGCCAGCCCGGTCGGAACCATCCGCGGCACGCCGGGTTCCAGCAGCGCGTCGGCGATGGCGCGCAAGTCCATGCCGGCGTCCTCGCCCGCTCCGTGCGCATAGACGGGCAGGGCCGCGTCGTCGGAGAGTCGTTTGATCTTTACTCGCATTGGGGGCCGAATCAGCTATCATACTAGCTCTGAAACCCGTGAACCTGGACTCTCCCGCCCGGCGCGTTTTGACTCTGGCGCCCATGCCGCCGGAAAAGTGCGCCTTCGCGCTGGCCCGCTACAGCCGTTCGCCCGACTCGATTCACCAGTCGCTGGAGTGGGTGCGCTCGCACGATTCGCGGAAGTTCCTGGAGAGTTTCTATTTCCAGTACGGCCACGCCTCCATCGCCGACCTGGGCCATCCCGTGCTGTGCCTGGAGGGCATCTCCGAATTGGCCGCCACGGAAATCGAGGACGAGCCGCTGTGGGACGGCCAGGCCCGCTCGTCCCGCTACCAGGACTTCGCGCGCTCGGGCTTCGTCACGCCGCCCGAACTCGAGCCCGGCGACGGCAACCGGTACCGGGCGGCGGGCGCGGCGCTGCTGGAGGCCTACACGCGCACGCACGCGAGGGTGGCGGCGCACCTGTGCGAAAAACTCCCCAAACCGGAAAGCATGGCGGAGGACGCCTACCGGCGCAACATCGCCGCGCGCGCCTTCGACGTGGCGCGCTACCTGCTCTTTCTGGGCGTGCCGACCGGCGTCGGACAGGTGGCCAGCATCCGCACGCTGGAGAAACAGATCCGGCGCTTGAAAGCTTCCGAGTACCAGGAACTGCGCGAGATCGGCGGCGAGATGGCCGCCGCCTGCGCCGCGCCGCCCGCCTGCGCGCTGGAAGAGAACGCGCCGCGGGAAGCGGTGGCGCCCACCCTGGCCAAGTATGTGGACGCCGACGCCTACACGCCGGCCCTGCGCCAGGACCTGGCCCTCTGGGCGCGGCAGAACCTGCCCGCACCCGCGAGCCTCGATCTGCCCGGCGTCGACCTGGTGCGGCCCGCCGATACGGCCGCCGACATTGTGGCGACGCTGCTCTATCCGGTCACGGATCGCCCGTTCCGCGAACTCTACGATCTGGCGGCGGCCTGGCCGGCCGCGCGTCGCAACGAGGTGCTGAACCTCGCCCTGGCCTCCCGCGGAAAGCGTGACGACCTGCCCCGCCAGTTTCGCGGCGGCCCGTACGTGTTCGACATCGTGATGGACATCGGCGCCTACCGCGACCTGCATCGCCACCGCCGCTGCCACCAGTACCGCCAAAGCTACACCGCGCGGCTGGGCTTTGAAACCCCGCCCGCCGTCGCCGGGGCCGGTCTGGCCGCGGAGTATCGGGCCGCCATCGAGCAGGCGCACGCGGCGGCCGCCGCTTTGCCCGCCCCGGCGTCGCACTATCTTCTGCCCTTCGCCACCCGGTCGCGGTTCCTGTTCAAGATGGACTTCGCCGAGGTGGAGTACATGGCCCGCATCCGCACCGGCGTCAAGGGGCACTTCAGCTACCGCCAGGTGGCCTGGGAGATGAAACGGCGCGTGGAGGAACAGGAGCCGGACCTCGGCCGGTTGCTCCAGGCCACCCCGCCCTGGGTCGAGGATCCCCTGGTGCGCTGATCAGCAGGCCGCCGCCATGGCGTCCAGGCTGCGCAACTTGGCCGTCAGCGTGGTCCGTTTGAGCCGCAGCAACTCGGCCGCGCGGCGCTTGTTGCCGCCGCACTTGCGCAGCGCCTCCTGGAGCAGGTGCAGTTCGATGCCGCTCACCGTGCGCTCGAAGTCCAGCCCCTCGTCCGGCACCGCGATGAGCGGGCTGGACGCCAGTTGCGCGGCCGCGGATCTCGGCGCGCGGGAGGGCAGCGCAAAATCGCTGGGGTGCAGCGTCTGCCGGGTCCCGCTCAGCGCCACCGCCTTTTCGATGGCATTTTCAAGCTGGCGCACGTTGCCCGGCCAGGAGTAGGTTTTGAGCCGCTCGATGGTTTCGCGCGGAACGTGCTTGGGCGGCAGGTCTTCCTGGCGGCAGATCCGGCCGGCGAAGTGGTGCACCAGGACCGGAATGTCACTCGGACGCTCGCGCAGCGGCGGCGTGCGAATGGGCACCACGTTCAGGCGGTAATAGAGGTCCTCGCGGAAGCGTCCCTGGTGGATGCGCTCGATCAGGTCGCAGTTGGAGGCGGCCACCACGCGCACGTCCACCTTGATGGTTTCCGAACTGCCCAGGCGCTGGAACTCGCGCTCTTGCAGCACGCGCAGCAGCTTGGCCTGTGTTTCCAGCGGCATGTCGCCAATCTCGTCCAGGAACAGCGTGCCGTGGTGGGCCTGCTCGAAGCGCCCCACGCGCTGCGCGAAGGCCCCCGTAAAAGCGCCCTTGACGTGGCCGAACAGCTCGGCTTCCAGCAGGTTTTCCGGCAGCGCGGTGCAATTCACCGCCACCATGGACAGGTGCGCGCGAGGGCTGGCCATGTGCAGCGCCCGGGCCACCATCTCCTTCCCGGTGCCGGTTTCCCCGGCGATCAGCACCGTGCAGCGGCGCGGCCCCACCAACTGCACAATTTCGTCGATCTCGCGCATGGCGCGGCTCTCTCCCACCAGGAACGACTTCCACGGCAGCCCGCCCAGCGCCTCGCC
Organism: Acidobacteriota bacterium; assembly: GCA_016213755.1. Classification (GTDB taxonomy): domain Bacteria; phylum Acidobacteriota; class Terriglobia; order Bryobacterales; family Bryobacteraceae; genus JACQZT01. Next base: position 1,566 of record JACQZT010000355.1, on the reverse strand, counting down.
GAACAGCGCCAGCTCCCGCGTGCGCCGCTCCTCCACCGCCGCCTCGAGAACCTGCGACAAGTGCGCCGGGCCCGCCTCCCCGCTCAGAAACTGGTAGGCGCCCAGCTTGGTCATCCGCACCGCCTCCGTCACCGACCCGGCCCGCTGGCGAATCACCACCGGGGTGAGCGAACTGATGCGTCCCAGCTCTTCCAGCAGTTCCTCGGGCATCCACCCCGGCAGCGGAAAATCAGCCAGCACGACATCAAACGAGCATCCCCGCAAAGCGTTCAACCCCGTCAGGCCGTCCGGCGCGGTCTCGACCGCCACGCCGGGCAGCCTGCCGCCGATCAGTTCCCGATCGGCGGCGCAAGGCGCAATCCAGAGCAGTCTCATCATAAGCTAGCCGCGGCGCCCCGGCGAAGAGTTCCGGGTTTCGCCCGTTGTTCGACCTTCCATCGTCGGTCTGGCCGAAATCTTTAAAAGAAAATGCTCGTATTCCTTTGCCTTACTCCCCGCCCCGATTGAGCACCTTTCAAAGTGCTTTCCGCATTCGCGCTGTGAGTGGCAGCGAGGCGGAGGCAAAGAGCGGGAAGGCCTTGGAGGAGTGAGGGTCACGGGCGCCTTCCTGCTGCGCGGTCGCGATACACACGTGCTTACGACTTGGACGACACTTGGGCGAGGTCGTTTGATTGCCACCCCTAGCCGTAATAATCCGACGCTACTTGATGAGCTTGAATTCCAGAAAGGTTATGCCAATGATACGTTTCGTGAGAGTCCCTATCGTGCCGGTGCTTCTGTGCGGCTTATGGACCGCAACCGCAGCGGAGGATTGCGGAGGTGCGCTAAGGGCGTGCAAGATGGCGAATGACTGCGGGAAGAAGCCGGACTCAAGAGAGTGCAAAGCGTGCCAAGGCGCGTACGATTGCTGCTATGCAAGGAACCAGAAGGCGAAAAAGGCAACGCCGCCCGGACCATCCGGAAAGAAGGGGGCGTAGGCTCCAAACGAAACGGGCTCCCTTTCGGGAGCCCGTGGATGATTGCGTCTTGGTTGCGGGGGCTTGCTTTGTAGCCATTCATAACGCACTCGGGGCATTGCTGGAACGGCGCTGGTCGCTGCCGAAAAACGGCAGGAGACCACGCCATGCCACCGGGGGCGTGCTGCGATGACAGGACCCCCAACGGCACGCCCCCCGTTACTCACCCGGCAGCGACCCAGAGCGGCTCGGGGTCGCATAGTCCTGCTGGAGACACCCACCGAGTTTGCCAACTTGGGCATCACGCTGGTCAGCGCCCGTCTCGTCCGGCGCGAGTTGGCCAAGTCCCGCGAGAACACGGAGCCGATCCCGATCCCGACCGGCGGCCAGGAAACCGAGCTGGATGATATGGCTTCCACCGCCGAAACCCAGCCTGGCCCTCCAGCCCATTCTGATGGCACCTGTCTGGTTCTGAAACCACGCGCCAACCAGGCCGGAATGGGTTTCGATAATGCGTGTTACCAGCAGCGCCGGAGGCAGCCGTGACCGGACAACTGGTGACCGCCCGGGACGCCGCCTTCGGCCGCATCAAGGCGCTGGTGCTCGACGG
>JACQZT010000361.1 GCA_016213755.1 Acidobacteriota bacterium | reverse complement strand
CGCAAGAGTTGCTCGATGCGAGTCAGGTCCTTGGACTTGACTTTGACGGAGATGGGGCGTCGCGCCATACCTCCATGATGGACCAAAACATTCTTCTATGCAATTGTTTTCTAGAACTTATTCAGGCGGTCAGAGACCTAGTGCGGATAGAGGCGCGCAATTGTTTTCCGAACGCCGCGGCGAACCCGTCGAACGCGGGCGCGGCGGATTCGAGCGCTTTCTGAATCGAGCCGAGGTAGTTGACGTGCGCCGCGGGGTTGAAGTAGAACTGCCCCGGGATAGCCAGTTCGTTGCAGCCCACCGCGATGTAATTGCAGGCGTCCTCGCGCGAGACGCCCAGCTCCATCAACCCGGCCGGAACGGCCTCGTCGTTCCACATCAGCGGGAAGCAGGTGTGGCGCGCGATGCGCGAAAGAGCGAAGTCGAAGAACTCCTGGTCGATGTTCTTGTGCCAGCGGATCCAGATCAGCGGTTCGGGCAGCGCCAGGTTCGTGCCGCCTTCCAGGAACAGCCACGACAGGCGGTTGGCCAAGTCCTTGCCCTCCGGCGTCGAGCCGCCCAGGCACAGGCCCTGAGTAAGGTGGTGCTCGGGTCCCCAGAAGGTGTTGTCGTACATCTTGAGGACGAGGTTCTCGCACAACGCGAGAGTTTCGCGGTCGTCGATGCGCCCCGCCTTCCGGTCGGCCGCGTAGTACGGGTACAGGAGTTGGTCGATGTGGTCGGGCGTGCAGGAATAACCGTGCCCTTCTATGTGCACCGCCTGGTGCGCGAACCAGATCAGTTGTAGCGCCTCGCGGAACGTGGCAGGCGGCTCCTCGGAGACCTTCCAGGCGATGTCGGACATCTCGCGCAACTCGGCGGCCAGCCGGGCGTCGTCGCGCAGGGCGGCCTGCCGGCCCAAGAACTCGCCGTAACGCCGCGCCCATTCCCGCAGACCTTCGAGCGAATGATCCGCGGCATTGAGAAAGGCCAGCTTCTCGGGATCCTTCTCGCCGGAGCGGCGCGCCGCCACTTTCTTGATCAGCCCGCCGATGCCCACCCTCAGAAGCTCGCCGTAGCTGGGGCTCAAATGGCCTTGATTGCAGATGAATTTGTAGTTGGCGCCGGCGTCCGGCCCCCGGGGCGCCTGGGCGCCCGGATTCGCCGCGCGGAACCGGCCCCACAGATTGCGCTCCAGCCAGTAGTCCCAGATTTCGGCGGGGACCTGACCCTTGAAGTATCCCTTCCGCTTCGGGTTCTCGCCGGTGTAGATGCTGTTCTCTCCAATGCCCACCTCGACGATCAGCGGCATGGCGCCCGGCGTCTCGGTGATGGAACCCGCGATGCGGTCGTGCTCGCGGCGGTACAGCGGCACGGTGCGGAAGTACTCGCGCATCGCCATGGCCTTGCGTTCGATCCAGGGCTTGTCTTCGTTGGCGCGGAAGACGCGCGTGAACACCCGCGCGCGGTGCAGCGCTACGCCGACTGGCGATTCCACGATCTCGCGGCGCAGGGCGGCCATCCCCGGCGCCGACGGGCGGGCCAGCCCCGCTAATACTGGCGCCGAGGCCAGAAACGCTCGCCGCGAAACTGTTCCCGTCGAATTCATGCGAAAACTCCTTGTCCGGGTCTACTGGCCGGCCCAGTAGGCCCGGTGCCCGACATAGTCGGCGTCGGGGAGGTGGCCCAGGATCACGCGCCGCAACGCCAGGATGTCTACCTCGCCCTGCTTCTGATAGAGCACCTTGCCGTCGGGCGCGATCAGCATCGTGAAGGGCACTCCGGCTTCCCATTTGGCGTCGAAGGCCGCCTGCATGGCGTAGGTGTCGTCGGAGGCGAATTGCAGGTTGCGGTTGGAGGCGTGGAGTTTTTCCAGCGCCTTGATCACGCCCGCTTTTTCGTCCGGCAGGTTGGTGGAGACGGTGACGAAGTCGAAGTCGCGCCGGCGGTACATGCGCCAGGTGGTCAGCAGGTCGGGGAATTCGCTCAGGCAGGGCCCGCACCAGGTGGCCCAGAAGTTGACCAGCAGAACCTTGCCGGTGGGATTGGCTCTCAGTTTCTTAAGGTCGGCGGCGGCGGCGGACTCGACCCGCACCGGTTCGGCTTCCAACTTCTTGAGCTCCGCGAGCTGACTGGCCTGCTTGGATTTCCACTTGGTCGAGCAGCCGAAGACCGGGGTGTGTTCGACCGGGACGGGTTTGGCCGCCAGCAGCGCGTCGATGGCATTGCGCGCGTCCTGGATCTTCACCAGAGACTCGCGCTGGCTGTTGTCGATGCGGCCTTCGTAGCGCAGTCTGCGCGCCTGGTCGAAGACAAACATGTGCGGCGTGGCCTTGGGTCCGTAGGCCCGGGACACCGCCTGCGTGCCGCCGTCGTTGAGGTAGGGGAAGTTGAACTGCCGGTGTTTGGCCCGGATCTTCATGTCTTCCAGACCGTCGCTCACGTCCGTGTAGCCCAGTTCGCTGAGCCGCACCGCCTCGGGGTCGTTGGGCTGGATGGCCACCAGGGCCACGCCCTTGTTGCGGTAATCCGCCGCGAGCTTCTTGATGCGGCTCTCGTAAAGCTGCGCGGTCGGGCAGTGGTTGCAGGTGAACACAATCGCCAGCACCGGGCTGGAGGAGTATTCCGCGAGCCGGTGGGTCTTCCCGTCGATGCCGGGCAGCGCGAAGTCGGGTGCGGGCGAGCCGATGGCCAGCGTGGGAGGCTGATCCTCGGCGCCGAATGCCGCTCCCAGGGCGGCTGACAGGACTGCGGTCAAAACCAGAAGTCTCGACAATTTGAACCCCTCCTCGTTGCATGATTGAGCACGCGGGGCGCTCGCGTCAAGTTGGCTATAGTGATGAGGAACGCCATGCTCAACCCGTTTGCCACACCCGCCATGGCCGCCGGCTACGCGCGCTCGCGCCTCGAAATCGCGCGGCCGCTGGATCGAGCCCTGGACGTCGGATGCGGCGCGGGGCTGTCCACCCGCCCGCTGCTTTCCATCGCCCGGCACTGTATCGG
>JACQZT010000360.1 GCA_016213755.1 Acidobacteriota bacterium | reverse complement strand
GGAGCGCCAGCAGTTGCGCGTTCCATTCGCGGAAGTGGTCCGGGTCCTGACCGGTGGCGATGAGCCGCGCTTTCGGGTCCGCGGCACGCACCGCTTCGCTGAAGCGCCGGGTGCGCTCGGCCGTGCGTTCCAGCGTCGGATAGCCGATCTGGAACGTGCCCCACAGTTCGTTTCCGAGTTCCCACAGCAGACCGCCGTGTCCCCACTTCCGGTTGACGTGGCGCACCCAATCGGCGGCTTCCTCGGGCGTGCCGCTGCCCAGGTTCAGGCAGATCTGCGGCTCGGCGCCCGCGCGGCGGCAGAAGTCCAGAAACTCGTCGGTCCCAAAGTGGTTGTACTCGGGCATGCCCCAGGCCTGGTTGAGCATGCTGACGCGCTGGTCCATGGGACCCACGCCGTCGCGCCAGTGATAACCCGAGGTGTAGTTGCCGCCGAAGCGGATGACGGGCGTGCGCAAGGCGCGCGACATCTCGACCATTTCGGGGTCCAGGCCGCCCGCGTGGTCGGCCGGAAACAGGAAGGCCTGATCGATCAGAGCGCGGGTCTCGTTCGAGGCCGCAATCACGAAGTCGACCGGCTCCAGGCGCGCCACCGCGCCGGGCTTCAACTCGAGCGCAAACTCGCAGCGCCGCCAGTCCGTCCCCTGGAGCGCCAGCGGCGCGCGCGCCAGCACCTCGGCGGGACGATTACGCCGCCGCAGCGTGATCTCCAACGACCGCGGCCCTTCGGCGTGCTTCACCCACAGGCTGCCGGTATAGCGCTCGATGCGATGCACCGGCAGGTACACCTGCTGGCGCACGCCGCTTTCCTTGCCCGGCAGGGCCATCAGGTACAGCGAGCGCTGCGAATTGGCGGCGTCGCCCCAGCGCGGCTCGTAGCGCATGCCTTGCGAGTAATCCAGCGGCTCCCAGGGATGCGGCAACCCGGATTGCGAGGCGCGCGCCAGCGCCGGCTCCTCGTCGATGCGCCGGCGCAGGGCGTCCGCGCTCCACAGGTTGGCTTCGAAGCTCGGGTTCTCCAGCACCTGCGCCCAGAGGCCGGGGTAAATCGACTTACCGATAGGCTCCAGGAACGTGCCGAAGATGGTGCGGGGGATTTTGTAACTCGCCTTGCGGGCGGCGTCGATTTCGATGGTTGCGTCGGCGGCATGGGCGCCCGCCGCGCACAGCAGTAAAAGAAGAGTTCGTCGCATAACGGGACCGTGAGGCTACAGTATCGCGATCGCGCCCGCCGCGCAAGGGCGCGTAGTATGATCGGCCCGATGGAACTCAGAATATTCTGCGCTGCCCTTTTGCTCACCCCGGCGGCCTGGCCGCAGGCCCAGCCGCCCGACACCCTGGTTTCTCCCGAAGTTCACGCCGACCGCCGCGCGACCTTCCGCCTGCGCGCCCCAAAAGCCTCCCAGGTCACGTTCTTCGGCGACTGGATGCGCACCGGCACGGACGAGAAAATGACCCAGGACGCCGCGGGCGTCTGGAGCGTGACGCTGGGTCCGCTCGACCCAGGCCTGTACCTCTACACCTTCAACCTGGATGGCCTCACCATCGCCGACCCCATCAACCCGCGCGTCAAACTGCGCTCCCGCACCTCGGCCAGTTTGGTGGAGGTGCCCGCGGACCCGCCCGCGCTGTGGCAGGCGCGCGACGTGCCGCACGGCGCGGTGGAGATCAACTGGGGGAAATCGAAGGTGCTCGGCGGGCAGACGCGCTGGATCTGGGTCTACACGCCGCCGGGCTACGAGAAGCAGCGCGGGCGCCGCTACCCCGTGCTGTACCTGTTTCACGGCTCGAACGACATCGCCGGCGGCTGGGTGCTGGCCGGCTGCGCGAACTTCATCCTGGACAACCTGCTGGCGGAGAAGAAGGCCGTCCCCATGATGGTGGTGATGCCCTACGGCCACGCCGTGCCGTTCGGATCGCCGCGCGAGGCGCAGGCGAAGAACACCGCTCTATTCGAAGAGTACCTGCTGAAGGATGTGATGCCGCTGGTGGAATCGAAGTACCGCGTCGCGCCGGGCCGGCCCAAGCGCGCCATCGCGGGCCTGTCGATGGGCGGCGGGCAGTCGCTCAGCATCGGTTTCAGCCACCTGGATCTGTTCAGCGCCATCGGAGCCTTCAGCGCGGCGGCGCCCGCGGACTTCGAGACGCGCTTCGCCGGGGCGCTGAAAGACGCTGCCCGGCTCGGCGTGTTGTGGATCGGCTGCGGCCGCGAGGATTCGCTTTTCGAGCGCTCGCAAAAGCTCTCCGACCTGCTGACCGCGCGCGGCATCCGGCACACGTTCCGCGCCACCGCGGGCGCGCACACTTACACGGTCTGGCGTCAATACCTGGGCGAGTTTGTGCCCCTGCTGTTCCGCTAAATTGGAGCCCTTGACCGCTTCCTGACGGTCACGGTTCGGTGTCCGATTCCGAGCCACGACCGTCAGGGAGTGCAAGCGCCGGGATAAACCGGCGTGCAGTCGGGGATGAAAGAGCCCTACAAGAAAGGAGTAGCGACCATCTTGACCTCGAGTCTTGCGCCGGGTGCCGTGAGGTGCCGGGTGAAGTGTAGACAGAGGCATCGGCGGGCGG
>JACQZT010000354.1 GCA_016213755.1 Acidobacteriota bacterium | reverse complement strand
CAACGGCTCGCAGGTGTCTCGCGGCGCAGGTCGAAGGGGGAAAGGCGTCTCAGGAAATCCTCCGGTCAGGGGCAGGGGGAGGTGTGTTTGCTCTTGACAAGACCCTATCATGGATGTCCCCGGTTTTCCGCGGTGAGAGGTTATGGCGGAGGGCGGCACTAACTCGGGTAAGCGCTTGGAAAGGCAGAGAGGGAATGGAGCCACTCTGGCCGTTTGGACCAGTGGCGCTGGTGTACGATGTCGTGGATACCGATGGTGGGGACCTTCCCCGGGATGTGCGGTCCTTTTATGCGCGAGGATCCATTGATGCGGAGAGGATCCTCGCTCTTGAGAGACTGCTTCAGAAGAAGGCGATCAGATTGGTTTGGGTTGACGCCGGCGACGGACACGCCGGCTCAATCCGGATACTCAAGCGTGGCTCCAACGCGAAAGAGGACACGCTCTACCAGATGAACGTCAGCCGTAACCATACTCCCGCCATTCAGTTGGCTACCGTGGCCCATGAACTGGGGCACCTGTTCCTGGGACATCTGGGGGAGGATAAAAAACTCAAGGTAGCGGACCGGCCGAGGCTGAGCCACGAGCAGGAAGAACTCGAAGCCGAATCGGTGGCCTATCTTGTGTGCGCCCGGAACAACGTCGAGTCGGCGTCGGAGGCGTACCTGAGTAATTACGTGCAGGCGCACACGACGGTGGACCACATCGATGTCTACCAGATCCTGGGCGCCGCCGGAGACGTGGAGACCCTGCTCGGTCTGACTGCGCACACGAAGTTCGATCCGCCCGGGCGCAGACGTCGCAGAAAATGAATGTCAGTTCGCGGGCAGCCCTTCCCATCGGTCCACTGGCCTGGACCGGCGAAGTGACCGCCGGCGCCAAGTACAGCCGTGATCGCATCGTCCGGAATGTGCATCCAGCCAACAGCGCCCGTGGAGATGCGTATAGGATGAAAGAACTATGAGCCAGGTTGATCGAAGGACATTGCTGGGCGGGCTGCCAGTGGCGGCTTCGGCGGCGGGGTTGCCTCCGCTAGCGCCGGCCCCGGGAGGCGGCAAACTGACCATAACGAAGCTGGCCTGCTACCGGTCGACGATCCGGTGGCGCGACCTGCTGTTTGTCGAAGTGCACACGGATGGCGGCATCGTTGGGCTCGGAGAGGGTACCTGCCACGGGCGCGTGGACGTGGTGGAAGCGGCGCTGCGCTGGCTGGAACCTTACGTGGTCGGCATCGACCCGGCCGGTCCCGAGAAGCAGTGGGAGCGGATGAAGTACCACCTCACGCGATGGAACAGCGGCATCATCCCGATGACGGCGCTCTCTGCGCTCGACATCGCCTTTTGGGACATTGAGGGTAAGCGCCTGGGGGTGCCCGTGTGGCGGCTGCTGGGCGGGCCGATTCACCCGCGCTTCCGCAACTACTACTCACACTGGGACGCCACTGTGCGGCCGGCCAACCCCGAAGTCTACGGCGAGAGAGCCGTTGAGACGGCGAAGGCCGGCTGGACCGCGGTGAAGCTGAGCATCCCGAACCGGGGGACGGAGAGCGAGCGAATCGCGACGGCGGTCGCGATTCTGTCGGCGATCCGCAAGGCGGTGGGCGACAGGCTCGACGTCGGGCTGGAGTTCGCCGAGTCGCTGAGCACGCGGCAGGCGATCCGCATGGCACGCGCTCTGGAGCCGCACCACCCCCTTTTCATGGAGGAGCCGCTGCCGCGAGAGGATCCGCCGTCGGCGTTCGGCGAACTGGCCGCCAAGAGCGCGGTGCCTGTGGCCACGGGCGAGGGAATGCTTTCGCGCTACGACTTCCGGCCGCTGCTGGAAGCCGGGGGCGCCGCGATCATCCAGCCCGATGTCGTCAAGTGCGGCGGCATCACCGAGATTCGCAAGATCGCCGCCCTGGCCGAGTGCTACGGCGTCGAGGTGGCTCCGCACATGTGCTACGGACCGGTGGGGCACGTGGCCTCGCTGGCCGCGATGTCCGTGTGCCGGAACTTCCTGATTCACGAATGGGAAGGCGCCGACGACAAGCTGTTCCAGGAACCGACCAACGGGACCTACCCGGTGCAAAAGGACGGCTATCTCACGCTGCCCGACAAGCCGGGGCTGGGCATTGAATTCGACGGCGCCAAGCTCGCCAAGCGGTTCCCCTTCACGAACCTGGGCGCGCAGGCAGAGCGGCGCGGGCGGTACTGAACACGCCCCGGAAAATGGGAAAGTGCTGCCTGTCCCGTTTTTTACTGCGGCAGCAGCACCAGCGGGGAGCGGGCGAAGGCGAATCGCGTGCCGGTTTGGTCGACTACGTTGACCTGGCAGGTGTAGTCGCCGGGCTGGAGCTTGGCGAGCGGCACCTGGAATTCGAGAGGGGCCGATTGCAGGCGGCCGGCGGGGGGCTGGGTCACGCGCAGGGGCTCGCTTTCGAAGGCTTTGACCTGGCCTTTGAAGAAGCTCACCGTGGCGGCCAGGTTGAGCGATTTGCGGGCCGGGTCCGTGGCGGCGTCGTACACCTCGAGGTAGACGAACAGGTTCTGGTCCTTGCGAAAGACCTTGGTGATGCTGGGAACCAGTTTCCGCCCGTCTTTGACCAGCGGGTGAGTGGCCAGCCGCCGGCGGTTGCGCTCGGCGACGCCGACGGCGGCCGAAAGCGGCTCGCGCTGGCTGGCCCAGACCACGGAACTGAGGCGCAGATAGGAGGTCTGCGCGGCCAGGTCCGGAATGGCGAACTTGGTTTCAAACGTGCCCAGTTTGCCGGTTTCGTTTTCGCGGGCCAGGAACTTCAGCGTGTAGGAGCCGGGCGGCAGGGTGAAGCCGGTGTCGTAGTAGAGACTTCGCTGGCTCAACTTGCCGGCGGTGCCGCCGCGCAATTTGACCTTGATGGCATCGCGCACGGTGGCGGCCAGCCGTCCCTGGCCGTCGCGCACCTGGCCGATGAATTCCAGTTCGGTCTCCTCGACGCCCTTCTTGCGCGCCAGTTCAATTTGCGAGCCGGGGATCTTCACCGACAGGGGGATGAAATAACGGTCGCGCGCCAGGCGGAACCAGTCCAATTCGAGCGCCAGGGTGAGGTCGGTGAAGGGGTCGCCGAGCAGCAGCGCCTCTTCCAACTGGCGCTCCTTGTCGGTGGCGTTGAAGTCCCTGAACTGCTTGGAGGCGAAGTAGCCGGAGCGGAAATCGAGCTTGGCTTGGGGCTGCGATTCCAAACGCACCTTGATGCGGCGGTAGCGGCCGTCCTGAGCCGGGTTGGCGCTGTAGTAGGCCAGGATGTAATAGCTGGAAATGTCCTTCTGCGCCTGCACGATGCCCAGCGACAGGTCGTTGGAATCCAGCAGCGCCTTGCCGCCCGTGTCGGCGGCCAGGGTGAAGAGCGTCTCCTGCTGGTTGTTGAAGCGCTCCCGCCGCTGGCGCTGCGACTGGCCGGAAAAGATGCCCGTGCCGCGCGCCGAACCCTGAGAAGCGTCGCCCCCGGGCGCCGAGGCCACCAAGCCGCGCGCGTCGATGGGGTAGAAGGAGACGTTGCCGCGAATGGCCGCGTTGACCGTGGAGCGCAACTGCGCCTGGTTCTCGGTCCCGGTCTGGCCCACACCGCTGGAGAAGTACACCAGCGCCTTTTTCTCGGGCAGCGAGGTCAGCATGCGCACGGCCGATTCGAGCGCGGTCAGCTTGCGGTCGGTGTTGAAGATGTTGAACTCGGTCTCGTCGGCGGTGAACGCGGCGCCGGTGTCGATGCCATCTTCGTCCTCGCCGGCCGGCGCTTCCTCGGCCAGTTCGCTGGTTTCGCCGATGCGGAAGGACTGGATGATCTCCTTGAGCCGGTCGCGGTCCTGGGTGAAGTCTTGCAGCACTTGCAGGCGGCTGGTGAAGGACATTAGGGCCACCACGTCGGAGGGAGTGATCTGGCGGTCCAGAAAATCCACGGCCGACTTCTGCGCGCGCAACTGGTCTTCCGGCGGCATCGAGGAGAAGTCGAAAAACAGCACCAGCAGACGGCGGTCCTTGAAGCGGACCTGGCCCGGCGTGGAAGGCGTGATCCGCGGCGCGCGGTCCGCAGCCATGGCGGGCCGGGGCGCGGGGGCAGGCTCCGGCTCGCTTTCCAGTTGCTGATGCTCGAAGACCGAGATCTTCTGCGGCTTGTCGTCTTCAAGGATGGTGAAGTCCTTGGCCTGCAACCCCTCGATAGGCCGGCCGGAGCGGTCGCGGACGCTAACGTTGACCACCACAAGCTGGCTGGTCACGGAGAACTTGACCGTGGGCACAGGCTGTTGCGCGTCCAGGAGACTGAGACAGAGGACGAACATTAATGGCTTCATGATGAGTCTCCTAAAATCGCAATCTCAAGTTCACGTTCACCGATCGCATGTTGCCCGCCGCGGTGGCCAGCCCGTAGCTGGAAGAGTTCACCGTGGTCCCCACCCGGGTGAAGCTGACCTGGTTGAGGAGGTTGCCGCTCTCGACGCGGATGTCCAGACGCCGGCGCTCGCCAAGCGAGATGCCCCGGCCCAGGGAGGCGTTCATGGAACCCTGACCCAGACCCGGGATGGTGTTGCGCGCGGCGTTGCCGTAACGGCCGGCGGGCGGCAGCGTGAAGGCCAGCGGATTGAAGAACCCGGTCCCGGCCAGAACCGGCAGCCCGGTGGAATCGGCCCGGCTGCTGCCCACCGTGCCGGTGCCGCCCGAGTCGGCGCGGTTGCCCAGGACGGTGGCCGTGAAGGGCGACCCGGAACGGAAGGTCAGACCGCCCATGAGGCTCCAACTGGCCAACAGCCGGCCCGCGAAGGTGTGCGTGGCGGCGCGAGCCGAGCCTTCGCCGTAAGGCGACGTGAGCATGCAGGAAAGGTTGAGCGTGTGGCGCTGATCGAAGCTGGACAGGCCGCGCTCGGCGCGCAGGTTTTTGTCGTCCTGCACCACCACCGCGCCGCCGCCGCCGAAAGTGGAGACGTTGTCGATGGACTTGCCGTAGGTGTACAGCGCGTTGACTGAAACGCCCCGGCGGAAGCGCCGGCTGAGCCGCAACTGCCCGGCGTGATAAACGGAGTTGCCCTCCGAGCTGTCGTAGGTGAAGCCGGTGGCATTGCCGATCTGGCGGCGCTGCTCGGCGGTGAGCGGCGAGCCGGGCGCGGCGCGGTTGGGCTGGCGCTGGATGTCGAGCCGCGTGCCCTTGGTGCCCAGGTATCCCAGCTCCGCCACCAGCGAGCCCGGCAGTTCCTGCTGAAGGGAGAGGTTCCAGGTCTGGGCGTAGCCGGCGCGATAGCCGCGATCGATGGCGAAAGTGTTGGTGATCTGGGTGGAAGGGGCGGAGGCGAAGCCGTTTTGCAGGGTCAGCGTGCGCGCCAGGCTGGTGACCAGCGATGCGGATTTGGAGAAGGGCGGCTGCTGGGCCATGCGGTTGGCGGCCTGGTTGTAGACCGAGCCGTTGAAGTAGACTCCGTAGCCGCCGCGCACCTGAAGCGGGCGCTTGGGGACGGGCTTCCAGGCGATGCCGATGCGCGGCGCCAGGTTGTTGCGGTCGGGATCCACCAGCCCCGCCGGGAACACGCCCGTGTACGGTCCCGCGGTTTCGGGCAGAACCACGGCCACGCCGGTGAAGCCGGGCGCGATGTCGAGGTTTACCATGCGGTTGTATTTTTCGCGCAGCGGGGGCAGGAATTCATAACGCAGGCCCAGGTTGACGCTGAAGTTGGGCCGCACGCGAAAGTCGTCCTGAAGGAAAAGGTTGTAAGCCGCGCCGCGGAAGTAGACGTCGCTGCCGCCGAAGCGGACGGAACTGGACTGGGGAAGCCCGAGCACGAAGTCGGCGAAGTCGAAACCGGTGGCGGCCAGCGGCTGGCCGCGCTCGTCCAGGGCGCTGGTGGAGAGTCCGGTGAAAGTGAACGTGCCGCGGCCGTTCTGGTCCGAAACGCTGTTGGATTGCGTGCGCCGGATCTCGAAGCCGAAGCGCATGTTGTGCTTGCCGCGCGAGTAGAGCAGCCCCTCGTTCAGGCTCAGGGTCTGGTCGCTGCGCTGGGAGGGACTGCCGTCGCTGAGACCGCCGAAGTTGGTGAAGGAGAGGTTGGGCGGACCGTAGCTGAGCGGGTTGCCGGATGCGCCGGCGATTCCCAGTTGCGCGGCCACGTCGGGGCCGTTGGCGAAAAAGGGCAGCGCCTGGCTGCGGTTGCGGCTGAAACTCGAGCGCAGAGTGCTGACCAGCCCCCGGTGCAAGGTGCGCGTCCAACTGAGATCGGCGCTCTGCCCTCGGCCGCTCGAAGAATCGCGAAAGCCGTACAGTTGCGTGGATTCACCGGCGCGCCGCTGCAAGTTGTAGCCCAGCGCAAAGCGGTCGCGGCGGCCGAAGCCGCGGTTCAGGCGCACTCCGACGCTGTCCGAATTCTGCGGGTTGGAAGTAAGGATCTGGTAGTTCCGGACTTGCCCGGGGAGATTCGGCAGGGGGAGGAAGGCCACCAAGCCCCGGGAGGCGGAGTTGAACCGGCTGGCGGGAACCAGGTTGCCAGCGAAGGGCAGGCGGCCGGAGGGATCGAAGATCGAAACCGGTCCCTGAATGACGGACTGCGAGAAGTCGCCGGCCCGTTCCAGCGCCGAGGGAAGTGTGGAAACGCTGTCGAAAGGATTGCGGCTGCGCGACCCGGAGTAGTTGACGAAGTAGAACGTCTTGTCGTCCTGAAGCAGCTTGGGGATGTGCAGCGGCCCGCCCGCCATGAGGCTGAAGCGCGACTGCGCGTAGGAGGGCTTGGGCAGGGTCTGGCCGGTGAGCGAAAACGACCGCGCGTCGAGCGCCGAGTTGCGCAGGCTGAACGAAGCCCCGCCGCGGATGGTTTCGCGGCCGCGGCTGGCGCGGTTGCCGAAGCGGCTTGTGCCGGCCTGGGCGAGCCAGGGGGGACGCCGGTCGCCGCCGGCCGAGCGCGGGTCGCGGCCGCCGCGGTCGCCGCCGCCCGGACCTCCACGGCCGCCGCCCGGGCCCCCTCGGCCGGCACCCATCATCGGCCCGCCGCCGGGACCTCGCATGCCGCCCGGGCCACTCATGCTACCCGGGCCGCCCGGGCCACCCGGACCCATCCGCCCGCCCTCCATCATCGGGGGGCCGCCCTGTCGCTCCACCGAAGGACCTTCCCCGGAGGGGCCGCCGGGCATTCCAAACACGCTCTGCGTTTCGGGACGCAGCCCGCCGCCGAACATGCCGCCGCCGAAAGGCTCGTCCTGCGGCGCCTGAAGCCCGCGGCTCAAGCTGCCGGTGACCAGGAAGGATTCGGTGGCGTTGGCGCTCAGTTCGGCCGGCGGCGTTTCGGGCATGGAAGGCCCGTTGAGCGCCGCCAGGATCTCATTGGAGGCGGTCTGGTTGACCCCGAGCTGCTGAAATGCGGCGGCAGGGGCAGCCGCGGCAACGGGCGCCCCGGTGGAAAGCTTCAGGTCAAAGGCGGGCAACTCCGCCTCGGCGCCCACGAACACCTCGCGGCGCTGCTTCTCGAAGCCGAAGATCTCCACCTCGACCATCCAGGGACCGGACTCCAGGCCCTCCAGACCGTAGCGGCCGGCTTCGTCTGTCGTGGCGGCAACCTTGCGTTCGCCCTTGGCCGCCGCGATGCTAGCGCCCGGAATCGGGAGGTTGCCCGATTTCACCATGCCGCGATGCTCGGCGGCCGACAGGACTGCGGTTACCAGGAGCAGAAATGTGGGGAATCTCATCAAGACCTCGGCCTCAGCACTGCAGGTTAAGGTGATCCCCGCGCTGCAAACGTTACCCCCGGCCGGGGACGGGCGTGTTAACAGTGTGTGAAGACAGCCCCCGATCCGGCGGCGCATCACCCGCCCACATGAAAACCGGGTAATCGGCAACGGTGTCCGCGCGCGTAAGCAAGCGGTGGTCAGCCCCCTAAACGGTTAAGCACTTGGAAGGGCCGGTAACCGGGCCGCGAGCGTCAGGAACCGTCAGGACGGGCCTAAAACGTGAACCGCAGCGCGACCTGCATGACGCGGGCCGAGCGCGTCCCGGTCACCTGGCCGAAGCGCGCGTTGACCTGGTTGCCTTGCAGGTCGAAGCGCGCCGTCGAGTCCACGCCCGAATACTGGGTGTGGTTGAAGGCGTTGTACAGCTCCCAGCGGAACTGGAAGCTGCGGGCTTCGCTGGCGAGCGGGAACCGCTTCACCAGCGAGAGATCCCAGTTATTGTGGCCGGGTCCGCGAAAAACGTCCCTGGGCGCGTTGCCTGAACTGCCCATCGGCGGGCGGGCGAAGACGGAAGTGTTGAACCAGCGATCGAAACTCCGCTCGCCGTGCGGCAGTGGGGCCTTGCCGGTGACGATGATGCGGGTGCCGTCGCCGCCGCCGTTGATGTCGGTCCCATCTACGGTGCTGAAACCCACCCCGCTCGGCTGGCCGCTGACGAACGCCGTGATGCCCGAGATCTGCCAGTTGTCGAAAGCGTGGCGCACCAGTGCGTGGTCCACGAGCTTGCTGGCTCGCGGCAGGTCCCACATGTAGTTGAGCACCAGATTGTGCGTCTGGTCGGCGCCGGACTTGCCGTAGCTCCACACCCGCAGCGGCTGGTACATGGGGATCCCCGCGTATTCCATGCGCTTCGAATAGGTGTAGGCGGCGCCGAACTGCACCCCCTTGGCGTAGCGCCGGTTGACGGCCACCCGCAGGGAATGGTAGTTGGAGGAGTAGGCGTTGTCGGAGAAGGTGATGCCGGAGTAGCCTGGCATGGGCCGCAGGAAGTCGTCCGGCAGCGGCCTGCCGGGCGAGGTCGGATCGGCATTTTGCGGCAGGAAGCGAACGCCGTAAGGCAGGGTATTCAGGTTCTTGGTCTGCGTAATCCGGCGGCCCAGGGCCCCGACGTAGGAGACGTCCAGCAAGGTTGCGGAGCCGATCTCGTGCTGGACTCCCAGCGTCAGGTTGTAGACCGCGGGCACCTTGTTGTTCCGGTTGAAGCTGTTGGTTCCGCTGGGGAACAGCACGCTGGCGCTTTGCAGAAAGGTATCCAGGTTGCCGTAGTAAGTAATGGGAGTGAAGGTGGCCGGCGGGATCTTGGAAGTCGCGTTCCACCGGCTGACGCGCATGTTATACAGAATCCCGGCGCCCAGGCGGATGGCGGTCTTGCCCTTCCCGAACGGGTCGTAGACCACGCCTAGCCGCGGCCCCACCTTCACGGGTTGCTGGTTGATCCATCCGCGCGGGTAGCTCTTGTCGCCGGACACCACCCCGCCCGGCGCAGGATCCCCGCTGCCGGTGACAAACGCGCCGATCATCACGGCGGGCGCGAATTCCCCGGTGAGCGGGTTCTGGGCCATCCGCCTGCGGCTGGCATCGAAGGCCGGACGATAGAGTGCCGGCGCCTTGGCCGCGTCGTAGCGGTCCAGCGCCAGCAGCGCCTGCTGTCCGTCGTAGCGAGCGTACATATTATTGAACCAACTGAAACGCAAGCCGAAGTCCACGGTCAGCCGGCGGTTTACCTTCCAGTTGTCCTGCGCGAACCACTCGGCGAAGCCCTGCCGCATGTTGGCCCCGAATCGGTTAGTGGCCTCCCGGTAGTTCTGGAAGTTCCCGAGTGCCGCGTTCGAGTAGGCCCAGTTGGAGTCCAGCGGGTTGTTGGTGTCCCGCGCGAAGGCGAAGGTTCCGCTGAAGACGCTCTGCTCGCCCTCGTAGTTGCGGATGCGGGTGATGGCTACGCCGGCCTTGATCGAGTGGCGGCCGCGGATGAGGGTCAGGTTGTCGTTGAAGGTAAAAGTGGCGTCGGCGCCGCCGGTCAGGAGCCGGTCGTCGTAGGTGATGTCGGCGCTGCTGGGGACTCCGCCGAAGGAGACGCGGGGAATGATGCCCTGGGCGTTGATCTGCGGGCGCCACTGCCCGGCGGTGAAGCCGCGGGTCGAGCGGTAGACCTTGTTCAGTTCGTCCTGTCCCCCCACCTCGCTCCAGCGCTCGACGTTCTGGCGCGCCCCGCCGGTGAACTCGTTGACGATCATGGCGCTGAAAATGCGCGTGTAGCTCACCGTGAGTCCCTGCTCGGTGAAGCAGTAACACTGCTTGAACAGCCCCCAGGCCGAGGCCCCGCCGGCGACGTTGTAGCCCTGCTGGTCGGAGAACCACCACGAGCCGCGCACCGAGATCCGGTCCTTGTCCGAAGGCACGAAGTCGACTTTGAACAGGTTGGTGCGTTTGGGGTTGACCACGCTTTCCTGGAACAGGTAGTTGTAGTTGCCCTTGCTTACGTTCCGGTCCGTGAAGTTAGGCCGGGGCAGAATGTTCATCAGCGCCACGCCGTTCTTGTTGATCCGGTTGGCGGGAATGACGTTGCCCGGGAACGGCTGCCCGGTCTGAGGATCCCGGATGGCGATCAGCCTGCCGCTCACGTCGAGGGTCTGGGAGAAGTCGCCGGCGCGTTCCAGCGCCGTGGGCGTGGTTACCTGTTGCAGGCCGCGCGGGTCGCGGATCTTCCAGTCCTCCAGGTTATAGAAGCCAAAGATCCAGTTCTTGTTGCGGTTGAACTTGCCCGGGATGTAGATTGGCCCGCCGATGGTGAAGCCCAGCGTGTTGTAACGGTACATCACCTTGGGGACGTTATTGAGGTTGTTGAAGAAGGTGTTGGCGTTGAACATCTCGTGGCGCTTGTACCAGTAAGCGCCTCCGTGATAGTCCTTGGTGCCCGACTTGGTGACGACGTTGATCACCGCTCCGCCGTTGCTCGAGTACTCGGCCTGGTAATTGTTCAGCAGCGCCTTGACCTCGCCAATGGCGTCGATGCTGATGGGCGCGGAGAAGACGCTGGGAGTTCCGATGTCGTTGCTGACCAGGCCGTCCAGCGTCATCTGGTTGTAGCTGTTGGGTGTGCCGCCGATATTGGGCGTGTCGGTGCCGTAGGAGCCGCCCAGAGTGACCGGGTCGGTGCCGTACGTCACGCCCGGCAGCAGGCGCAGCAGTGAAACCACGTCCCGGCCGCGCGTCATCATGTTGGACATCTGGTCGGGCGTGATCATGGCCGAGTGCTCGGCCGTGGTGGTCTGCACGGCGATGCCCTGGGCCACCACGCTGACGGTCTCCGTCACGGCGCCGATGGTGAGCTGGATCTCGCCCACCGAGAGACGCTCGTTGGCGCTCAGCACCATGCCGGTGCGCTGCATCGACTTGAAACCGCCGGCTTCCACCTTGAGCGAGTACGCGCTGGGCGGAAGAGCCGGGAAGACAAATACACCCGTTTCATTGGTCGTCCCGGTGCGCGATTCCCTGGTCCGCTCGTTGGTCAGCGTGACGCTGGCGCCCGCGACAACCTGGTTGGATGGATCGGTGACGGCGCCTGAAATGGTGCCCGAAACGGTTTGAGCCAAGACCTGGCCCGCGAACGTCAGACCGACGAGCAGGCATGAAAGAACGGTACTGCTTCCCCTGTTCGACATACAGATTCCTCACCCCTGGCAGGCCGGAGCCCCTTCTCCGGATTCCCCGCACTTGTGCAATATACACTATTTGGCCGGGGCGTGAGAAGCCCCCGTGCGCCTTACTTCCGGCCCTTGACCATGGGCACGAACCGCACCGGGATGTCGCGCCGGCGCTTGAGCTGGCCGTCTTTCATCTTGTCGACGACCACGAGCTCCTGCGCGAACGGCCCCGCGCCGACCGGCGCCACCAGCCGCCCGCCGGGCTTCAATTGCTCCAGCAGCGCGGGCGGGACTTCGGGCGGCGCGGCGGTCAGCAGGATCCGGTCGAAGGGCGCCTTCTCGGGCCAGCCCCTGTAGCCGTCGCCCTGGCGCGAGAACACGTTCTTGAGGCCCAGCCGCTGGAACATCTCGGCGGCCGAGCGCGCCAGTTCGGGCACGATCTCGAGGGTGTAAAGCTCTTTCACCAGCAGGCTCAGGACGGCCGCCTGGTAGCCCGAGCCGGTTCCGATCTCCAGCGCCGTCTGGTCCGGCGCGGTGCGCAGCAACTCGCTCATGTAGGCCACGATGTAGGGCTGCGAGATGGTCTGGTCCGCGCCGATGGGCAGCGGGTAGTCGTCGTACGCCCGCGAGCGCAGCTCTGCTGGAACGAACAAGTGGCGCGGGGTGGCGCGCATGGCGGCCAGCACCCGCGCGTCGCCGACGCCCCGCTCCTGGATGTCGACGCGGACCATGTTCTCGCGCCGCGCGGCGTAGGGATCCGCACCCAGCGCGGCAACCAGGGCCCAGAGGACGGCAAGCGCCATACCCGCATGGTAGGTCTTGTAGCGTACAATGTCCATCGTGACTTCCTCCCAAGACAAACCCGCCCTGCTCCGGCAACTGGGAATCGTCAGCGCCACGGCGCTGGTGGTTTCGAACATGATCGGGGTGGGCATCTTCACCACCACGGGCTTCCTGGCCGGCGACCTCGGCAGCCCCTCGATGGTGCTGCTCATCTGGGTGGCCGGCGCGATCGCGGCGCTGGCCGGCGCCTTCTGCTATTCCGAGCTCGGCATCAACTTTCCCAGTTCCGGCGGCGAGTATGTGTACCTGACGCGCGCCTTCGGCCCCACCTGGGGTTTCGTGGATGGCTGGGTCTCCTTCCTGGCGGGCTTTTCGGCGCCCATTGCGGCGGCTTCGCTGGCCTTTGCGAGCTATCTGGCCTTTTTCTTCCCCTGGGCCGATCCGGCCAATTCCCCGTACCTGGTCGGTTCCGGGACGCTGGGACTGCGCTTCGGAGGGGCGCAGCTTCTGGCCTGCGGGCTGATCGCGACGTTCACGCTGCTGAATTTCTTCGGCGTGAGCCGCGTGGCCAAAATCCAGAACGTGCTCACCACGACACAGCTGGTGGTGGTGCTGAGCTTTGTGGCCTTCGGTTTCTGGCTGGGCACGGGGAACTGGCAGCACTTCTCCATGCCCGCCGCGCGGACTTCCACCACGCCCCTGTATCTTCAATTCGGCATCAGCCTGTTTTTCATCTACGCCAGTTACAGCGGCTGGAACGCGGCCACCTACGTGGCCGAGGAACTGCGCCAGCCCGCGCGCACGCTGCCCATCGCGCTGACCATCGGCACCGTGCTGGTGACGGCCATCTACGTGGGCCTGAACATGGTGTTCATCTACGGCGCACCGCTGGAGGACATGAAGGGGGTGGTGGCCATCGGCTCGCTGGCGGCCAGGCGGCTGTTCGGTCCCGGCATCGCCGGCCTCTACAGCGCGCTGATGGCCCTGTCGCTGGTCTCGACCGTGAACGCCATGGTCACCATCGGACCGCGCGTCTACTACGCCATGGCCAAGAACAAGGCTTTCTTTGCCGTCGCCGCCCGCGTGAACCGCCGCTGGCACACGCCGGTGGTCGCCATCGTGTGCCAGGGCCTGTGCGCCATGCTCCTGACCCTGACGCCCTTCGCCAACCTGCTCCAGTACTTCGGCTACACCCTCAACTTCTTCGCCGTAATGGCGGTGAGTTCGCTATTCATCTTCCGCCGCCGGCCCGAATGGCAGAAGCTCCGCGTGGTCAGCTTCGCCTGGCCCCTGATGCCGTCCCTGTTCCTGCTGATCGGCCTGTGGACCGCGGTCATCGGCTTCTGGCTGGAGCCGAAGATCTCGAGCGCCGCGGTGCTGACCGTGGTCACCGGCGCGCTGATTTATCACTTCCGGATTAAGAGGCGGGCGGGGTAGAGGGACTCCTGCCGGCCGCCACGCTATCCCGCGGTCCGGCCCCGCTTCGCCTGACGCTACCACGGGGCCGGGCCTCTCTTACTGTTCGACGCCGTCTCCGAAGCGCGGAGTACGCGTCAGGCGCGCGGCCCGGAAGTGGAAGGGCACGCCCGGTTCGGCCGTAACCTGGCCGGCTCCCGCCACTCGAAGAAGCCCGCGGCTTCTCCGTTCCACATCCCGGACGCACCGAAACCCGGTGTTGTTGTTCCTGTTGCCGGGCTCGTTCCTGTTACGGCTGGCGGCGCGCAGGTTCCTCGCTTCATTGTTGAAGGACGCCCCCCGCACGCGATGGCCGCGCGCCCCTGTCGAACGCGAACCGCTCGAACATCCGCTCGCGCAATACCGAAGTATTGCCGAAGGACGCATGCGCGATCCACGCCCGGACGCTCTGTTGCACCTCATCCCATTCAATACACCCAGCGGCAAAGTCCCGCTGCAGCCGCTTCATCCGCCTCCCAAACCGGACGACGTTGTCCCGCGCCAGCCGCGCACGGCCGGGAAACAGCCGCCAGCCCAGAAAGGTCACGCCATCCGCGCAGCGGTGAATTCTGGACTTGCCCGGATGTATGGTCAGCCGCGCCGCGCTCAACTCCTCGTCCACCGCCTCGCGCATCAGCCGCAACCGCCGCTTGTCCCCGTCGAACAGCACCAGGTCGTCCACGTAGCGGGCCCAGAGGCCCGGCCGCAGTTTCTCATCGATCAGCCGGTCCAGTCCATCCAGGTAGACGTTCGCGAAGAACTGGGATGTCTGGTTGCCCAACGGCAGCCCGCGCCTGCGCTCGAACGGTGTGAACAGATTGTCGCCCGGATAATACCGAATCACTTCCTCTTGAGGATTCGATGCGGCGATGATCCGCCCTGCCAGTCCGAGGGTCGGCCTGCACTTGATCGCCCGCTCGAGTTTCGCGTTGAGAATCTGGTGATCGATGGAAGCGAAGTACTTGCGCACGTCCAGCTTGAGCACATAGGCAAATCTGCGCGCTCCCTCTCGCGCCACTGCCAGAGCCTTGTGCGTCCCCTTCCCGGCCCGGCACGCGAAGGAGTTCTTCGAAATGCGGCGCTCGTAAATCGGCTCCAGGATGTTGGTCAATGCGTGGTGCACCACCCGGTCCCGGAATGCCGCAGCCGAGATCCGCCGCGGCTTGGGATCCAGAATCGTGAACGTTCGGTAGGGCCCCGGCTGGTAGCTGCCATCCAGCAACTCGCGCCGCAACTGCATCAATCCCGGTTCCAGATCCATTAGAAACGCCGCGACATCCGGCCGCTTCCGTTTGCCCGCCGCGGCCGCCTCCGCCGCGGCGAGCAGATTGGCGAAACTCGTTAACTCCGGCCACAGGTTGCCCGCTCGCTTCATGGTTTCGCCGCCGCTTTGCTCCAGCCGCCCACCATCCGGCCAATCTCATCCAGCTTCTCGGCGCTGAATCCGTAGGCGTCCATCGACATCAGCTTGAGGTCCTTCGCCATGCGGAGCAGATATCGCGTCGAGTTGACCTTTCGGCTGGCCTGCTCGAGCAACTCCCCTTTCTGGCGCGCATAGGCCGCCT
>JACQZT010000357.1 GCA_016213755.1 Acidobacteriota bacterium | reverse complement strand
CCTGGCCACCTGCACGGGCCGCGAGCACCTTCTCCGGGGACTCCCGCACGGCGCGCCGGTGCGGCGCGGGGCATGGTGCTGTTAGGTCTATTGAATGGAAACCGCCGCCGGATTGCTCTCCGCCCCCTGCTGGCGCAGGCGGAGTTCCTGGTCCAGGCCCGGCGGCGTGGAGCCCGGCACAACCACGTTCACTTGGTAGACGCCGGGCAGGTTGGGGGCCAGGCCGGCGAAAGCCGGCGTCAGCTCGGCGCCGTTCAGAAGCACGGTCACCGCCACGCGCGCCCGCGACAGGGCGCCCTGGCGGTCCACCGCGCCGAGCCCGGTGCAGTAAACGACGATGATCTGTCCCCGCCGTGCCGGCGCGACGGGAGAATTGACGCTTCCATCCTGGTTGAGCACGGCGTTGGCAGACTGGAAGATCGCCGGAGCGGTTTCGGCCACCTCCAGCGTCTGCTCGGCGCTGCCGAAAGGGGACTCGACGCGCAACGAACGCCGGCCCGGCGGAAGGTCCAGCGGCAGTTGAGCGGTCAGTTGGAAAGATTGCTTGAGGAGCAGGGTGAGCGGCTGCCCATCGAGGTCCGCCCGGGTTGGCCCGGAACTTCCGGAGAGTCCGGCGCCGGCGATTTGAACCAGGGATCCCGGGGCCAGCGCGGGCGTCTGGCTGGCGGCATTCACCACGCCGCCGGCGGCCAGCGCCAGGATGAGCGGAGCCGCGCGCCATAGCGTGGCCGGGCGGGTCAGCGCAAAGGACCCGCCGGCGCCGGCGGTCCGGTCCATCTGCCCGCCGGGATCGCTCCAATCGGTCCGCGATGCGCGCTGCACCACCCCGCTGCCGCTCATGTCGAGCTGATACAGCGGCTGCGCGCCGTTGCAGGCGCGGAAGCGGAACATGCCCGCCGAGGCCGGGAGCGCGCCCGCCGGCCGGGCCGGAGCGGCCGGAAACTCGAAGGTGACCCCGCACGGGCCGGCCGGCGAGCCGACTTCCAGCGTGGACGACGAGCTGGTCAGCAGGAAGCCCGGCTGCGCGACGCTTTGCGGCGCCAGGCGCAGCGCGCCGGTCAGGGTCGCTTTCCACTGCCGTCCGCCGGCCTGGAAGCCAAGCAGGTAGTCGCCCAGCGTTTGGCGGTTCAGGGCCGGGTTCGGGTCTTGAATCTGGGTCCAGGCGTTGGCGGCGATGCCGGTCGCGACCACGAAGTGGGAACCGGCCGGCTGGCCGTCAGCCGTCAGCGAGAGAGCCGCGATCACGGGGAAGCCCTGCGCCAATGCGTCGCGCACGGCGGCTTCGGTGGGCGGCTCGGCAATCACGTCCAGCGCGGCGCCCGCAAAGGCGCCCAGGCGCCACAGGTTCACGATCTGCTCGGGTCGGCCGGGGATGGTCAGGAAACCGTCACAAAGAGAATTCCCCTCGGCGTCCAGAGCGCAGAAACTGGTCAGGAACTGGTTGAGCAACCCCGGTTCGGCGGCCCCGCTGGCGGAGAGCAGTTCGCCGCGGTTCTGGTGATAGCGGAGCACTGCCGCCGCAGCCGTCAGCAAGGCCCCGTCCTGCGAGATGGTTGCCGAGCCGCTGCCCAGCGGAGTTTCGAGGCTCTGAGTGAACTTGGGAAAGTCCCGCAAGGACGTCGCGGCGGCCCGGCCGCTGAAAGTGACCACCTGTTTGGCGGCTTCGGCGGTGACCAGCGCGGAGCCTTCCAGGGAAGGCAGGCGGAAAGCGGTCTGGGCCTCTCCCTGCGCGTTGGTGACGGCGGAGGCGGGCGTCACTTGCGCGCCCGGGGAGGCGTTGAAGGCCACTGCCATGCCGGCGACCGGACTGCCGTTTTCGTCGCGCACCGAGACCCGCAGCGGCTGCGGCGCCAGGCCGCCCGGCGCGCCGACCTGCATGTCGCCGCTCACCTTCGAAAGCTGAAGGCGCGCGTCCGCCAGGGCGCGGATGGCGAAGGTCCCTTCGGCCGTCGCGCCCGCCCCGTCGGAGGCGCGCACCGTGGCGGCCGAACTGGCGGCGTTGAGCGGGATGAAGGTTTCCCAACTGAAAGCGCCGGTTTGCGTGTTCACCTGGAATTCGGAGGATCCGGTCATGGTCACGCGCAGCGTGCGGTCGGGCTCAAACCCGCCGATCGCCAGCCGCACCCGGCTGCCGGCCACGACCACGGTGGGAGTAGCGCTTACGGAGGGACGCCGCGCGCGCTCGGTTTCGCGCGCCGCGCTGTCGCCCGGCGCGTACTCGATAAAGCCGCCCTCGAACTCCTGCCGGCGCCGTCCTTCCAGCGCGTACTCGTCGCCGGCGGGCATCCCCAGCCGGCCGGCCGGCCCGCTCAGGGCGGCGTAGCGGGCGGCGATCAAGCCGCCGACAAAGAAGGCTTTGCCCGTCAGGGACCCGGTCTGAGCGGCGTAAATGGCGCCGTTCTGAAACGCCTGCGCGCTGCCGCCGGTCGCCGTGAAGGTGAAAAACTGCGTGCCCTCGGCGACCGGGAGCCCGGCCGGGCCGGTTTCGTACCCAAGCGTGAACCACTCACTCAAAATGGCGCCGGTCACCAGGCGCAGTGGGGCGCCAGCCAGAGCCACGCCGGCATCGAAAAGCTGCCGCCCGGCGGCGGTCGCATCCGAGATCGGGTAGCCCAGGCGGCCCGCCGGCCCGCCCAACTGGGTGTAGCGCGCCAGGCGGTCGCCGGCCACGACGAAGACCGCGGCCAGGCGGTCGGGCTTGGCCAGCAGGTATCGGGCGGTGGAAGCTGGATTGGCATCCAGGAATTCCTGCACGTAGCCCTCGCCCAGGCGGCGCACGGGGTCCTGCGCGGGCAAACGCAGACTTAGGTTGTTGCGTGTGACGGCATCCAGGAATGTCTGCGTGATGGTCCCGTTGGGCGCGCCTTCGCCCACGTTGCAGCAGGGAGCGGTGACGAAAACCGAGAGCGAGATCGTCTTCCCTTCCGTGGTGGCGGCGATAATGGCGTTGCCTCCCCCCACGGCGGTGATGGTGGCCACCGCCCCCGCGGCAGTGACCGTGGCTACGCGGCCGTTGGAAGTGGACCAGGAGATCGGCCGGTCCGTCAGTTCCGTCCCGTTGGGCGCAAAGGCGCGGGCCGTTACTGTCAGAGTGGCGCCCGCGTTCAGGCGCACCGCGGACGCGGACACGCTCAGCGAGAGGCTGCTGACCGGGTAGTAGTAAACCGGCGGCTGTCCGGGCGTGTACTCGAGGGAGCCGCGCTCGAAGCTCTGCCTCTTCCTGCCGTCGGCCAGCGTGATCTCATCGGAGGTCGGAAAACCGAAGGAACCGGTGTGCCCGCCGCTGGACAGATACAGGGCGTAGATGGGAGCTTTCACGGTCAGCAGGCGTCCCGTCAGGGTGCCGCTGGTCATGTTGTAGAACGCTCCCTGCGTGAAAGCCTGCAAAGTAGCGCGGGTCCCCGCGACCGAGGTGACGCTCTGCTCGTTGCTGGTGGCCGGCCCCAGACCGGATACCCCGCCGGCCGTTAGCCAGGCGCTGTAGTAAGGATCCCGGGTGTAGAAGTTCGTGCCCAGGGTGGTCGCCAGACCATATACGAACAGAGCGTAGTTCCTGTCGAAATGCTGGTAGGTGCAGGTGTTGTTGGCGACCGCCGGGCAGAAGTTCGTATCCCGGATCGGGTAGCCGGCCGTAGCCACTCCTACCGAGCCATAGTAGGCGTACAGAGCCGCCCAGACCTGGAAGACGTCGGTCGCCGGATCTCCCTCCGAAACCGGAGTCGCGTTACCGTGGGCCCGGATCAGAGCCAGCTTGCCCGTGCCGTTCAGCTCATTGAATTCCTGGATATAGCCGGGGGCGGAACCGTAGGTTCTGACGTCGGCAATCGGCGGCAGCTTGACCAGGGAGGGGAAAATGCCCCGGTTGAAGGCCGAAACGAACCCCTGCCGGATCGTGTCGTTCGGCGCGCCGCTGCCGACGTCAACTTGGGCGAAACAAAGCGGGGCGAGCGCCGCCAGGAGAGACAATAAGAGCGTTCTTTTCATGGCCATGGTGCCACTGGACTTGTAACCCTGTTGAGGCACTCAAGTTGCGGCCCAGGATCGAGGGACCCTGCCGCCGCCCTCTATTCCTTCACCAGACTCCGCAAGCGCTTCAATCTGGATCTTATCTCGTCGCTGGCCTCGGTGATCTGGGAGGTGTCGTAAATCACGCGGGGCGTCATGAAGATCACCAGTTCGGTGCGCTCCTTGGTGGTGGAACGGTTGCCGAAGGCCGCGCCCAATACCGGGATGCGATGGAGAATGGGGATGCCCGCGGTGCTCAAGGTGCTGCTTTCGTTAATAATGCCGCCGATGGCGATGGTGTCGCCGTCCTGCACCGTCACCTGAGTCGAAACCGAACGTTTGGAGAAGGAGGGCGACTGGATTGCGCCCGCGGCCGGGGCAATGGGCGAGCTGACCTCCTGGTTGATGATCAGCGTGACGATGCCGCTGGGGTTGACGCGCGCGGTAATGCTGAGCGTGACGCCGGAGTTGCGATTGGAAATCGTGTTGGCGAAAAGGGAACTTCCGGCCGACTGGACGCCGGTCACGGCCTGGGCGGTCAGGGTCGGAACCTCGGTGCCCACGTTGATGCTGGCCGTGATGCTGTCGGTGGCGATGACGCTGGGCGCCGAGATCACCTTGGCGCGCGAGGAGGTTTCCTTGGCCGACAGGAACGCCAGCAGCTCCCGGCTCTGCCCCACCAGCATGCCGGCGGTGAGGTTCACGCCGGTTCCCGCCGCCGAGCCGAGCAAACTTCGCGTGGACAGCGACGCGCTCCCCTCGGAGGTGGCGCCTCGCTTTTGCAGGAACGCCGCCACGCCGCTGGCAAACGCGCCCGTGAGGCTGACCTCGTAGATCCTGGCGTCGATCAGCACCTGCCGGGGCGCGACGTCCAGCAGGGTCAGGACTTTCAGAATCTGCTCGTACTCCTGCGGCGTGCCCTGGATCAGCAGGGTGTTGTCCATGGGGTTGGGGACGACGCGCGGAATGCGGCCCATCGAACCGTAGCCGTAGGCGCCGCCACCCATGTACATACCCGTTTGGTCGGCGGCCGTGGCTCCCGCGGCCGTTCCTCCCGGGGGAACGGCCGCCGCTCCGCCGCCGGCTTGTCCTGGCGCGTAGGGAACCGGCTGGTAGCTCATCATGGGCGCGCCCATGCCGTAGCCGCCCCCTCCGTAGCCGCCCATGCCGTAGCCGCCTCCGCCGTAGCCGCCCATACCGTACCCGCCTCCGCCGTACCCCCCCATGCCGTAGCCCCCGCCTCCGTAACCACCCATGCCGTAGCCGCCTCCGCCGTAACCGCCCATGCCATATCCACCCATGCCGGAGCCATACATGCCCATCCCGCCGTAAAGCTGCATCAGGGCGCCGGCCATCATCTCGGCCCGGCCGTACTTGACGCGGTAGACGTAGTTGTCGATGGAGCCGGCGGTGGTCTTGGCGGCGATATCCAGCTTCTTGAGCCACTTCTCGACTTCGTCGAAGACTCCCGGGTTGGGCGCGATGGCCACCAGCGTGTTGATCCGATCGACGGGCAGGAAATGCACGGTACTGGACTTGCCGCCCATCGAGACGGCTTTCATGATGCCTTCCAGTTCCTTGGCCAGGTCGCTGGGCCGGCCGTGTTCGGTCTCAAACAGGCGGACGCGCTGCGAGGCCAGAGCGTCGCTATCGAACATGCCGATCAATTCCATGGTGCGGCGCATATTCCGGCCGCTGTCCAGAATGAGCAGCAGGTTGGCCGGGGCGTAGCTGAACATCTGCGCGCCCTCGCCGACGAAGGGGGTCAGCAGCTTGGACAGTTCTTCCACGGTCGCATACTTGAGAAAAATCAGGTTGAGCAGCACCCGGTCGTCTTCGGCGATGCTCATGGGATCGACCTGCGGCTTGAGGGGCAGGCGGGAAACGTCGGACAGCGGCACGACGCGGAACAGCTCGCCCACCTGAACCATGGCCGCGCCGTTGATGCGCAGCACCATGTCCAGCAGGGCGCGCGGGTCCAGGGTTTTCACCTCGCCGTAGGTGTTGAGGATCACCCCGCCCTTCACGCGCGGGTCCAGCACGTAGTTGATTTTGAGGACCCGGGCCAGTTGATCGACCACCTCCACCAGCGAGGCGTTCTGCAAACTGAACCCGCCCAGCGAACCGCGGCCGGGCGGCGGGGCGCCGGGTTTGGCGGGCTGGGTCTGCGGCGCCGGCGCGGATTTGGCGGGCGGTGTCTCCGGCTGCTGCGTTGCGGGATCGAAGCGCGGCCCGAATCCCGGCGGCACCGCCACGGGGGGAGGGGCCGGCTGCTGAGCCCGCAGCACGGTGGCCAACGCCAGTACGGCGACGCTGGAACGTAATGAAATCATAACCTTAATCCTTCCCTCCGCATCAGAACTTCGTTCGCCTGTCTACTTGACCGGTTCCCAGCGGCAGATCACGGAAAACGGCGTCTTGGTTACCACTTTGCGCATCCCGTCCACGACGGTGCCCACTGGCGACGAATCGCCGGGCTGGCAGGCGCGCATGCCGGGCGCCACCTCCGCGCCCGGTCCCGAGCGCGCCGGG
>JACQZT010000350.1 GCA_016213755.1 Acidobacteriota bacterium | reverse complement strand
TGCCCTGTCGCTCTCGCTTCTGATTCTCGTTGCTTCCGGCTGTTCGGTTCGCCGGTTCGCCATCAACCGCGTTGGAGACGCTCTGGCCTCCGGCGGATCCACCTACGAGAAGGACGAGGACCTCGATTTGGTCGGCTCGGCGCTGCCCTTTGGGCTGAAACTGGTCGAGACCCTGATCGAGGAGTCGCCCCGCCACAAGGGCCTGCTCCAGGTTGCCTGCCAGGGATTCGCGACCTACTCGTACGTCCATTTGCAGCACGAAGCCGGCGTGCTGGCCGCCACCGACATGGATGGCGCCGCGCGCCTGCGCGCCCTCGCCCGCCGGCTGTGTCTTCGCGCGCATCATTACGGATATAGGGGCCTGGACCTTCTCAGCCCCGGCATCTCGGCGCGCATGACCACCGATCCGCAAGCCGCCCTGGCGCGGGCCGGCTCCGGGCGCGACGTGCCCCTGCTGTACTGGAACGCGGTGGCCCCGGGGCTGACCATTTCGGTGTCCAAGAACGACGCCTCGATGCTGGCCCGCATCCCGAGGTGCAGGCGCTGACCGGCCGTGCGCTGGCTTTGGACGAATCCTGGCAGGGGGGCTCGCTGCACGAGTTCCTGGTGACCTTCGCCGGGGCCAAGCCCGGCCGTCCCGATTTCGCCGCCATCGAGAAGCACTACCGGCGGGCCGTGGAGCTTTCCAACGACCTGCATGGAGGCCCGCACGTGGCCTACGCCGAAGCGGTGTGCATTCCGCGCCAGGATGAAAAATGCTTCCGCGCGGCCCTGGAAAAGGCGCTGGCCCTGGATCTGGACCGCGCCCCCGAGGCCCGCCTCCAAAACACGCTCGCCCAGCGCCGCGCCAACTGGCTGCTGAGCCAGACCGGCGAGTTGTTCCTGGCCGCCGAATCCACCTCCGGAGAAAAGACACCATGAGCGTTCCGCGCATCGCTTTGCTGGCCGCGCTGGCGGGAGCCGCCTTTGGGCAGAGAATCCGGATCAAGGCCGGCACCGCCGCACCCGAGGGTTCGCCCTGGCACCAGATCCTCCAGCGCACCCGCGAGGACTGGTCCAAGCTCACCGGCGGCGCGGTCTCGCTCTCCATCTATGCCGGGGGAGTCCTGGGCGGCGAGGTGAGATGATCCGCAAGACCCGCATCGGCCAGTTGCAGGCGGTGGGCGTTTCCGGAGTCGGGCTGTCGCACATCGAGCCGGGAGTGGGCGCGCTGGCCATTCCCATGCTCGTGGACTCCTACGGGGACAATGGAGCGACGTGGGCTGGGTGCATTTCTTTAGCAAGTTACCGGTTCGCCTGCCCGACGATCTGCGCAAGCTGAAGCTGTTCACCTCGGCCAGCGACCCCGAGGCCGAAACGCTGTACCGCGAGTTCGGCATGAAGGTGGTTCCGATTTCCATCACCGACATGCTGCCGTCTCTGCAAACCAACCTAATCCAGGCCTTCGACGTTCCGCCCCTGTTCGCGCTCCTGGACCGGTCCTTTGGGCTCGCGCGAAACATGATCGACGTGAAATGGGCCGCGCTGTCGGGCGCCACCCTGGTCAGCCGCAAGCTTTGGGAGATCATCCCGGGCGAGCGCCGCGCCGGACTGCTGAAGGCCTCCCGCGGAGCCGCCGCCCGCTGGCGCTCGGAAGCCGGGCGTTCCATCCAGCGCCAGCATGGCGGCATCAAGGGCCCGCTGATGTGTAGCGTCGAGGCTGGTTACTGCGATCCGGATGGCGCCGTTGATGTTGCCTGCGGCCTTGGTGACGCCCTTGCCGCCATACCTGGCTTTCTCCCCGTCTCTAAGCTCCACTGCTTCCTTCTCGCCCGCGGAGGCTCCGGAGGGCGCCGCGGCACTGCCCACGCTGCCATCCGCCAGAAAAACCTCCGCCTCGACTGTGGGGTTTCCTCTGGAGTCGAGAATTTCGCGTCCGATCACTTTCACGATTTCAGTCATGAGTGCGCTTCTGTGCAAGTTCAACCTAATTGCCGCCAGCGACGGCGCGGGTCAGAGCCCACGCTGACGAAGCTGGTAAAAGAGCACTGGGGTGACAACTAGCGATAGAACCATCGAAACGGTCACGCCGCCGATCACCGCGATGGCCAGCGGTTGAAGCAGTTGGGCTCCAGAGCCCACTCCGACCGCCAGCGGTGCCATGCCGAAAATGGTGGCGAGGGCGGTCATCAGGATTGGCCGCAGCCGGCGCCGCCCGGCGTGGAAGATCGCTTCGCGCAATTCGTAACCCTTCTCCGAGAAGTACTGTTCGGAGTCGAGCATCAGAATTCCGTTCTTGTGAACGATGCCGACCACCATGATGGCGCCCATGAACGATGAGATGTTCAGGGTTGTTCCCGTTATCCAAAGCGCCGCAAGAGCGCCCGACCCACAGAGGATGGTAGCGGCCAGAATCGCGATCGGATGCGAGAAGGAGCGGAATTCAAACACCAGAATGACGAAGATCAGGAGGATGGAAAGCAGCAGGACCTGTGTCAGCCCAAGGAACGATTCCCGCTGCATTTCGTACAGTCCGCCATATTCGATGTGCGTACCGGGAGGCAGCGAAATCTCCTTGGGGAGCCGATGCTGGATTTCCTGCATCGCGGAGCCGAGATCGCGCTTCTCCAGGCGGGCGGTGACTGCCGACATGTTCCGCAGGTTTTCACGGCGTATCTCCGTCGTGCCTTCGTCTACTTCCATCCTCGCAAGGCTCGACATCGGCACGGTCTGACCCGTCGGAGAGGTCAGCAGAAGCGATTTCAGCTTCCCGGTCGACGAACGGTATTCCGCGGGATAGCGCACGCGGATACCGGCCAGCCGTTCTCCCCGGATCATGTCCGACGCAACCTCGCCGTCCAGCATGGCCGCCTGAAGGTCCGCAACATCCTTCACTCCAAATCCGGCCAGCCTCGCCTTCTCCGGGTCAACCCGAAAGTTGAGCGACGGCCCGATGACGATCGTCCGGTTGGCAATATCCACAACTCCTTTGACCTTCGGCAACCATTCCTCGATCTCCTTGGCGAGCCGTTTGTAAGTGGCCTCGTCATCATGGCGCACCTTGATTTCAATGGGCTGCGGCGACCACGCCAGATCGCCAATCAAGTCCTCCAAGATGTGGGGAAACTCCACTTCGATGGCCGGCTCGGAGGAGACGACCTTCTGGCGCAGTTCGGATGTCACTTCCTCCAATCCGCGCTTGCGGTCTCTGTTCAGCTTGATCAGAAAGTCACCAGTGTTAGGTTCCGCGATCGCAAGAGCCAGTCGCGCGCCGGTCCGGCGGGAATAGCTTTCGATCTCAGGCGTCTCTTTGATGAACTGTTCGATGTGCCGCAGTACCCGGTCCGTCTCTTGAAGGGAGGTGCCGGGGGGCATCCGGTAGTCGAGTACGAACGCCCCTTCGTCCATCTCGGGCAGGAACCCGCTTCCCAGTTGGAAGTAGATCCCGGCCATGCCTGCCAGCAACACCACCGACGCCAGCAGGACGAGTCTCGGATGGTAGAGCGACCAGTGCAACGCGGATTCATAGCGCGCCGTGAGCCAGCGCAAGACCCGGCCTTCACCCGCCTGTTCCGCCTGTTCGATATCGGTCGCCGCGGCGCCCGATGGGCGGCGGAAGAAGACTGCGGCAAGCACCGGCGTAAAGAAGATGGCCAGAAACAGCGATGCAAGCAGCGCCGTCACCATGGTCATGGCAAGTGCGCGGAAAAAGACGCCCGTGATGCCACCGAGGAATACGAGCGGCGCGAACACCATGATCGGTGTCAGCGTCGACCCTACGAGCGCCGGTGTGAGCTCCGTGATCGCGCTCTTCGCCGCTTCCATGGGCGCCTGGCCGGTGGAGAGGTGCACGATAATGTTCTCAACCATCACGATGGCATCGTCGATCACCACGCCGATGCAGGCCGCCAGCCCTCCCAGGGTCATCAGATTGAAGCTCATATTGAAGAACTTCATGAACACAATGGCCATCAGCACGGCGATCGGAATCACCGCCGCGGCCACGACCGTGGTGCGCCAGCTCTTCAAGAAGACGAGCAGGACCAGGACCGAAAGGCCGAGGCCGACCAAGATACTTTCCGTAACTCCCGCGATGGACTCGCGCACCAGAACGGACTGGTCATAGAACGTGGAGAGTTCAATGTCCGGCGGGAGCAGTTTCTTGATCTCGGCCAACTCCGCGTTCACCGAGTCCGCGATCTTAACCGCGTTGCCGTCCGGCTGCTGAAGAACGTTGACCAGCACCGCGGGTCGCCCGTTCGCGGTCACGATGTTGTAGATGGGTTTTTCTCCGGGAACCACCTGCGCGAGATTCTTGACGGCGACGGGAGTCCCGCGCACGACGTCGACAACGGTGTCCTCGATCTGTTCGCGGGTGCGCATCAGACCCGTCACGGTGGTCAGGTAGAGATGGTAGTTTTCCTGCACCATCCCGGACGGCGAAATGATGTTGCTGCTGCGGATAGCATCGGTCACCTTCGTCAAGGGCATGCCGTAGCTGTTCAACTTCTGTGGATCCACCAGCACGTGATACTCGGGCGGACGCCCGCCGACGATCCTTGTCTCCGCCACACCTGGCAGCCGGTAGAGGCGCGGCGCGATGTTGTAGTAGGCCTGTTCCCACAAATCCGATTGCGAGCGGCTCGGCGACGTGATGCTGAATCCCACCATCGGAAAGACGGAAAACGTAAGACGATTAATATAGAAGCGGCACGTCGGCGGCAAGGACGGCGTGATCTGCGGAATACGGCCCTGCACCAAGTGCAGCGCGTTGAGAATGTCCACGTCCCAGCGGAAGAAGACGCTGATTTCCGTGGAGCCTCGCGCGGTCACTGAGCGGATGGTGGTGATGCCGGGAACGATGCGGATGGTCTCCTCGATGGGGCGGGTGACGCGCAGCATCTGAATGTCCACGGGCGTGATTCCGTTGTCCACCAGGACGACAATGCGCGGGAAATCGGTCTGCGGGAAGATCGCGATGGGGAGGCGGAACATGAACGCCACCCCGGCGAGCGCAAAACTCAGGACGATGATCACCATCGCGCGGGCGTGCGCCTGGACGAATTGGGCGAGGCGGCCGGTCACTGCTTCTTGCCCCCCTGCACGCGAACCTGAGTCCCTTCAGCCAAACCGTAGGCGCCCTGAACGATGACGGAGTCTCCCGCGTTCAGGCCGGTCCTAATCTGAACTTTGCCGTCGAAGATGTCTCCCGTCTCGACCTCCTTCTTGACCGCCAACCCCTTCGCGCCGGCGACCATGACGACGCCCTTTGGGGTACCCTCCACGAATTGGACGGCCGCCACCGGGACAACAATACTGTCGGGCGCAATTCCGGTCACGATCGCTGCCTGCCCAAAGGCGCCGGCCCGCAAGGCCCGCTTCGAATTCGGAATCTCGCACCAGCATTCAACGGTTCGCCGCGCGGGGTCGACGGCCTGATTGACCACCGAGATGCGGCCGGCGAAGGAAGTCCCCGCGGCATCCGCGGGCACGAAGGTACAGGCCGCACCAGACCGCACTGCCGCCGCTTCAGCTTCCGGGATCTGCACGCGAGCGACGGCAACCGCCAAGTCCATGACGGTGAAGATGGGGGCGTCTGGCTTCGCCATGTCGCCGGGAAACATGAATTGCTCCGTAATCGTTCCAGCCGACGTGCTCCGGATCTCGGCAAAGTCAACTTGCGCCTTGATCAGCGCAAGCCGAGCCTGGGCCTGCTCCACCTTGCTCTTGGCCATCAGGATTTCCTTGTCGCGGGACTGGTTCTGGAGCAAATCGAGAGACCTTTTCGCCACCTCATGGTTCGCCTTTGCCTGTGTCAACTCAGTTTCACTCAGCAGCAGGTCACGCTGTGGAATGGCGCCTTGCTCGAAAAGCTGCCGCCGGCGGTCATAGAACTTCTGGGCCTGATTCAGCGCCGCCTCCGCGCCGGCCGCCTGTCCGCGCGCCCGCTCGATGTCCGTGGGCAGCGTTCCCGATGTCACCCGTTGCAGATTGGCTTCGGCATCAGTGACTGCTGCCGCTGCCTCATCCCGTTGCGCAAGCAGGTCGCGATTGTCCAGTTGCGCGAGCACCTGGCCCGCTGAGACGTTATCGCCTTTGCGGGCCAGCAGTTTCCGTATCGGAGCCGTGAACCGCGCGCCGATGTTGGCCTGCTCGCGAGCAAACACGAAAGCCGGTCCGCGTACGGTAACTCTGACCTCGGCCGACTCGGCCTTGGCGACCTTCACTTCCACAATGAGTTTCGGGGGCGCCTCCTCGGGATGCGAACCGCAACCCGCAATGAATAGAACGGGAAGGAACAGCAGACTATGACGTTTCATCGCGCTGATGCAACCTCCAGGTCCGCTTTGGCATTCAGATAATTGGCCATGGTCGTGTAGTGGTTACTCCGTGCTTGCGCGAGTTGGTTCTGCGCGGTTACCACGTCAAGCGCCGCCCCCTCGCCGCCCTCATACCGGATGCGGCTCAGGCGCAGATCGTCCTCCGCCAGCTTTGCCTGTTGACGCGTCAACGAAATCTGTTCGAAAAGCTGCTTCACTCGGGCAAGGGCGCTCTGGTATTCCTTCGAGTAGGTGCGCTCGGAGATCGCGCGTGCCGACTCGACCTGCTGCGTTCGCAGCCGGGCCTGCTGCATGGCGCTCCGAGCCTTATTCCAATCGAAGATCGGGATCGTCAAGTTCACGAATGCGGCGTAACCGCGGTCGCCGATTCGGACGGCAGTCGAGTCGATGCCGTACTGAAAGGCGACGCCCAGTTGCGGCATCAGTGCGGAACGCGCACGCCTGACGTCAGCCTGGAAACCTCTCCGCTGTGCGTCAAAGAGACTGAACTCCAGCCTCCCGAGGAATGGGGTCGATTGTGCGGCTTCGGGCTCCGGTGGCGGCGGCGTCCCCTCCGGGATGCCAACCAGTGATACGGTGTCAGCAACATCGCGTGTCCAGAAGGAGGCCAATTCCTGGTTGGCGAGCTTAGCCTCCAGTTCGGCAGCGTTGACCGCCTGTTGGAGGAATGCAACTTGCGCTGATGCCTTTACAACGTCAGCCTGCGCAGCCTCTCCGCCCCGGAAGAGCAGTCTCGCCCGATTCTCGAAACTCCGGCTTTCGGCGAGGACATCCTCTATGATTCGGACGATCTGCCGCGTGAGGAGCGCCCGATAGTAGGCGGTAGTCACGGCACGCCTGAGGTCGCGCTGCGTGAGGGCTACACTCGTGGCCGCGATTTCCTGCGCCACGCGCGCCCGGGTCATGTCCGCGCGCAAGCGGCCCGAGGTGTCGAATTCCTGGTTCACGCTGACCAGGGACGCGTACTCGCGGATACCGTTGAGGGGCAGGTGGCTGAACACCTCGCGGTTGTACAGCAGAGGACTGTTGTAGGTGAAGCCGTTCACCAGGCGGGACTGGGGGAGAAAATCGGCGCGCGCCTGCGTCACGTCACGCGCCGCGATGTCACGCTCCAGCCGGGCGACGCTCACTTGTGACGGGACCGCCTCCGCCAGCCGTATGCAGTCCTGAAGCGTGAGGGATTGCGTCGGTTGCTGCGCGGGCACGCACGTTAGAGTGGCGGCCAGCAAGCTGGCCGCTGTCGGGAGTTTCTGGCGCACTGGTCAAGTTCCTCATCATGATCGGGCCCAAAGCAAAAAAGCCCCTACCAAACGGTAGGAGCTATCATTCCCGCACGGCGGGACGGTTAAGGGTGAGGCCCCATCACCACTCAAATGTAAGGGACTACTGTATCCCATAATCGCATCTCCGGGCAAGATCGCCCGGACTGAGCCCGGTTGCCAGTACATCGGCCAACTGCCTCCGGATGCGCAGATCGAGGGGCAGGCCGAGCACCTTCCGTACGGTCTTCTCGACCGGATACCGGCACGATCTCAACGAAAGGACGCCGTCCTCCCAGATGGCGTAACAGGCCTCCGGAGCGCCATGCTTCGGCTGCCCCACACTGCCCGGATTCACGACGCGCCGCGCGCCCAGGTTCATCACAAAGGGCAAGTGCGTGTGGCCCGCCAGGACTACATCGGCGTTCGCCGCGGCCGCCTCCGGTTTCCACAGCGCCGGATCCGCCGGACAATAGCGATAAAGCGGATCGGAGGGGACCGCGTGGCAGAGAAAGTACCGCTGACCGCCGACGGCTCTTTGCGCCGTGATCGGCAAACGGCGAAGGTAGGCTTTTTGGTCGTCGGAAAGAAGCGACTCGGTATAACCCTTCATCGCTTGCGCCATCTCGCGGAAAGCTGCCGAGCATCTGGGATCTTCGGCGGCGCCGACTGCATGGTCGTGATTTCCGCGAACTGCCAGCGCCGCGTTCCGTCGCACGAAATCGACGACCTCGACGGGGTTCGGACCATAGTTCACGAGGTCGCCCAGCACCCAAAGCTCGTCCCAGGATTCGACGATCGACTGGAGCGCTTCGAGATTCCCGTGAATGTCGGAGAAGATCGCGATCTTCACGGCTTGGGCCTTGAACAGCGCAAGCTGCCGGGGTATATTGAAAGCTGAAATAGCGGTGGAGTCCGCTCTACGTCGTCCCCGGCGGCCAATGACTCCTACAGTGGCTTTGCTGTGGGAGCACCGATTACATCCCCTCAGTAAACCACAACGCAGCCGAACCGGTTTAGTTCGAAAGCGAAAGGAGACTCTTGCGATTGGACAGATACTTGGTTGTGCTGACGGGAGCCGGGCTCGGAGGCTTGACCCGATATGCGCTGGGCACGTGGATCATGGCGCGCTCCGGAGGGCGGTTTCCCCTCGGCACCTTTCTCATCAACATCAGCGGGTCGTTCTTCATCGGCCTGCTGATGACGCTCCTGACCGAGCATTGGCAGCCACATCCCAATTGGCGGTTATTCCTGGTCGTGGGGGTCCTCGGCGGCTACACGACGTTTTCGAGCTTCGAGTACGAGACCTTGCAGGCCGTGCGGGATGGCGAGCGCTGGATGGGCCTGCTCTATGTAGCGGGCAGCGTGCTGCTCGGCTACGCGGCTGTTTGGGCGGGCGCGGCCCTGACCGCCCGCCGATAATGAACATGGAGGCGCAATGCTAACCAAAGGCCCTGCCAGCAAAGTTACGATCTTCATCAACGAAGACACACAGCACCACATGACCGCCCTGCACGATTCCATCATGACGTTTCTCATGCACAAGGGAGTCTCCGGCGCGACGGCCACCCGGGCTTACTCCGGCTTCGGATCGCACCAGTTGCTGCACACTCCCAAAATCGAGGTGTTGGCGCAGCACCTGCCGATTCGGATCGAG
Source organism: Acidobacteriota bacterium (assembly GCA_016213755.1). Lineage (GTDB taxonomy): Bacteria > Acidobacteriota > Terriglobia > Bryobacterales > Bryobacteraceae > JACQZT01. The sequence goes on along the minus strand of JACQZT010000350.1, from coordinate 12,468 downwards.
TTCGTCGAGACACGGGAAAAGGTTGATGAGGTCCTGCCCGCTCTCTACGAGATGGTCTCGGATGGATTGATCGAGGTGCAGGACACCACGGTAGTGAAGCTGGCGCGAAAGCCGGCGAAACCGGAGCTCAAGATTCCTCATGAACGCCAGCAGGGGCCGGCCAAGCTCCTGCGCGTGTTCCTGGGAGAGGCCGACAAGTGGCACGAGGCGCCGCTCTACGACGCCATTGTGAAAAAGCTCTTCATGATGGACATCGCCGGCGCGACGGTTTACCGGGGCATCCTCGGATACGGCGCAAAAGGTCATCGGCACAAGGCGACCTTCTTTCACCCGACTCGGGATCTGCCGATTATGGTGTCGGTGATCGACACGGCCGAGAAGATACTCGCCGCGGCCGAGGTCATCGAAGGAATGCTTGAAGATGGCCTGATCGTCATCTCCGACGCGGAGATTGTCCGGTTGGTGCGCAGTTCCGGACCAACGGAGGCAGCCAATGCAACAGGATTACCCAGCTAGGCTCCTGCGCGTTCACATCTCGGCAGGGGATCGGTTTCAGGGCCAGCCGCTCTGCGAAGCAATTGTCGCCAAGTGCCGCGAGTGAAAGATCGCCGGAGCGACGGTCTTCCGCGGCCTCGAAGGATACGGCGAGAGTGCGGAGATGCACCGGTCGCATCTGGCGCGCCGCGACCAGCCCATCGTGCTCGTGATCGTCGACACGGCCGACAAGCTGAGCGGCCTGGTTCCAGTGATCGAAGAAATGATGGACACCGGCCTCATGGCCGTGTCCGAAGTGCGGGCGGTTCGGCTGCGGAAGACGGCTTCCACGCCCCCAAGAAAGGGCGCTTGAGTACCTCCCGTCCCGAGGTCGTCCAAGATGCGCTCGGCACGGTCGGGGACTTGTGCAAGCGCTATGAGATCTCGGCGCTGGAAGAGTTCCTGGAGAGCTGCCGCGCTTTCGCGCGGGAGAAGACGCTGAATATCGCCGTCCTGGGGCGCTTCAAGGCCGGTAAGAGCAGTTTTCTCAATCATCTTCTCGGCCGGCCACTGCTGCCGGCCGGAGTGATCCCGGTCACGTCCGTCGTCACCGAGATCCAGTGGGGGTCTCACGAGCGAGCTGAGATCGTGTTTGCCGATGGCCGCAGGGACCAGGCGCCCGTGGATCGGATCGGTGACTTCATTTCGGAAAGTCAGAACCCGGAGAACTCCAAGCAGGTGGCGCGTGTGCGCGTCGAACTTCCTTCTATGGACCGCTACCGGGGGATTCGATTCGTCGGCACGCCGGGCCTTGAGAGCGTCTTCGGGCACAACACGGACGCGTCCTTGGAATGGCTCCCCAATGTGGGGCTCGCTTTGGTCGCTGTCGGCGTCGACCCGCCTCTCTCTCAGCACGACATCGATCTGATCCGAAACCTGAGCCGATACACCCCCCAACATCTCGCTTCTGCTCACCAAGGTTGACGTCCCGGATGATAATGAACGCGTCCAGGTGCGGGAGTTTGTCCAGAAGCAGTTAGCACGATATTGGAAGGATTCCGCCCCCGTGTTTCCGTACTCGGTCCGGCCGGGCTTCGAGCATCTGCGCGCGGAACTCGACGACGGTCTGCTGTCGCAGGTTCGAGCCGGAGCCGGCGAGCAGCGCGCAGCGATTTTGCTGCACAAGGTCGACTCGCTGCTCGCCGAGTGTGCAGACTACCTGAATGTCGCCCTCAAGGCGGCCGAGGTTGCCGACTCGGAAAGGGAGGAGTTGCGGCGCAAAATCCTCGGGCCGAAGGAGTCGCTTGACGACACGAGGCTGGCGCTGAGGCTTATCGTTCGGCACGCCACTGGAACTACCCGCTCCGCGTTCGAGGCCCTTTTGCGCAGCGACGAAAAGCCGGTCCGGGAAAGGTTGCAGGCCACTCTCCGTCGTGAGTTCCCTTCCTGGACGCGCAACCTCCGTGTCGTCACTGAAAAGTCCGATGACTGGATGCGCGACGGCCTGACTCAGGAAATGGCCGCGCTATCCAAGAAGTACCGCGGCGAGTTCGTCGAGCCGGTCCGGCGTGTCAGCCGGCAACTCTCTTTCGGAACGGACGCTGGAGACGCTCGGGTCCCGCTCCGGACCGCCGAGATGGAGCTCCACACCGCGGACCCCCCGATCACCCGATGTGCGCGTGGGGAAGATCTTTGACCGTAATTGGGAGCTCTTGTCCTGGCTGATACCGATTGCGCTTGTCCAGGGCGCGGTGTGGAAGCACTGTAATCGCAAGGTCGAAGACCTCGTCTTCACGAACCTGTCGCGACTGGTTTCCCAATGGCAGGACATCGTGAACGCGGCGCTGCTCGCGCTCGAGAAGGAGCCGATGCGCAGACTCGACGGCCTGATCGGAACTATCGAAAAGCCGATCGCCTCGGCCGGGCAACAGGCTCCGCGGATTCGTGAAGAAATTCAACGACTGGAGGAGCTTGGCCGCCGTCTGAACTGAAGCGGCGCTTAGTCGCTGACCTTGGCTGCCACGAACCTGTTCACTTCGGGAGAGGAACTACGGGCCCGACGGCGCGATCGGGCCGGCGGGCAACTCCCCCGTCAGCGTTTCCAGCCACACCGCGATGGACCGGATCTCGCCGTCCGCCAGGTTCTTCCCCACCTGGTGGGACGCCATCTGGCGGATGGCCTCGGCCAGGGTCTTGCCGGAGCCGTCGTGGAAGTACGGCGCAGTGCGGGTGACGTTGCGCAGCGACGGCACTTTGAAGAGCATCCGGTCGCTTTCTTTGCCGGTGACCTGCTGGCGGCCCGGGTCCGCCGTGTTGGGCCAGGGATGCACCATGCCCACTTTCTGGAAAGCGTTCCCGCCCACGTACGGCCCGTAGTGGCAGGCCGCGCAGCCGGATTCGACGAACTTGTTGAAACCGGCTTTCTCGGCGCCGGTGAGGGCGGTCTGGTCGCCCTTCAGGAAGCGGTCCCAGCGGCCCGGGGTAATCAAGCGGCGTTCGAAGGCCCCGATGGCGCGGGCCACGTTGTCGAAAGTGACCGGATCGGCCTCTCCGGGGAAGGCGTGCCGGAACAGGGCGGGGTACTCCGGAACCGCTTTGAGCGCGGCCGCCACGTCCGCGGGCGAGCGCATGGCCATCTCCACCGGGTTCAGCACCGGGCCTTTCGCCTGCTCTTCAATCGTGGCCGCCCGGCCGTCCCAGAACTGCGCCAGGTGTCCGGCGGCGTTGTACACGGTGGGGGAGTTGCGGGTTCCCTTTTGCCCTTGATGGCCGGTGGAGACGGCGGCACCGTCGGCGCCGTAGCGGTCCAGGGGATGGCACGTATTGCAGGATACATCCCGGTTCCGGGAGAGGCGCGTTTCAAAGTAGAGCTTCCTGCCCAGGCCGGCCTTGGCCTCGGTGATCGGGTTGGCATCGGAGGACACCACGACCGGCAAGGGCCGGAAGAGTTTCAACGCCCCGCCGTTCACCTTTACGTTTTGCGCCGGGGCCAGGAGCGGCAGCAGTGGAATTAGGACAGCCAGTCGCCGCATAGGTGTCAGTCCGCCGCGTACCGCCGGGCCACCGCTTCGTTCAGCCGCATGCCCAAGCCCGGCCGGTCGGTTACCTTCAGTATCCCGTTTTCGAGCGCTTCGGGGGGGTCCACCAGTTCGGCGCGCCAGGGGACTTCGCCGAAGGAGAATTCCAGAATCAGAAAGTTCGGCAGTCCGAGGCAGACGTGCGCGGCGGCCAGGTTGCCGATGGGACTGGCCGGACCGTGCGGCGAAACCGGCAGCGACGCCGCTTCCGCCAGGGCCGCGATCTTCTTCAGCTCCAGCATGCCGCCACAGTACTTGATGTCGGGCATGACGATGTCTACCGCTCCCGCGTCAATGTAGGGGAGAAACCCCTTCCCACCGCGAATCGTTTCGCCGCCGGCGGTGGGCATTTTCGCGGCGCGGTTGATCTCGGCCAGGTTTTCGGGTGGCCGGGCGGGCGTGACTTCTTCCAGCCAGAACAGGTTCAGAGGCTCGAAGCGGCGGGCCAGTTGCAGCCCTTTCTGAAGACCGAAGTGGCTGTGAGCGTCGATGAGCAGGTCGCGTTTCGGGCCGATGGCGCGCCGCACGGCGGCCGCGCAGTCGATGCCGAGTTGAGTGAACTTCTCCGCAGTGGCGGCATCCGCCTGGCGCGGCATGTCGTCGAAGGGTGCCAGTTTGACGGCGTCGAAGCCGGCCGCTACCGCCCGCTCGGCCATGCGGGCGAACCCGTCGGGCGTGCGCTCGTCGGTGGAGCGGTTAATGTTGGCGTAGTTACGGACCCCGTCGCGCAGCTTGCCGCCGAACAGCGCGCAGGCCGGCACGCCCGCCGCCTGCGCCTGCAAGTCCCACAGGCATTGTTCCAGGGCGCTGAAGGCCACCACGGCGGGTTGTCCGCCCGCCGTCATGGCCGCATCGGCGGCCTGACGGAAACGTTCGACCTCCCACAGCGGGCGTCCGCGCAGGAGTTCGAAAAACTGGTGCAAATGCCGAACGGTTTGTTCGTCCCGGCCGTGCGAGGCGTCGCCCAGGCCGGTCAGTCCGGCGCTGGTCCGGAGCCGGGCCAGGATCCAGTTGCCGCGGCGGTTCACTTTCACGCGGAAGATCTCCAGGCCGGTCAGGATCATTTTGGGAAGGGCCGCGGCCATGGGCGCCGAGAGCAGTGCGCCGGCCAGTTCGCGTCGCGTCATGTATGAATTGTGACTCAAAAGGAGCTTCAGCGCAGCCCGCGCGCTTTCAGGTGGGCGATCAGCGCGGCCGGGTCGTCGGTGATGATTGCATCGGCGCCGGCGGCGATCAGGAGGTCCCAGACGGCCGGTTCGTTGGCGGTCCAGGGCGTCACGGTCAGGCCGGCCTGGTGCGCGGCGCGGACCTTCTCGGGGGTGACCAGGTTGTATTGCGGCGCGGCAATTTGCGCGCCCGCCTCGCGCGCGACGGCGGCGAAATCGCGCGGATCGGAACTCCACAGCGCCGCCAGGGGCAGTTCGGGCGCGATCTTCTTCATCGCCTTCAAAATCCGGAAATCGAACGATTGGAAGCTGACGCGCCGCTCCAGCTTGTGGCGCCGCACCGCTTCGGCCACCAGGCGGGCGAACTCGCCGGGCGGGGGCGTGTATTGGGGTGTGTCGGGGGAGATCTTGGCCTCGATGTTGTAGGAGAAGCCGCCGCGGCCGGCCAGCGCCAGCACTTCATCGAAGGTTGGGACCCGGGCGCCGGGTACGGGCCGCTGGCGCGGGAAGCCCGGGGCGCGCTTGGAACCGCAGTCCCAGCGCCGCAATTCGGCGAGGGTCATCTCGCGGATCACGCGCGTGCCTTCCGGCCCGGAACACAGGTCCGCGTTCATGACCGGATCGTGCGCAACCACTAGCACGTTGTCGCGGGTCACCGCCAGGTCGAGTTCCAGCACGTCGGCACCGGCTTCGATCGCATACTCGAACGCCGCCAGCGTATTCTCGGGCCGCACGGCGCGCGCGCCGCGATGGCCTTGCACCTGAATGCGGGGGGCCGCCTCCGCCATCATCGCCGTTGCCAGCAAGCAGATCAAGAATCTCATGATTGATCCCAGAATGCCAGAAGCGCCGGCCGGAGGAAACCCGGGTAGATCAGGCTGTCCCCATTTTGTAGAATGGGGAGAGGGACCACTGAGGCCCGGAGTGTCTATGAGCAGGCCGTCGCCACAGCCAACGCGAAATGTCGAGGTGCTGCATTCGATCGTCGAGGCCTATATCGAGTCCGGCGAGCCGGTGGCTTCCCGAACCATCTCCCGGCGGCGGCGGCAGATTCTTAGCCCGGCTTCGATCCGCAACATCATGGCCGATTTGTGCGACGAAGGCTATCTGGCGCAGCCACACACTTCCGCGGGCCGCGTGCCCACCGATAAGGCGTTCCGCAGCTACGTGAGTTCGCTGCGCACCCGCGATCTGCCGGCGGCGGAAGCCGAGCGGCTGCGAGCCGAGTTCTCCTCGGCCGAGACGGTCGAGGAGCGTGTCGAGCGCTCCTCCCACCTGCTTACCGAACTGACGCGGGCGATGAGCATCGCCGCTTCGATTCCCACCGCCAGCCAGAGCCTGGACCACGTGGAACTGATATCGCTCGGCGACCACCGGGTGCTGATGGTGGTGGTGACCTGCGACCGGACCGTGCGCAACCGCGTGGTGACGCTGGACGAGCAGATCACGCAGGACGAGTTGCACTCGATCCGTAACTATATCAACCGGGAATTCGCGGTCTGGCCGCTGTTCCGCATCCGCGAAGAGCTCCAACGGCGCCTGGAGGCGGAAAGCGCGGTCTACGACGAGATCCTGCGGCACCTGAACCTGCTGTTCGGCAAGGGACTCCTGGATATCGGCCTGTCGCCCGAAGTGCACCTGGATGGGACCTCGTACCTGGTGGGGCTGGATCTGCACCTGACGCGCGAGAAGCTGCGCGACCTGTTCCGCGCGCTGGAGGAGAAGAAGCGCATCCTCAGTCTGCTGGACCGCTTTCTGGAACAGCGCCCCGGCGAGGTGGCCGTGCAGGTGGGGTTGGGCGAAGCACACCCCAGCATGGGCGAGCTGTCGCTGATTGGCCTCTCGGTGATGCTGCCCTCGGGGATGGCGGCCAAGATCGCGGTACTGGGCCCTCTGCGGATGAACTACGAGCACGTCATGTCCGCGGTTTTCCACGTCGGCGAAGCCATTCGCGAGACGCCCGAGTGAACAGAAAGAGCCGTTTGTGAATCATGGAAGAATCCAATCCTGTCGCTGAAACCGTGGATCCGCTTGCCGAAAGAGACCAGTTGGTCCAGGAGAAGGCCGAACTGGAGAGCCGCCTGCTGCGGCGACAGGCGGATTTTGAGAATCTCCGGCGCCGGGTCGAGCGTGAGCGCGCGGAACTGGCCGAGTACATCGGCATGGAAAGCGTGGGCCCGCTGCTGCCCATCGCCGACGATTTCGAGCGCGCCCTCAAAGTGGAGTGCGCCGACAAAGAGTACGCGCGGGGAATGGAGCTGATTTACCAGCGCCTGCTGGAGACCCTGGGCAAACTGGGCCTGGAACCGATCGAAGCCGTGGGCCGGCCGTTCGACCCGAACCTGCATCACGCCGTGGACATGGTCCAGACCGCGGAAGCGGACGACCAGACGGTGCTGGACGAGTACCAGCGCGGCTATAACTTCCGGGGGCGCCTGCTGCGGCCCTCCATGGTGCGAGTCGCCGTCCAGCCGAGGAACGAGGACCAGTGACCAAGCGCGACTACTACGAGATTCTCGGCGTCGGCCGGGGCGCGGCGGACCAGGATCTGAAGAGCGCCTATCGGAAGCTGGCGCTGAAATTCCATCCCGATCGCAACCCGGACAACCGGGAAGCCGAAGAGAAGTTCAAGGAGGCCGCCGAGGCATACGCGGTCCTGAGCGACGGGCAAAAGCGCGCCGCCTACGACCGCTACGGCCACCAGGGTCTGCAAAGCGCCCCGGGCGGCTTCGACCCCTCGGCGTTCACCGATTTCAACGATATTCTGGGCGATTTCTTCTTCGGTTTCGGCGACCTGTTCGGCGCCGGCGGCGCGACCCGCTCGCGCCGCTCGCGCGCCCAGCAGGGCGACGATGTGCGTTACGACCTGGAGATCCATCTCGAGGACGCCATGCGGGGCCTGAAGGCCACGCTGCAAGTGCCCAAGCTGGAAATCTGTTCCCGCTGCGGCGGCAACGGCGCCGAACCCAAGGACGGCATTGTCACCTGCCCCATCTGCCACGGGCGCGGCGAAAGCGTCTACCAGCAGGGGTTCCTTTCCATCCGCCGCACCTGCTCGCAGTGCGGCGGCCGCGGCAAGATCATTCGGCGTCCGTGCACCCAGTGCCGCGGCGAGGGGCGTTTGCGCGCCGACCGCAAGCTGGAGGTGAGCATCCCCGCCGGTGTGGACACCGGAACGCGGGTGCGCGTCGGCGGCGAAGGGCAGCCGGGGGCCAACGGCGGCCCGCCGGGAGACCTGTACGTGCTGGTGCGGGTGAAGGATCACCCGGTCTTCGAACGCCACGAGTTCGATCTGCACTGCACGATACCGGTCAACGTGGCGCAGGCGGCGCTGGGCACCGAGGTGCACCTGCTGACCTTCGACGGCCTCCAGACGGTGAAGATTCCGGCCGGCGTGCAGCCCGGCGCCGAGATCCGGCTCAGGGAGTTGGGAGTTCCCCATCTGCGCGGCTCTGGCCGCGGCGACATCGTGATTCACGTGGAAGTGAGAATTCCCGCGCGGCTGTCGCGGGAACAGAAGAAGCTCTTCGAGGAACTGCTCGAGAGCCTGCCCACCGAGAACGAGCCCCAGGAAAAGGGGCTGTTCGATAAGGTCAAGGACTACTTCGTCTAGCTCGAGACGCGGCAGGCCTCATCCAGCGCGCTCCGCAACAGGCGCGCAAAGGCGGCATACTCCGCCAGCACCTCCGCGCAATGGGAACATTCGGAGGTGTGCCGTTGGAACGCCTCCGCTTCGCCCGCTTCCAGCCATTGCATGGCGCAGCGTTCAGCCGTCTCCTCGGGAGACTCCGGACAGGTGGAAACCTCGGCCAGTGCCTGCATCCTTGAACCCTCCTCCGTCTTCTATCGGCGGCTTCGATGGGAACCTTTAGCACTGGACTGCCGGGAGTGAAATAAGTTAACTTGTTAATTTGCGACGGTCGAGCATGAGTCGCGCGCGCGCCCCCATTCCGATGCCTCCCCAGCCGGTCCCGTCGCCGGAGCAGACCCCATCCGCCGGACTCCCCGCCCAACCCGCCCGAGGCCGCTTTCTGGTCTGGGTTGCGCTGGCGGCCCTGCTGGCGGCCGGGTTATACGCCGCCTGGCGCGTGCGCCCGGGCCGGGCCGCCAAGCCGGTTCCGGCGGCCGTGCGATCGATAACCGTGACGGGCGGAGCGGTGGAGGACTCGGTCCGGCTGACCGGCGTCACCGCCGCCGAACGTGCCGCCGCTCTGATTGCCCCGCAGCTGTTCGGCAGCCGGAGTTTTGGGGGCGGCCACAACGATTTTAACCTTCTGATCCAGGAACTGGCGGCCAGCGGCGCCAAGGTCAACCAGGGCGACCTGGTGGCCTCTTTCGACCCGCTGCATATGACGCTGCGCCTGGATGAGCATCGGACCAACGTCGCCATCCACACGGCGTACATGAGAGTGCTGACGGCGGCCTACGAGGTGCGGCGGAAGGCTCAGGAACAGAAGGTGCGCACGGCCAAGGCCGCCGTGGACAAGGCCGCGCTGAATCTGAAGACGGCGCCGGTGCGTTCGGCGATCCAGACCGAGCGCTTCCGTTTGCTGCTCGGGGAGGCGCAAGCCCGCCACCAGGAGTATCTGGATCAGTGGAAGTTCTTCGACGATTCGGAACGCTCCGCCATCCGCCGCATGGAACTGGACATCAAGGAGCAGACGATCGGCCTGGAGCGCGCCCAGCGCAACCTGGAGCGCATGACGGTGCGCGCGCCGATTCCCGGCATTGTGGTGATGCAAAGCATCTTCCGCGGCGGCGAGATGGGCGAGATTCAGAAGGGCGACCAGGTCCATCCGGGACACATGTTCGCCCAGGTGGTGAATCAGAGCTCGATGGTGGTGAACGCCGACGTCAACCAGGTGGACGCCGAGCGCCTGCGCTTCGGCCAGCGGGCGCGGGTGCGCTTGGACGCTTTTCCGGACCTGGAGTTGCCCGCGCGAGTGGTGTCCATCGGCGTGTTCGCCAATGCCAGCGGCTTCCGGCGCAGCTTCGTCAAATCCATTCCCGTGCGCCTGAAACTGGAGCGCACGGACCCGCGCGTCATCCCAAACTTCACGGTTGGCGCCGACGTGGTCGTGGCGCGGGAAGAACAGGCCGCGATGCTCCCCCGCGAGTGCGTGTTTACGGACCAGGCCGGCGGAGCTCCTTACGTCTGGGTGCGGGAAGAAACCGGCTGGCGGAAGCGAGGCGTCGAACTCGGGCTGCGGAACAACGTTGCGGTGGCCGTGCGAAAAGGCTTGCGCGCGGGCGAGGTGGTGGCCGCCGAACGCCCCCCCGCGCAGTAGGAGGAGGCTCCATGTCTCGCGGACGTGCGGCATTGCTCGCCCTGTTGGTGGCCGTGCCGGTTTTCCCGGCCGGCCGGCCGAACCGTCCCACCGTGGTCTTCCGCCGGGTGACCGAACCGCGGGAGGGCGCTTTCTCCCTGCTGGTTCCGGCCGGCTGGCAGACCGAGGGCGGCATCACCCGCGTGAATCCAACCGCCGCCGGCGGCGCGGCCAACGCCATCGAGGCCAAGCTCGATTTCACCCTCAAACGCGACGCCGCCGGCAGCGCGATGATGCGCTGGCTGCCCAGCATGCGATACGCCGACCTGCGCGGCACTCCGGTGGGCAATACCGGCATGTTTCCGCCGGGCAGCAACTACGCCGGGATGACCGTGCTGCCGCTGGCGGACGCCGCCTCGTTCCTCGCCCGGATCGCCTTTCCGTACGCTCATCGAGGCGCACAGAACGTGCGGGTGATCGAGAAAAAGCCCATGCCGGGCCTGGCCGAGCAGGTCCGCCGCTCGGTGGCCTGGCTGCCCGTCGCCCAGGGCTTCACCTTCGATGCCGCCATGCTCACGGTGACATACGAGGAGGGCGGCCGCTCGTACCAGGAAAAGCTGGTGACGGCCATCCACAACTGGGGCTCCATCGCGGCCGGCATGTGGGAGAACAAGGAGACCTTTCTGGTCCGTGCGGCGCCGGCCGAGTTCGACCAGTTGGCGCCCATTCTGGCGGTGATTCAATGCTCGGTGAAGCTCAATCGCCAATGGGTGATGGGGGAGATGCGCGGGCAGATGGAGCGCGGCAAGATCGCCGGCGACACTTACCGCTACATGGCCCAGATCGACAAGGAAATCGTCGAAGGCCGCCAGCGCACTAACGCCGAGATCAACAAGAACATGTTTCTGACTCTCACCGGCCAGGCGGAGTATCTCAATCCGCACACCGGCAAAGTGGAGTACGGCTCGAACCAGTGGAAGCACCGCTGGGTCAGCCCTTCCGGCGAAGAGATCTACTGCGACGACGAAAACTACAATCCCTCCTACGACCGCACCCTCCAGCGCACCGACTTCAAACGCACCCCGCCCCGCCAATAAATGGGGACAGCCTGACCTACCCGAGTTTTCGAAAACCCGGGTAGGTCAGGCTGTCCCCGTTTTTGTTAGGGTAGGGGTGTGTCGAAGGTGCGGACGGCGGTGGTGGGGGCGGGTGCTTTCGGGCGCAACCATTTGCGGTTGCTGAAGGAGTCCGAACACGCGGAACTGGTGGCGGTGGTGGACGCCGACGGGGAGCGGGCGCGCGCGGCGGCGGCCGAGTTCGGCTGCCGGGCGCTGGAGCAGGCGGGCGAACTGGCAGGCCTGGCGGACGCCGCCGTGGTGGCGGTCCCCACCCGCGCGCACGAAGAGGTGGGAACGGCGCTGCTCGGCGCCGGCATCCACGTGCTGGTGGAAAAGCCCATCGCCTCGGACGTGGCTTCCGCCCGCCGGCTCATCCAGGCCGCGGCCGATGCGGGATGCGTGTTGCAGGTGGGCCACCTCGAGCGATTCAACCCCGCCGTCGCGGCCCTGGCCAAGCTGGTGCGGATCCCGCTGTTTTTCGAAATCCACCGGCTCAGCGTCTTCACCCCGCGCAGCCTGGACGTGGACGTGGTTCTGGACCTCATGATCCACGACATCGACATCGTGCTGGCCCTGACGGGCATCCGCCCCGAGGAGATTCGCGCCGCCGGCATCTCGATTCTCTCGCCCAAGGTCGACATCGCCAACGTGCGACTCGCCTTCGCCAGCGGTTGCGTCGCCAACCTGACCGCCAGCCGCGTTTCGACCGAGCGCGTGCGCAAGCTGCGCCTGTTCCAGCCGAGCGAATACATCTCGCTGGACTACTCCCGCCAGGAACTGGTGCGGTTGTCGGTTTCCGGCCACCGCCAGATCGCCTTCTCGCCCCTCGATGTCGCCAAGAACGAGCCGCTGAAACTGGAACTCGAGGCCTTTCTCGCCTCGGCCGCCACCGGCGCTCCGGTGCGCGTGACGGGCGAGGAAGCGACCCGCGCGCTGGAGGTCGCCACCACGATTCTTGCTAAAATCGAAGAGCACTCCAGAGTGGTGGCCGGGACCCTTCGGTCCCTGAAAGAATGACTGCGCAGTCTCTCGTCGACTTCGGGCCGAGGCTCCTGCCGGACTGGAGCGAGCAGCGCCGGCCCGGGCGCACGCTCGGCTCCGGCGCGGCTTCCGTATTGCTTCACCTGGCGGTCGTAGCGCTGGCGGCCAGCCTGCCCGGCGACTTCTGGCGCGGCCCGCCGCGGGCTCCCGTGCGGGAAGCCCGGCGCGTGACGCCGCTGGTGGCACCGCCTTTCGAAATCACGCAGAAGGAGCCTAACCGGGGCAAGATTGCCAAGGAAATCGACTACCAGAGCCTCCTGCCGCGCCCGCCTTTGACCGTTCCTTCCTCGCCGCGCTCCGCGCCCGGGCCGGGCCTGCGGGTTCC
>JACQZT010000045.1 GCA_016213755.1 Acidobacteriota bacterium | reverse complement strand
GCGGACGTTTGGGTAGCGGCGCAGATACCAGGGCAGCGGCCACAGGTTTTGCGAGGTGACGACCTGAATCGGCAGCCGCTCTCCTTCCGGGTGCGCCCGGGCGGCCCGGGCGATGCGGTCGCGCACCAGGAAGACGTCCGCGCCGGTCTGCGCGTAGGCGTACGGGTTGTTCAAGGCCCCGGCGCTGCCCGTGAAATGCGCAGCCTGCCGGCTCAGATGAGCGAAGCCGAACAGCAGGACCACGGCGGTCGCCACCCGCAGCCCGATCTCCGGCGTGCGCAGCATCCAGGCCGCGCCCGCGCCCGCGATCAGAATCGCCGGAAACCAGAAGTTGAGCGCGCACCACGGGGTCTTGTAGGGCAGCGCCGAGTAGACCGCGGCCAGAACCAGCGCGTAGATGCACAGGCAGCGCAGGAACGGATCCCGCTCGCGCACCGCGCGCCACACGCCCGCCCCGGCCAGCACCAGGATGGGCCATTCCCACGCCAGCACGCCGAAGTAGAAGTTCCAGGAATGACGATGCAGGGGATCCTGAAAGGCGCGTCCCAGATACGTGACAAACAGCGAACGGAGAGAATCCCAGGCGCCGGCCGGGTGCAGAAAGAACGAAGACAAAAACAGGGCGGCCACGCCGAGGGCCGTTCCGGCGGCGGCCAGAAGCGCCGTGCGACCGGCGGCGCGCCAGCGCGCGGCGCAGGCAATCGCCAGCGCCGCGAAGGCGATCACGGCCGTTTCCTTGGCGGCATACATCAGGCCCAGGGCGGCGCCCGCCGCGATGGCCCAGACCAGGCGCCGGGTCCGGAAGTAGCGCAACCCCGCCGCCATCGCCAGCGCATTAAAGCAGATCAGCGCCGTTTCCGGCATGTAGCAGCGGCTGTAGTAAACAAAGCCGGGCGAGACCGCGATCAGCGCCGCCGCCAGCCAGAGCGAAGTGCGGTCCGGCCAATCCACGATGAGCAGCGGCGCCACCGCCAGCAAAATGCCCAGCAGAACCGGCGCCAGCCGCAGCGTGGTCTCGTCCAGTTGCAGGTAGCGGGTCTGGCCGCGCGCCAGGGCCGGCAGCAGCGTCAGGTAAGCCAGAACGGTGCCGTGGTGGCCGGCCGGGTCGTACACATAGCGGCCCGTTTCGAGCAGCGTTCCGAACTTGTCCGCCAGCACGGCCTCGTCGGCGTGCATGGGACGCTCCGCCAGGCCCGGCAGACGGAGCCAGGCGGCCGCCAGGCCCACCAGCAGAATCGGAAGCAGCGGCTTCACTCTCATGCTTCACTTTCGGGGAGCGAGCGCCTTGCGAAGAGCGTCCACGGCCAGCCTGGCCTCGGCGCCGGCCTCGGGGTCGTTCAGCGCCGACTCGGCGGCCGCCAGCGCCTCGGGCGACGGTGCGCGTTGCAGCGCGGCCAGCACGGCGCGCTTCTCGCCGGCCTGCCTGGCGATCTTGAGCGCCTCGGCCAGCAGGACGGCGCTCTTGGCGGGCGTGCGGCCGGAGGGCAGCGCCAGCAATTTCAGGTATCCGCGCAGCGCCAGCACCTGGAGAGCGGAGTTGCGGTCGCCTTGCGCGACGGCGAGCAGGTCGCGCGCCGGCGCCGTGTCGGGCCACTCCGAAAGAGCCAGGATCGCCGCGCGGCGCTGGGCATCGTCGCTGGAGGCCAGGGCTTCCCGGGACAGCGGCAGCGCGTCGCCGAGGCCGCCCAGCGCCATTGCCATCAGCAGCGAGGCCTGCGCGCCGGGCTGGGAGGCGGAGCGATCGGCGGCGACGAGCGGGGCTGCATCGGGCCGCTCCACGCGCCGCAGCACACTGGCCAGGGTTCGCTCCGCCTCCTGGCGCTCGGAAGCCAACCCCGCGGCCGCCACGAGGCCGGCCAGGGCCGGCACATGGCCCGCGCCGGCCGTGTCGCGCAGCGCCCTTAGCGCCTCGCGCCGGACCTCGCTGTCCGAGTCGCCGGCCGCGGCCAGCAAGGCGTCCGCGGATGACGCAGTGGCGCGCTCTCCGGCGGCGCGAACGTATTCCGCCTTCCGCCGGCCGGTGGATTTCCGGATGCCCGCCGTCACCACGGCGTCGATTCCAGGACCGCCGAGACGCGCCAGGCTCTCTCGCGCCGCCGCCTGCTCGGCGCCGGAGGCCGTGGCCGCGGCTTCGGCCAGCAGAGTTACGGAGGAAGTGTCGCCCAGCGAACCCAGGCCTTCCAGGGCGGCGATGCGGACCTCCGCGCGCGGGCTCTTCCAAGCGCGCGCCAGCGCCGGCCGGGCCGCCGCGTCGCCGCGGGCGGCCAGCGCGGCGATGGCTTGCACCTGGGCCGACACTGGCAGGGCCGGCAGATCTTCCACCAGAATCTCGGTGGCCGCATTGCCCCGCATGGCGCCGAGAATCTGGATCGCCGCCGCCTGCATGCGGGGCTTGCCCTTCTCGAGCCACTGCCGGGCTTGCGGCAGCGCTTCGGAAGGCGCGTTCGCGGCCAGGCCGCGCAGAGCCGCCACGCGGACGGCCTCGGTCTCGCGCGGCGCGCAGAGCCGGCGATAGATGCCTGCGGCCGCGGTCTTGTCTCCGGCGGCCAGCAACTGCTCGGCGCGCTGGAATGGATCGGTTTCCTTCTCGGCGCCCCGCGCGCCGCGAATGCGCGCCAGAGCATAGCGCGCCATATCGGCGGTCTCCTTGACCGTCAGGAGTTTTTCGAGCGCGGGCACGGAGGCCTCGGTTCCGATCAGGCTCAACTGACGGCAGGCGAAGTCCTTGGCCGCCAGCGTCGCGTTGGAGCCGAGCAGCGCGATGAAACGCACCTCCCAAACGCGAAGCTTTTCGGGCGAGCCGAGCGCGGCGCGGATCTGCGTCTCGAGGTCCGTCAGCGCCTGGCGGCTCTGGCCGTATTCGTACCGCTCCAGCGTCTGCGCCGGTGCCAGGGAGACCATCAGCAGCAAGAGTGCGATCTTCATGCCGGGCTCCCGCCCAAATGCCAGGAGCCGCGCATGGGGCGCACCAGCATGCGGTTGGCCTGCTCGTCGCCCGTGAATTCCTCGCGCAATGGGTCCCAGCGCAGCTTGCGCGCGAGGCGCATGGCGATGTCCGCCTGGTGGCAGACCGTGTCCGAACGCACCGCCGCCTCGAGGTGCGAAATGGGCTGCGTGCGCTTGCGCACCGAATCCAGAAAGTTGCGCCGGTGGTCGTTGCTGCGCGGCAGGCGCACGTCGCCGGAGCCGAATACCGTGCGCGCCAGTTTCTCCGGGTGCGTGAAGATGCCTTCGCGGCTGACGGCGATCCAGCCTTCCGTGCCTTCGAAGAACAGGCCCATGCGGATCATGTTCATTTGCGGAGCGTGCTTTCGCGCGGTGGCCCAATCGGCGAAAATCAGCCGCACGCCGTTGGCGTAGCGATGTTCGACCTCAAACGCCGGGGCGGTGTCGTAGAAGCCGTCGCGGGGGAACTGGCCCGCGCCCTCCACCTCGACCGGCCCGCCGCGGTCGGCGTCCATGGCCCATTGCGCGATGTCGGCGTCGTGGATTCCCCAGGCGCCGCCCACGCAGCCCAGCGAATAGTCGTACAAGAGCGTGAACTGCCGGGTGCAGCGCAGATTGCAGTGCGGCGCCCAGGGCGCCGGGCCCAGCCACATGTCGTAGTCGAAACCCGGCGGCACGGGCTCGGCGGGCTGGTTGGGGACCTGGGTGAAGGAAGCCGCGGCGAGCACGATTTTGCGCAACTGGCCCAGGCGTCCGTTGCGCACCAACTCGCAAGCCAGGCGGAAGCGCTGGTCCGAGCGCTGCTGCGTGCCGAACTGAAAGATCACGCCGCCGCGGTGCACGGCCCGCCGCATGGCCTTGTCTTCGGTCAGGCTCATTCCGAGCGGCTTTTCGTAATACATGTCCTTGCGCCGGCGGGCGGCCTCCAGGCCCACCAGCACGTGCCAGTGGTCGGGGACGGCGATGAGGACCGCGTCGATATCGTCGCGCGCCAGCATCTCGCGGAAATCGTTGTAAGTGGCGCAGGCGGTGTCGCCGTTGCGGGTATCCACCACCTGCTTGGCGCGGTCGCGGTGCTCCTTGCGCACGTCGCAGATGGCCACGCCGCGCACATCCGGCTGCGCCGAAAACGCGCGCACGTGCCCGCCGCCCATTCCGCCGGCGCCGATAAAGCCCATGTGAATGCGCTCGCTCGGCGCCACGGCGCCGTTCAATCCCAGCGCCGAGCCCGGGACGATCACCGGCGCACCCAGCGCCCCGTGCAGAAATTCACGCCGTTCCATGACCGCGCGCTAGTGTACCACTAAACCAAAAACCGGGGGTACGAAACCCCGAAACTCGGTCAGGGGGCGACGATGCGGAGTCCTCCGTAGTTGAGGTTGCGGATGCCCGCTTCGATCTTGGCGCGGTCGCCGACGACGACCCAGACCAGCGTTTCGGGACGGATGAGTTTCTCGGCCGCGGAGGTGATGTCGCGCTGGGTAAGCGCGCGGACCTTGGCGGAGTAGGTGTCGTACCAGTCGTCCGGCAGGCGGTAATTCACCAGGTTAACGATGGAGTTTAGCACCTGCCCGCCGGTTTCGCGCGAGCCCGGCATGCGCAGGGTTTGGTGCTCGCGGGCCATGTCCATCTCCTCGGGGTTGGCCGGCCGGGAGCCGCCGATCTCGCTGAACTCCTTCTTCAGCTCGGCCATGGTCTCGCTGGTCTTGTCGCTCTGCACCGGCGCCGAGGCGTAGAAAAGCCGCTGGAGGCGGGAGTCGGTGAATCCGGTCTGAGCTCCGTAGCTCCAGTGCTTCTCTTCGCGGATGTTCATGTTCACGCGCGAGACGAAAGCCCCGCCCAGGATGGTGTTCATGGTTTCGAAAGCAATCTCGCCGGCGGTGTTGCGCGGAGGCGCGACCTGGCCCGCCATCACGACCGACTGTTGCGCGCCAGGGCGGTCCACCAGGTAGATGACGGACTTCGCCTGGGGCGGCGCCGGCGGCACGTTCTTCCTGGGAACTTCGCCCGCCTTCCAGACGGCGAACAGCTTTTCGAGCTTGGGCGCGATTTCGGCCAGCGTCGTGTCGCCCACCACCACCAGCGTGGCGTGGTTGGGTTTGAACCACGACTGGTGGAACTGCGCCAACTGCTCGCGCGTGAGTCTGGCGACCGACGCCTCGGTGCCGTTGGCGGGCGCCCCGTAAGGGTGTTGCTCGCCGTACACCGCCCTGGCCAGCACCTGTCCGGCGATACTGAACGGCTGCGACTTGTCCCGCAAAATGGCAGCCAGGGTCTGCTTCTGCAACCGGCGGAATTCCGTCTCGTCGAAGGCCGGGTTGAGGATGAGGTCGGCCCACAGGTCGAGCGAAGGGTCGAGCTTCGCCTTCAGCGCCGAGAGCTTGACGATGGAGAGGTCGCGCATGGCGCTGGCGCTCACCTGGGCGCCCAGCAGGTCGCTTTCGTCGCTGATTTGAAGCGCGTTGCGGCGGCGCGTGCCGGCAGTGAGAACCTGCATGGTCATCTGCGCCGTACCCGGCACGGCCGACTGATCGGCGGCGGCGCCGGCGTCGACCAGAAGTTCCAGGTCTACGAGGGGAACCTGGTGGCGCTGGGCCAGGATCACCTTCAAGCCATTGGTGAGTGTGGCGCGCTCGAGTTTGGGCAGCACGGCCTCGGGCGGCGCGCCGGCGGGGGGCACCTTGGAGCGGTCCACATCCTTGGTGGCGGCTTTCAGCGGCGGGAAGGGCTGAACTTCCAGGATGTAGACGCCGTCGGACAGCCACTGGCTGGCGGCGCGCCGGATCTCCTCGGCCGTGGCGCGCTGGCGGGTGCGGTAAGCGGCCTTGTAGGCGTCCGGATTCCCCGTAAAGACCTGCCCGGAGAGCAGCACGTCGCTCTTGCCGCCGAAACCGCCGATGCGCTCGACGCCGCGCAGGAACTGGGCTTCGAGGCGCGACTTGACGCGCTCCAGTTCGTCCGCCGCGGGGCCCTGGGCGAGGAATCTCTGGACTTCTTCGTCGATCGCTTTTTCGACTTTGGCCAGATCCACGCCCGGGCGCGCGGTGGCCTGGATCGTGAACTGGCCGCCGATCTCGCGCCCGTATTGGAATGCCGAGACCATGGTGGCGATCTGCTCGTCGTAGACCAGGCGCTTGTAGAGCCGGGAGGTCCGGCCCGTGGCCAGGACGCTGGCGGCCATGCCGAGGTACTCGGAATCGGCGGTGTTGGCCCGCGGGGTGTTCCACACCTTGTAGAGACGGGCTTGCGGCACGCGGTCCTGCATGATCTGCCGCTGCGTGCCGGTCCGTTTGGCCACCCAGGCCTGGTGTTTGGCCACCGGCGGGCCGGGCGGAATCCAGCCGAAGAACTTCTCGACTTTCTCGCGCGCGGTCTTCGCGTCGACGTCGCCGGAAACCGCCAGCACGGCGTTCGACGGCCCGTAGTAGGTGCGGAACCACTCGCGCACGTCTTCGAGCGAGGCGGCGTTGAGGTCCTCCATCGAGCCGATGACGTCCCACGAGTAAGGGTGACCGTGGGGATAAGTGCCGGCCGAGATCAGACCGTAGACCAGGCCGTAGGGCTGGTTCTCGCCTTGCCGCTTCTCGTTCTGCACCACGCCGCGCTGTTCGTCGAGCTTGGCCTGCGTGATGGCGCCCAGCAGGTGGCCCATGCGGTCGGACTCCATCCACAGCACGGTGTCCAGGGCCGAGGTGGGCACGTTCTGGAAGTAGTTGGTGCGGTCGTTATTGGTAGTGCCGTTCAGGTCCGTGGCGCCCAGTTTCTCGAGGACTTTGAAGTAGTCGGAGTCGAAGTTCTCGCTGCCGTTGAACATGAGGTGTTCGAACAGGTGAGCGAAGCCGGTCTTGCCGCTCTTCTCGTTCTTCGACCCGACGTGATACCAGATGTTGACCGAGACGATGGGAGCTTTGCGATCTTCGTGCACCAGGACCGTCAGCCCGTTGGGCAGGACGAACTTCTGGCAGGGGATGTCAACCGGCACGTCCTGCGCGCGCGCGCCCAGGCACAGCGCCAGCATGACTACCAAAAGGAGAATCGGATTTCGCCGCATAGGGCTATTTTGCCTTATTCGCGGCGGATTCGGGGCCAGGCCACCGGGTTTACTGCTTGATGATGGTGCCGTCGCGGCGGCGGATTTCGCCCCAGCCGCCGTTCAGGTCGCGGCCGTCCGGGGTGCGGCGGCCGGAGCCGAAGGGGTACTTGGCGGCGGCCTTCTCGTCCACCTCGATGCCCCAGCCGGAGGCGTCGTTGGGGTACAGGTAGCCGTCCTTCAGCACCGGGCAGCCCTTGAACACCTCTTGCAGGCGCTCGTTGAAGGGCGAGTATTCCTGGACCCCGAAATTGTAGGCCACCACGTCCAGCGTCGCGTTGCAGGCGTGGCCGATGGGCGAGACGTCGCCCGGGCCGTGCCAGGCGGTCTTGACGCCGAAGAACTCGCCCAGCGCGGCGATCTTACGGCAGGGCGTCAGCCCCCCGGCCTGGGAGATGTGGATGCGGATGTAGTCGATCAGGCGCTCGGATATGAGCGGAGTCCACTCGTGCGGCGAGTTGAACAGCTCGCCCATGGCCAGGGGCGTGGCGCACTGCTGGCGCACCAGGCGGAACCAGGCGATGTCCTCGGGCGAGAGCAGGTCCTCCAGGAAGAACAGCCGGAACTTCTCGCAGTCCTTGGCGAATTGCAGCGCCTGGGTGGGTGAGATGCGCTCGTGCACGTCGTGGAGCAGTTCGACCTCGTCTCCCAGCTCCTTGCGGCAAGCTTCCAGCAGCTTGAGCGTAGCGCGAATGTACGCCGCCGGCTCGTACACCGGACCGGAGTGCAGCGCGGGCACTTTCACCGTCTGCCCGCCGGAGCCGTACGCCGCCATGCCCGGAATGCCCACCTGCACGCGCACGTGCCGGAAGCCGCGCGCCATGTAGCTCTTGACACTTTCGATCACCTGCGCGTTGTTGCCGCCCGAAGCGTGGCCGTAGCAGTCGGCCGCCTCGCGGCACTTGCCTCCCAACAGTTGGTAGATCGGCATCCCGGCCTGGCGGCCCTTGATGTCCCACAGCGCCATGTCCACGCCCGAGATGCCGTTATTCAGCACTGGGCCGTTGCGCCAGTAGGAGCTGTTGTACATGGCCTGCCACAGGTCGTCGATGCGGTCGGTGGGTTTGCCGATCAAGAACGGCTTCAGGTACTTCTCTACAGCGGGAACCACCAGGTCGGCGCGCTGCGTGAAGGTGCCGCAGCCGTAGCCATACAGGCCGTCCTGGTCGGTGGTGATCTTGACCACTACCAGGCGGGAGCCCGCCGGCGCGGTGGCGATCACGCTCACGTCTTTGATCTTGGGGCTGGGCATGCCGCGCGTGGCGCGCGCCGCCTGCTGCTGGGCGGCGGCTTCGCGGCGGGTCGTCAAGCCGGCCGCGGCGCCGGCGGAGGCGAGTTGGAGCAGTCTACGGCGATCCATTCTATTTAGTCCTGTCTTCCATGAGTTTCTTGAGTCCATCCAGTTGTTGCCGGAGGCGCTTTTCGCGCGCCGCCAGCGAAATCACGTAAGCCACCAGGCACACCCAGACGGCGGCGAAGCCGTAAAACATGTAAGTGAAATTGCGCTCGTCCATCGCTCCCCTCCTACAGCGCGTGCGCCCAGCGCCGCGCGGCGTCGATTTCCCTCTGGTTCTCTTCCTGCCGCAGGCGGATCAAGGTCAGCATGGCGGCGATCAGAATCAGCGGAACCCAGTTCACGAACAGCATTTTCCAGTACTCGGGATCCATCGACCCGCCGCCCCAAACCACGGGCTGCGGATGCTGAGTCCGCCACCACTTGATGGAGAAGAAAACGATCGGCACGTCGACGAAGGCAAACACCGACAGCACCGCCGAAACGCGCGCGCTGTGTCGGCTCCTCCACCGCGCGGCGCAGCATGAGGTAGCCGGCATACAGCAGCCAGCACACCAGCATCGAGGTTAGCCGCGTGTCCCAGTTCCACCAGATGCCCCAGATGATGCGTCCCCAGACCATGCCGCTGACCAGGTTGGCCGCGCCGAAGGCCAGCCCCACCTCGGTGACCGCCACCGCCACGGCGTCGTAACGCAGTTTCCTGGTCGTCAGGTACAGGATGCTGCACCCGAAGGCGACCAGGAACCCGAGGAAGGCGGTCCAGGCGGCCGGAACGTGGAAGAAGATGATGCGGAAAATGGCGCCTTGCGCCACTTCGTCCGGAAACCGCAGGAGCATCACGTACAGGTCGCGCACCAGCATCACGGCGGCCACGCCGCCCAGCAGAACGATCCATCGTTCGCGCATTATTTCACCCCACCAGTACGGTTTCGACCAGGCTCAGCGCCAGGGCCGTGAAGATGACGTCGAAGGCGACCAGCAAACGCAGCCATACTAGCACATCGCCCGCCAGCGGCTGCCCGGCCACCAGTTGCGTGGTCAGTTGGATGGCCGACATGAGCGCGGGAATCATCACCGGATAGACCAGCGTGGGCAGCATCAGCTCGCGCAGCCGCAGGTTCACGGTGAGCGCGCTGAACATGGTTCCGATCACGGTCATGGCCCAGGTGCCTAGCGCCAGAACGCCCGCCAGTTGCCAGAACTGTCCCCACCAGCGGATGTTGTAGAAGATGCCGAAGACGGGCAGCGAGATGGCTTCCACGGTCATCAGCAGCAGGAAATTCGCCGCCGCTTTGCCGGCGAACAGCGAAGCGCCGGAGACGGGCGAGGCGATCAGGGCGTCCAGGCAGTCGTTGGGCAGCTCGCGCGCGAAACCGCGGTTGAGGATCAGCGCCCCGGCGAAGGCGAACACCAGCCACAGCAGGCCGCCCGAGAACTCGCGCGTCTGCTCGGAGGAAGGATCGAAGGCGAAGCTGAACAGCAGCAGAATGACCAGCGAGAAGGAGACCGAGGCGTTGAGCGCTTCCTTGGTGCGCAGCTCCGAGCGCAGGTCCTTGCCGGCGATGGTAAGCGAGTCGCGCAGGAAGCGGGTCATCACGCCTCTCCGTAGTGGCGGTAGATCCAGCCCGGATCGTCGAGCATCGCCTGAGTGCGCGGGCCGTGGAAGCCCAGCCGCCCGCGGTTGATCAGCCCGACTTCGGTGGCCAGTTCCAGCGCTTCGCGCAACTGGTGCGTGGACATGACGATGGTGCGGCCCTCGGCCAGCGCCTGGCGCAGCAGGTTTTGCAGGACCGCGATGGCGCGGTCGTCCAGGGCCGTGAAGGGCTCGTCCAGCAGCAGCACGCGCGGCTCGTGCAGGAAGGCGCGCGCCACCGCCAGCCGCTGCCGCATGCCGCGCGAGAACTCGCGCACCAGCCCGTCGCGCACGCGCGCCAGGCCGGTCCGCTCGAGCCACGTTTCGGCCGCCGCGGCCGGATCCACGACTCCGTACAGCCGGCAGAACAGGCGCAGGTTCTCGCAGGCCGAAAGCTCGTCGTAGACCGCGATGCCGTGGCCCAGCACGCCGATCGTCCGCCGTGCCTCGCCGTCCCGCGGAGGCTTGCCGAAGATCGAGATCTTGCCTTGGGCGGGCGCGGACAGGCCGGCCAGGATCTTGAGCAGCGTGGTCTTGCCCGCGCCGTTGCGGCCCAGCATGGCCAGGCACGCGCCCGGCGCGACCGAGAAGCTCACATCGCGAAGGGCCGGAAAGTCGCCGTAGTACTTGGCGACTCCTTCGGCGACGATGGCGCTCATGAGCGGCGGTACAGCAGCGCGAAGCCCAGCGCCAGAATCAGCACACCGAGTGCCATGACGTAGTAGACGCGGTCGTAGAGACGCGGCAGAATCTGCTGGATGCCGGGCCCGGCATCCTCGTCTTCGGAGGCCGCCTCGGCCGCGCGCATCGAACCGGCGCCTTGCACCTCGACCTCAATCGAACTGGCTTTGACGCCGAAGATTTGCGCTTGCGAGCGCGGCTCGCGGCCCAGGTCCTCCAGGCCCTCGCCCTGGATCTGGATGCCCTGGGGCGCCACCAGCCGCGTCGGCACGCCCTTTTGCAGGATCCGGGTAGCGAACCTGCCGGGGCTCGAAAACGGCAGGCGGTAGTTAAAGTCGATGCGCGTTTCGCCAGGCTTGACGGGGAAATCGACTTTGTAGGTGTTGGGTTTTCCGGCCGGTTCGGCGCCGCGCTGCAAGGGCAGGTTGTTGGGCCCGATGACGGTGACCCGGATGCTGTCTTTCGCCGCCTCGGGAATCCAGGCCTGGACCGCGCCGGCGGCCGGGTCGTAGTAAGTCGTCTTGCCCTGGTTGCTGAAAGCGAAACTGTCGGTGACGGCGAGCTCTTTTTCCGCCGTTTCG
>JACQZT010000349.1 GCA_016213755.1 Acidobacteriota bacterium | reverse complement strand
TACCACGCCATCTGGACGGCTTCGAGCTTGGCTTCGTTGGATTTCAGCGGGTCGTCGTCGAAATCTTCGAGCTCCGTGATCCACTTGTGAAGGTCGGTGAAGCGAACGGTGAGGGGGTCGGTGCCGGGGTATTTGTCGTACAGCGCCAGGCCGAGGTCTTCGAAGTTATCCCAGGTGAGTTTGGGCATCAGATCTTGGTCCCCTTCAGTGCGCTGCGCACGGCCGTGTTCATCATGTTCTCGGCCAGCTTCATGGTGACTGTGTTGAGCTGGTCGATTTCGGCGCGCAGCAGGAGGTGATCGTCGGAGTGATAGGCCAGCAGCACGCGGTTCACCTGCGTGTCGATTTCGCGGCGCTCGGCTTCGGAAAGATCGAACCAGGCTTCGTTCTGTTTGCCTTTGTCGACCGCGGCCAGGATGGTATCGGCCTCCACCTGCGCCTCGCGCACCTGGCGGGCGGCGAAGTCCTCTTCCGCGCGCTCGATGGACTCTTCGATCATGGCCTCCACTTGCTCGTCGGTGAGGCCGTAGGAGGGCTTGACGTCGACGCTCTGCCCTTTGCCGGTGCGGGTGTCGCGCGCGGTCACGTTCAGAATGCCGTTGGCGTCGATGAGGAAGCGCACCTCGATGCGCGTCATGCCGGCCGCCAGCGGGTCCAGGTCCTTCAGGTCGAAGCGCGCCAGCGAGCGGCAGTCCCGCGCCAGTTCGCGCTCGCCCTGCACCACGTGGATCAGCACGTTGCGCTGGCCGTCCACGGCGGTGGTGAAGATCTCGTTGGCGCTGGCCGGAATGGTCGAGTTGCGGTGGATGATCTTCGACACCACCCCGCCCATGGTTTCGATGCCTAGCGACAGCGGCGTCACGTCCAGCAGCAGCTTGTCCTGGACCTCGCCCGACAGGATGGCCGCCTGCACCGCCGCGCCCAGCGCCACCACCTCGTCCGGGTTGAGTTCCGTGTGCGGTTTGGCCCGGAACAGCTTTTCGACGGCGGCTCGCACCAGCGGGATGCGGGTGGAGCCGCCCACCAGCACCACCTCGTCGATCCCTTCGGGTTTCAGCCCCGCGTCGGCCATGCAGCCGCGGCAGGGAGCCAGGGTGCGGTCGACGATGGGCTGGATGAGCTGGTTGAACTGTTCCCGCGTCAGTTCGCGCCGGTACTGGCGGCCGCGGTAGTCGAGTTCGATGCGCGTGAAGGGCACAAACGAGAGCCGTTCCTTGGCTTCGATGACGGCGCGCCGCAGCGTCTGCACCGCTTCGCCGCTGGCCGAGAGATCCTCGCCCCACTCCGTGGCCACGTCTTCCAGGGCGATGCGCAGCAGCAGGTTGTCGATGTCGTCGCCGCCCAGGTGCGTGTCGCCGTTGGTGGCCAGCACCTCGAAGATGCCGTCGTGCAGGCGCAGGATGGAGATGTCGAAGGTGCCGCCGCCCAGATCGTACACCGCGACCACGCCGTCCTTGCGCTTGTCCAGGCCGTAGGCCAGCGCCGCCGCGGTAGGCTCGTTGACCAGCCGCAGAACCTCCAGCCCGGCGATACGCCCGGCGTCTTTGGTGGCCTGACGCTGCGAGTCGTTGAAATAGGCCGGCACGGTGATGACCGCCTGCGTCACGCGCCGGCCCAGGTCCGCTTCGGCATTCTTCTTGAGCTGCCGGAGAATTAGCGCGGAGACTTCCGGGGGCGTGAAGGTCCGTTCCCCCAACTCGAGTTGGATCACCGACTCGCTGCCTTCTTTGACCCGGAACGGGAAGAGCTTCAGTTCGCCGGCCACGTCGCCCACGCCCCGGCCCATCAGGCGCTTCACCGAGTACACCGTGCGCTGGGGGTCGGTGATGAGGGCGCGGCGCGCCGCGTTGCCCACCAGGAACTCGCCGGAAGCGGCCGCCGACACCACGCTGGGTACCAGTTTGTCGCCGTCCTCGCCGGGGATCACCCGCGGGCTGGTGAGGTCCATGATGGCCACCAGGCTGTTGGTGGTGCCCAGGTCGATGCCCACCACCAGGGAGCGTTGGGGCGCGCCGAAGTCGATTTGAAAGAGCTGATCCATAAAAGTTATAGCCGCGAATAAACGCGAATGAACGCGAATAGAAGATGGTTTCTTTTATTCGCGTTCATTCGCGTTCATTCGCGGCCCATTCATTTACACCAATTCCTTTTCCACTTCGCCCACCAGGTTGCGGATATAGCGGCGGCGGTCCAGAACGGAGCGGATCTCGGCCAGCACGGCCCGGTCCGAGACCGCGTCGTAACGCTGGAAGAGCTCTTCCAGCCGACGGTCCGACTCCTGCTGGAGCGCCAGGAACTTCTTGCGCGCCTGTTCGAGTTGCGGGCGAACGGACGTATCTCCGTCCCGCAGTTCTTCCAGCGCCATGTTCAGCTCGAAGACTTCTTCCAGCAGTTCCGGCGGAACGTCTTTCGAGCGCCGCTCGCCGCTCTCGAAGCCCCGCTCCTTGAGCGCGTATTCGGCGCGCGCCACCGGGTCGCGCAGCACGCGGTAGGCGTCGTTCAAAATGGCGGTGGCCTCCAGCGAGTACTGCCGCTCGGTGCTAGTGCGGCGGTGGTAGCGGTCCGGATGCAGCAGGCGGCTCAGGCGGTAGAAGCGCTGCTGGAGATCCTCCGGGTCGAGGTGCAGCCTGGGCTCCAATCCCAGAAAACGATAGTAGTCCGGCGTGGGCCGCTGGAGCGAGTTGCAGAACCGGCAGAACAAGGACGCTTCGTGGGCGTGTCCGCAGTGCCAGCAGTTATTCGGTTCCATCACGCCGAGAACGAGGTCCCGCAGCCGCAGCTCTTGGAGGCGTTGGGATTGTCGAAGGCAAAGCCGGAGTACAGGAGCGATTCCTTGTAGTCCAGCGTCATGCCGTCCAGGTAGAGCATGCTTTTGGGGTCTACAAAAACCTGGATGCCGTCGAATTCGAACACCTGGTCGGTAGGCCGCGCCTGGGCGTCGTACTTGAACTGGTAGCTCAAGCCGGAACAGCCGCCGCCGAGCACCCCCAAGCGCAGTCCGCCGCCCGATACTCCTTGCCGCGCAAAGGCTTCGCGGATTTTACCCACCGCCTTCGGCGTCACGCCGATCGATCCCGCCACCGCCGTTCTCTCCATGTCAAACCGTTTGAGCCGCCGTCCGGCCGTCCGGCGCGCCCTGCTTTTTCTGGAAGTCCGCGATGGCCGCCTTGATCGCGTCCTCGGCCAGTACCGAACAATGGATCTTCACCGGCGGCAGGCTCAGTTCGTTGACAATGTCGGTGTTCTTCAACTCCAGCGCCTGGTCCAGGGTCTTGCCCTTCACCCACTCGGTGGCCAGCGACGAGCTGGCGATGGCCGAGCCGCAGCCGAAGGTTTTGAAGCGGGCGTCCTCGATGACGCCCGTTTCCGGGTTCACCTTGAGTTGCAGCTTCATCACATCGCCGCACTCGGGCGCGCCGACCATGCCGGTTCCCACCGTCGGGTCGCCTTTGTCCAGCGAGCCCACGTTGCGCGGATTGTTGTAGTGATCCAGAACCTTGTCCGAATATGCCATTTTAACCCCTCCTCAATGCGCGGTCCACTCCACCTTCGCCAGGTCCACTCCGTCTTTGTACATCTCGTACAGCGGGGAGAGTTCGCGGAGCTTGCGGACCACCTCCACCACCTTGTTCCCCACGTAATCGACCTCCTCCGCGGTGTTGAAGCGGCCCAGTCCGAAGCGGATGGAGGAGTGCGCCAGCTCGTCGCCGGCGCCCAGCGCTTTCAATACGTAACTCGGCTCCAGCGTGGCCGAGGTGCAGGCCGAACCGCTCGAGACCGCCACGTCGTTGATGCCCATCAGCAGCGATTCGCCCTCGACGTAGGCGAAGCTGATGTTCAGGTTGCCCGGCAGGCGGTGTTCGAGCGAGCCGTTTACGAAGGTCTGGTCGAGCTCCGACTGAAGCTTGTGCATCAGCTTGTCGCGCAGGGCGCCGATGCGCACGGCCTCCGCTGGCATCTCCCGCGCGGCGATGGCGCAGGCTTCGCCCAGCCCCACGATGCCCGGCACGTTGAGCGTGCCCGAGCGCATGCCGCGCTCGTGCCCGCCGCCGTCCATTTGCGCGGTCAACTGCACGCGGGGGTTCTTGCGCCGCACGTACAGCGCGCCCACGCCCTTGGGGCCGTACAGCTTGTGCCCGCTGATCGAGGCCAGATCGAGGTTGTCGGCGATGACGTTCACGGGCACTTTGCCGATGGCCTGCACCGCGTCGGAGTGGAACAGCACGCCCCGCTCGCGGCAGATCCGGCCGATCTCGGCGACGGGCTGGATGACCCCGATTTCGTTGTTGGCGTACATCACCGAAACCAGGATGGTCTTCTCCGTGATGGAATCGCGGAGCAGGTCCAGGTCGATCCGGCCGTCCTGGTTCACCGGCAGATACGTGGTCCGGACACCCTGTTGCTCCAAGCGCTTGGAGGTGTCCAGAATGGCCTTGTGCTCGGTGGGCACGGTGATAATATGGTTGCCCTTTTCGGCGTACATCTCGGCCACGCCCTTCAGCGCCAGGTTGTCGCTCTCGGTGGCCCCGCTGGTGAAGATGATCTCCTTCGGGTTTGCCCCGATCAGGTCCGCCACCTGCTTGCGGGCCTTCTCCACCGCCTCTTCGGCCCGCCAACCAAAGCTGTGGTTGCGGCTGGCGGCGTTTCCGAAATGCCCGGTGAAGTAGGGCGCCATGGCCTCGAACACGCGCGGATCCACGGGCGTCGTAGCGTGGTAGTCCATGTAAATTGGCAGCTTCATAACGTCTTTCCCCTCGTCTCAATTGCGCAGCAGGGTTAACTCCTCACTGGTGCACTCCTCCGAGTCGTCCTGCGCCATATCCGAAATCGTAATGCCGGCCAGCAACTGCAAGATCCCTTTGTGCACCCGCCGCAGCGGCTCCCGCACGGTGCATTTGCCCGACTGGCCGCACACCGTGGCCCCCGCGAAACACGAGGTCAGGATGATCGGCCCGTCGATGGCCCGGATCACCTCCAGCGCGCTAATCTCGCGCGCATCGCGCGCCAGCCGGTACCCGCCGCTGGCCCCGTGCTCGGAGCGCAGGAAGCCGCTTCGCGCCAGCTTCTGGAGGATCTTGGACAGCAGCGGCAAGGGCATCCCGTAGCAGTCGGCGATGTCCTTGGCGCTGACGCTGGCCGAGCCAGTCGCCAGGTGCTTTAGAGCGATCAACCCGTAATCGGCCTTTTTGGTCAGCTTTAACATCCGGATATAGGACCGATTTAGTCCTACATCAAATATAGCAGCCTCCGGCGCCGCCGTCAATGGTCTTGAGAGGCGCTTGAGAGGCGCACCTTATGCCGCTGGCGGGCCAGTATGCGGGCTAGATCTTGGGATTGAGCGTTCTCCCTACCAGGGCGCCGGTGCCACCTTGGTAGTGGTAGATGGGTCCTTCCCAACGACCTGGGTCGATGTATTTCAAGGTAAGGCCCAGCAGATCAAGGCCCGGCGAACCCTTCTGGAGGGCGGGCGACGCCCATAGGTGCTTGCCACTGATCTGAGCGATGCGGGAACACAGCGTGCTCCCGAGCGCCTGGTCCGCCGCCTTGCAGGCGATAAGCCAGATCATGCTAAAGTTCTGCACTTGCCGCCAATGGCTTAGCGCATGCACGGTATTCAAATCCAGCCCCTCCTGACAGAGCAGGATTCCTTGTCCTCCCGTACCGTGAGCCAGGATCTTCAGCAAGAACCTGGTTTGGACTTTGATACTTTCGTTGATCACTCTGGTCACCATGTCGGAAAGGGTAGTAGCCTCGTTGACTCGAATAACCCTGCTCCCGCCATCTTCGTAGAGAGATCCCGACACCCGGGTGTCATGCACCCATACGCTTGTCACGTCCATATCGCGCTCCTTGAGCCGTAACTTGCCTCGTTGGCCGAATTTGGACGGGTTCCGCCCTCGGCCCAATCCAATGTCCGCATGATGATCCAACCCGACCCACGCACCACCAGGCTCTGCGACCGCTGCGACAAGAAGATCACCCGAATGAAGTATACATCCGAAAGCATCCCCGCGGATGCCCTGAATCGGAAGGGGTCGGGCAGTGGTTGGTCCCCACCAATTCCCCGGGCGAGCCACTAAAATGAGTACGTGCCGCCCTGCCGCCCTGCCGCGCCGGTTTCCCTGCGCTCGAATTTCGCCTGGACGTTCGCGGGCAACGCGTTTTACGCGGCCGGCCAGTGGGCGATTCTGAGCCTGGCGGCCAAGCTCGGAGGCCGCGAGATGCTGGGGCAATACGCGCTGGCGGTGGCCGTCACCACGCCGGTAGTGATGCTGTCCCACCTGAACCTGCGAGCGGTGCTGGCCACCGACATGGACCAGCGGCATCCCTTCGGCGACTACTTGGCCGTGCGCCTGGCCACCACGGCGCTGGGGCTGGGCGCGATTGCCGCCATCGCCTGGGCGGCGGGCTACCGGGGACCGCTGGCGGCGGTGATTTTGGCCACCGGCGCCGCGCAGAGCGTCGAAAACGTGAGCGACATCTATTACGGCGCAATGCAGCGGCGGGAGCGTATGGATCGGATCGCCCGCTCGATGATGGCGCGCGGAGCCGTTTCGCTGGCCGCTTTCGGCGCCGCGCTCTGGGCCACCGGAAACCTGGTGGCGGCGGTGGCGGCGCTGGGCCTGGGCCGCACGGCGGTGCTGGCGGTCTACGACCAGCCGCGAGGTTCGGCGGGCGAGCGCCTGTCTCGCTCCGGCTGGCCGACCGGCTGGACCATCGCGCGCACCGCCCTGCCGCTGGGCGTGGTGCTGATGCTGGTGTCGCTCAACACCAACCTGCCGCGTTACGCCATCGAGCGCACCCTGGGCACGCTGGAACTGGGCGCCTTCGCCGCCGCGGCCTCGTTCGTGACGGTGGGCAGCACCATGGTCAACGCCATCGGGCAGGCGGCTACGCCCCGGCTGGCGCGCTACGCCAGCGAGCATGATCCGAAGCGCTTCCTGCGGCTGTCTTTCCAGTTGGCCGGGCTGGCGCTGGCGCTGGGAGCGGCCGGCGTGCTGGCCGCGGCGCTGCTAGGGAAGCTGGTGCTGAGCCTGGTCTATCGTCCCGAGTACGCGACCTACTCCGGCGTGCTGGTGGCGGCCCTGGCCGCGGCCGGCCTGGGCTACGTGGCGGCCACGTTCGGGTACGCGATCACCGCCGCGCGCGCTTTCAACGCGCAGGCGCCGCTGTTCTGCGCGGTGGCGGCCAGTTGCGGCCTTGCCGCGTGGATCTTGGTCCCGCGCTTCGGCCTGTACGGCGCGGTGATGGCCCTGGCGGCGGCCTCCTGCGTGCAGATCGCGGGCGAGGCCTGGATCCTGGCGCGGGCGCTCGCCGCCATGGAGCCCGCGGCGTGAACACCTCCCTGCCCAACCGTCCGCTGGAGCGTCTGGCCTGGGGGCTGCTGTGGCTGTTCGTGTTCTCGATTCCCTGGCAGAAGAGCGTGGGCGTGCCGGGCCTGGGCACGCTGTCGCACCTGTTCGGTATCCTGGCGTTCGCAGCCGCCGCGGCGGCCGCCTGGCGGCACCGGTCGCTGCGCCCGCCCAACCTGGCCATCGCCCTGGCGGCCGCCTGGGTGCTGTGGTCGGCCGCCACGTACTTCTGGAGCCTGGACCCGCCGGCGACGGCGCGCCGCGCGCTGACGCTCTTCGAACTGTGGGTCATGCTCTGGCTGGTCTGGGATTTGTGCCGCGGCCCCCGCCGGCAGACGCACCTGTTGCAGGCCTACGTTTTGGGCGCGGTGGCGGCCTCCGCCCTCGGCGTGCTGCGCTACTGGCAGGGCCGGCAAACGTACTACCGGCGTTACACCGCGCCGGGCTTCGATCCCAACGACTTCGGACTCATCCTGGCACTGGCCATTCCCATGGCGCTGTATCTTTCGCTGCGCGGCGGGCGGTGGACGCGCTGGAGCTCGCGGGCGGCGATCTTGGCTGTAATCCCCGGCCTGCTGCTGACGGCTTCCCGCACCGCGTTGGTGGCGGCCCTGGTGGGTTTCGCATTCGCTCTCTGGACCTGGCGCGCCGCGGACCGGTGGCAGCGCGCGGCCAGCCTGCTGCTGCTCGCCCTGCTGCTGGCGGGCGTGTTTCAGTTCGCGCCGGAGCATTCGCGCGACCGGCTGGCCACGCTGCCAACAGAACTCACGCAGGGCACGCTGCACAACCGCACCCGTATCTGGAAGACCGGGCTGAAGGCGCTCAAGAGCCATCCGCTCGCCGGTGTGGGCTCGGGCGCGTACCCGGAAGCGGTGCGGCCCTGGCTGGGCGTGCCCGTGCGCGCGGGCCACCAGTACGTGGCGCACAACACGTTTCTCTCGGTGCTCGTCGAAACCGGGTTGGCGGGGTTCGGCCTGTATGCGCTGCTGTTCGCCACGCTGCTGGTGTTCGTCTTCGTGATGCCCTCGGCCGAGCGCGCCCTGTGGGCCGTGCTGCTGGCGGGGTGGGCGGTGGGTGTTTCGACTCTCACCTGGGAGCACTACAAGCCGAGCTGGCTGATCATGGCTCTCATCACGACCGAATGGGCGCGGTCGTTTTGGAACGAGGGCGAGGGCGAATGAAGATCCGGGTTCTGGAGGTTCTCGCCACGTTGAAGCGCGCCGGCGCCGAGAGAATGGCGGTGTCGCTGGCCTGCCGGCTGGATCCGCGGCGCTTCGAGACCGCCGTGGTGTCGCTGTTCGACGCGTTTCCGGAAGGGTTCGAGAGCGTGCTGGAGGAGCACGGAGTCCGGACCTGGCATCTCGGAAAACGGCCCGGGCTGGACTGGCGCATCTACCCGCGGCTGGCGGGCGTGCTCCGCCGCTATCGGCCCGACGTGGTGCATACGCACTCCTACGTCCTGCGTTACGCGCTGCCGGCGGCTTGGATGAGCGGCGCCAGGGGCATGGTGCATACGGTGCACAATGTGGCTCGCGGCGAGGTGGACTGGCTGGGCCGCCGGATCCACCGGGTGGGTTTTTGGCGCGGCGTGGTTCCGGTGGCGGTGGCGGGCGAAGTGGCGCGCTCGTTTCGCGAGGAGTACGGCTTCGACCCCGCGGCGGTGATCCCCAATGGCATTGAAGTGGGCCTCTACTCGCGTCCTCGAGAGCGTTGGAGGGCCGAGCAAGGATTTCACGAGGACGATCTGCTCGCCGTGTCGGTGGCCCGCCTGGACGAACAGAAGAACCCGTTGGGGCTCATCGAAGCCTTCACCCGGGCGCTGGGCGGGGACCGCCGGTGGCACCTGCTGCTGGCCGGCGACGGCAGCCTGAGAGAGGCCGTGCGACGCGGCGCGAGCGACCGCGTACATCTGCTGGGGGTGCGCAGCGATGTGCCGGAGCTGCTGTCCGCTTGCGATCTCTTCGCGCTGGCGTCGCATTGGGAAGGC
Source organism: Acidobacteriota bacterium (assembly GCA_016213755.1). Classification (GTDB taxonomy): domain Bacteria; phylum Acidobacteriota; class Terriglobia; order Bryobacterales; family Bryobacteraceae; genus JACQZT01. The sequence continues at coordinate 5,254 of JACQZT010000349.1, read as the reverse complement.
CACCCGATGGCGGTCATGGAAGCCATGGCCGCGGGGCTGCCAGTGGTAGCCACGGCGGTGGGCGGCGTTCCGGAACTGGTGGCGGACGGCGTCACGGGGCTCTTAGCGCCGCCAGGGGACACGGCGGCGTTCGCGGGTGCGCTGGCCGAGGCCGCGCGGAGACGGAGCGAACTGGGCGAGGCGGGCCGCCGGCGGGCCGCGCGCTTCGACGTGGAGGAGATGGCCGGATCCTATGCGCGGCTGTTCGATCGCGTCGCGGGAGGTTTTTCGTGAAGGGCCCGGTTGTACTCTTGACCACCAACCTCGCTCGGGGCGGGGCGGAGACGCAGGTGGCGCAACTGGCGCTCGCGCTGCGCCGGAGCGGCTGGGACGTGCATGTGGTCTCGCTCGTGCGGCCCAGCGCCTTCGTGAGCGAACTGGCTCCCTATTCGCTCGGCATGCGGCCGGGCGTGCCGGACCCGCTGGGGGTGGCGCGCCTGGTCTGGTTCTTGCGCCGGGTGCGGCCGCGCATCCTGCACAGCCACATGTTTCATGCCAACCTGCTGGCGCGGCTGGTCCGGCTCGTCTGTCCCGTGCCGGTGGTGATTTCGACACTGCACAGCATGGCCGAAAGCAGCCGGGCTTCCGCCGATGTGCGCTGGCGCGACTGGCTGTACCGTGTGACGGACCGCCTTTCGGATGCCACTGTGGCCGTCTCCGAGGCGGTGGCCGAACGCCACGCCTCGGCCGGCGCGGTGCCGCGCGCCAAGCTGCGCGTGGTTCTCAGCGGCGTCGATACCGCTCATTTCCGGCCCGACCCCGAGCGGCGGGTGCGCATGCGGGCGGCGCTCGGCCTGGGGGAGGAGTTCGCCTGGCTGGCGGTGGGGCGGCTGATGTGGAAGAAGGACTATCCGGCCATGCTCCGCGCACTGGCGCGGCAGCGGGCGGGAACGCTGTTCATCGCCGGCGCCGGCCCCCAGGAGGCCGAATTGCGCGCGCTGGCGCGGGAATTGGGCGTGGACGCGCGGTTCCTGGGGCCGCGCGAGGACATTGCGGAACTCATGAACGGCTGCGACGGCCTGCTGCTGTCGTCGCGCGTGGAAGGCCTGCCGGTGGTGCTGCTGGAAGCCGCGGCGAGCGGCCTGCCGTGTGTCGCCACGGGCGTGGGCGGAGTGCGCGAAGCGGTCGAGGACGGCCGCACGGGCTACGTCGTGGCGCCGGAGGAGTTCGCCGCGGCGATGACACGCCTGGCATCGCTCAGCGCCGGCCAGCGCCGCCAGATGTCCCAAGCCGCCCGCGCCCTGGCCCTATCCCGCTTCGACCTCACCCACCTCCTGGCAAATTCGGTGACAGGCTACTCAATCCCTAATTGCGTGCCGGTAAGTGCTTTAGATTCAACGTCCACGAAAGATCCTCCAGCGGCCGGCGCTGATTCTAAAGGAGATTTAATTGGGGAAAGAATAGCCTGTCACCGAATTGATGTTACGGGGCGGTTTGGGTTGGAGTTTGCGGGGCGGTGGAGGGGGGGGCGGATTCTGGACTATGGGTGCGGGGCGGGTTGGGTGGTGGCCGCGGGCCGGGCGGCGGGGATCGATATCACCGGCGTGGACGTGTACTACGGGGGATCCAGGACTCGCGAGGAAGCCGAAAGCGCCGGATTGCTCGGCAGCGCGGTCCACGAGATGCCCGGCGGCCGCATCCCGTTTCCGGATGCCTGGTTCGACCTAGTGGTCAACAACCAGGTGCTGGAGCACGTCGCGGACCTGGACGCCGTGCTGACCGAAATCCACCGCGTGCTGAAGCCCGGCGGCGCGGTGCTAAGCATCTTCCCCGCGCGCGACGTGTTCCGGGAAGGGCACATCGGCATCCCCTTCGCGCACTGGTTTCCCAAGGACTCCAGGCTGCGCTTCTATTACACCTGGGCGCTGCGCCGACTGGGCCTGGGAACCTGGAAGCAGGAAGCCCCCACCTGCCGCCAGTGGGCCATCGACAAGCTGCGCTGGATCGACATCTACACGCACTACCGCTCGCGGCGCGAGATCTTCCGCGCCTTCGACCGCTATTTCGAAAGCGAATTGCACGAGAGCGAGTACATCCGCTTGCGGCTGCTGGACCGCCCGGGACGCAGACTGTTAGCGGACCTCGCGAAGCTGCCGCTGGTAAGAAGATTGGCCCGCGCCGTGTTTCGAAAGCTGGCCTTCCTGGTGATCGTCTCGCGAAAGGGCGCGCCGTGAAGCTGGCCTACGTCATCACGCGAGCCGACGCCGTGGGCGGCGCAACCATCCACGTGCGCGACTTGGCGCGGGCGATGCGCGAGCGCGGCCACGACGTAACGGTGCTGGTCGGCGGCCGGGGCCCGGTGACGGAACAGCTTGAGGATGCCGGGGTCCGGTTCCGTTCGCTGTGCCACCTGGCGCGCCCTGTCCGGCCGCTGCGCGACCTGCGCGCGCTCGCGGAACTCACCGCGGCGCTGCGCGATTTACAGCCCGGCCTGGTCTCGACCCACACCGCCAAAGCCGGCTGGATCGGGCGCGCCGCCTGCGCGCGCCTGGGCCTGACCGCCATCTACACACCCCATGGCTGGCCGGTCGGCGAGCGCATCTCGGCCCCGGCGGGCGCAATCTTCACGCTGGCCGAGAGAGCGGCCGCGCGCTGGTCGGGCGCCATCATCTGCGTTTCGGAGTCGGAGAAGCGGCTGGCGCTGAGCAAGCGAATCGCGCCCGAGGAGAAACTCCGCGTGGTGCACAACGGAGTGCACGACGTCGCCGCATCGCTGCGTGCCGACCCCGGACGCACGCCTGCGCGCCTCTGCTCGGTGGCCCGTTTCGAATCGCCCAAGGACCACGCCACGCTCCTGCGCGCCCTGGCCGCGCTTCAATCTCTCGCCTGGGAACTGGACCTAGCCGGGGATGGGCCGCTGGAGGCGAGCACGCGCACTCTGGCGGCGGAATTGGGCATCGCCGCCCGGGTGCGCTTTCTGGGCTATCAGCGCGATCCGGCGGCCACGCTGGCCGCCGCGCAACTCTTCGTGCTCTCATCGCGCTCGGAGGGTTTTCCGCGCAGCGTGCTGGAAGCCTTGCGCGCGGGCCTGCCCGTGGTGGCCTCCGATGTGGGCGGCGTGGCCGAGGCCGTGACCGAAGGCGGCAACGGCGTGCTGGTCCCGGCCGGAAACGCGAAGGCGTTGTCGGCGGCGCTCGGATCCATGCTGGAAGACGCCTCGCGGCGCGTGCGAATGGGCCAGGCGGCACGCGCGACCTACGAAGCCCGCTTTCGCGCGGAACAGATGATCGAGAAAACCGCCTCCGTTTATGCTAGTGTGCTAAGTAGGACCTCACGAACGCAAAGTTGTATCCAGGGCGATGTTCCAGTTGACTGAATCCATCCCTCGTTCCGAAAGCGGTTCTCTCCATGCCGGCCTGCTCAATCCCGCCTGCCGGCGGATCAAGCGTGTCTTCGACGTCCTTTTCGCCCTGGTTCTGGCCCTGGTGGCGCTCCCGTTTGCCGCGGGTATCGCGCTGGCCATAGTCCTGGAGACCCGCGGGCCGGTGTTCTTCGGCCACATGCGCGTCGGCCGCGGCCGCCGGCGCTTCCGGCTGTGGAAGTTCCGTTCCATGGTGGTGAACGCCGACGGGGTTCTCCAGAAGCACCTCGATCTCCACCCGGACGACCTGGCCGAATGGCTGAGCACCCACAAGCTCAAGGACGACCCGCGCGTCACGCGCGTGGGCCGGCTGCTGCGCCGCTCGAGTCTGGACGAGCTGCCCCAGATCTGGAACATTCTGCGCGGGGACATGAGCATGATCGGCCCGCGGCCCATCGTCGAAGACGAGATCCCCAAATTCGGCCCCGTGTTCTCTCTCTACACGCAGGTTTCTCCGGGCCTCACCGGCCTCTGGCAGGTATCGGGCCGCAACGACACCACCTACCGGCAGCGGACCGCGTTGGATGAGGAGTACATCCTGCACTGGAGCCTGTGGAAGGACCTTCTCGTGCTGTTGCGGACCGTGCGAGTGGTGATCCTCGGGCACGGCGCGTACTGAACCCATGCCGCGCTGGGAATCGCTCCTTGCCTGCGCCTTCCTGGCGGCTTGCGCCGCGCGCGCCGAAGTGAGACTGCCGGCCCTTCTCGCCGACCACATGGTGGTGCAGCGGGGCCGGCCGGTACACACCTGGGGCTGGGCCGAACCGGGAGAAGCCGTCTCCGTAGCATTTCGCGGCGAGACACGGACCACCGCGGCCGATAGGTACGGGTTATGGGAAGTTTTTCTGCCGCCCGGCGAAGCGGGAGGCCCGTTCGAGCTGACGATCGAGGGACGCAACAGAATCGTTCTGAAAGACGTGCTGGCGGGCGACGTGTGGATCGCCGCCGGGCAATCCAACATGGAGTGGCCCCTGCGCTGGGCGGACCGGCCGGAGACCGAGATCGCCGCCGCGCGGCATCCCCGCCTGCGCTTGTTCCGCGCCATGCACCGCCTCTCGGAATACGCCTTCGACGATCTCTATGGGAAATCCTGGGCCGAGTGCAATCCACAGTCGGCCGCCGATTTCTCCGCGGTGGGATACCATTTCGGAAGCTTCCTGCAAGAGGACCTGGGAGTGCCCATCGGTTTGATCCAGATCGCTTGGGGCGGAACTCCGGTGGATGCCTGGACCCGCCTGGGAGCGATCACCGCGGACCCCGCGCTGATGCCCAGCTTGGCCGAATGGGCCCGCCGGATGGAAGGCCATTCCGCAGCCTTGCTGCGCTACCATCGCGAGTGCAAGGAATGGGAGGCGGCTGCGGCGCAGGCCAAGGCAGCGGGCCGGCCGCTGCCTCCCAACCCGGTGCGGCCGGTGGGTCCGGAAGGTCCCTGGAAGCCGGGCGCGATCTACAACGCCATGATCGCTCCGGCGACGCGCTTTCCCATCCGCGGCGTCATCTGGTACCAGGGCGAGAGCAACACCGCACCCGAGCGGGCGCCGGTTTACGGGCGGCTGTTTCGGACCATGATCCAGGACTGGCGGCGAGCGTGGGGGCAGGGCGAGTTCCCGTTTCTGTTCGTGCAACTGGCCAGCTTCATCACCGAACCGGACAGCCAGTGGCCGGAATTGCGCGAGGCCCAGCGGCAGACCCTGGCGCTGGCCAACACGGCCATGGCGGTGACCATCGATCTGGGCGAGCCGGACAACATCCACCCCAAGAACAAACGCGAGGTGGGACGCCGGCTGTCGCTGGCCGCGCGCGCGCTGGTGTACGGCGAAAAGATCGCATGGTCCGGGCCGCTGTTCCGGCAGG
>JACQZT010000348.1 GCA_016213755.1 Acidobacteriota bacterium | reverse complement strand
CCGCGCGACCACCTGGACGACGTGCTGAAGCCGCTCGCTCAGAGTGCCGGCGTCGAGGCCCTGGACTTCCAGATGCTCCGCCGGACGTGCGCGACCTACTTCCGGCAGGACGTCAAGAGCGCTCAGGCCCAACTGCGGCACGCCACGCCCACGACCACGGCCGGCGTCTACCAGCAAACGATCAGCGCCGACCATCGCGCGGCGGTCGAAGCGTTGGACGCGGAGTTCACGGGACGGGCGACGACGAAGAAAGTGGTGGTCCTGCAACCAAGGCGGGCCCAATGACCCCGTTTCGTTTTCAGTGGGTAGTTTTTCTGAGGCGGTCCACCGATTCCATTTGTTTTCAGTGGGCAATTCAGTGGGTAGTTTTTCCTGTACAGCCTGTAAGTTATTGAAAACATGGTGAGCCGGGCGGGACTCGAACCCGCGACCCTATGCTTAAAAGGCATATGCTCTACCGACTGAGCTACCGGCCCGAGAGGTGTGCTGCTGGAGACGTTCCTCGACCAGAATAGCACAGGCGGGCGCGCGCTCAAGGTGTGCTAGGGTAGGCGGTAGTGCTCCACTTTGAAGACGCCATTCTGAATGTTTCCCTGCTGTGGGCTTTGACGGTCCCGCACGAGTTTGCGCATGCGTGGGCGGCCGACCGGCGGGGGGACGATACGCCGCGGCGGGACGGGCGGCTGACGCTGAATCCGCTGGCGCACGTGGATTGGATTGGCACGGTGCTGCTGCCGGCGGTGACGTCGCTGTTCGGCGGGGGATTCCTGGGCTGGGGGCGCGCGGTGCGCACCAGTCCGTGGAAGCTGCGCGGCGGGGCCAACGGCCTGGCGCTGGTGGCGCTGGCCGGCCCGGCCAGCAACATCGTCTTCGCTCTGGTGCTGGGCGGCGGGGCGGCGCTTACGGCCGGCGCCGCGCCGAGGGTGTCGGAACTGGCCGCCCACGCCCTGTGGCTGAGCGTCTTCCTGGCCATCTTCAACCTGCTGCCGGTGCCGCCGCTGGACGGCTCCAAGCTCCTGCTCGCCGCCCGGCTCCCGGCACGGGCCTACGAGGAACTGGCGCGCTTCGGTTTCCTGCTCATCCTGGTGGCCATGACCTCCACCGGACTGGGCCGCTGGATGTCGAACGCCAGCTTCAGCGTGGCGCGCGGCATTCTGGGCCTGTTTCTCGCCTGAGGCGTGCATCCCGCCCGCCAACAATGACAGAATAGTTCCATGCTCGAACCTGTCATCCTGATCGCCAGCGGCGATCTGCGCCCGGCGGCCAACCAGCAGTGCTGGGCCGCGCAGCAGCGCGTCGAGGAGGCCGTGACGGCGGCCATCCGGAAACTGGGCCGCGAGGTGCGCCGCGGCCATCCCTACGACCCCGAGAAAAAGCACGGCTTCATCGACAGCCAGAAGTACGGCATGGAGGTGTTCCGCGCCATCCCGCCCGAGGCGCCGCTGGTGGTGGTGGAAGCGGTGTGGCAGTACAGCCACCACGTCTTTCACGGCCTGTATTCGCACCGCGGCCCCATCCTGACGGTGGCCAACTGGAGCGGCGAATGGCCCGGCCTGGTGGGCATGCTGAACCTCAACGGCGGACTCACCAAGGCGGGCATTCCCTACAGCACGCTGTGGAGCGAGGACTTCACCGACGAGTTCTTCCTGTCGGGCCTGAAGACGTGGCTGGCGGGCGGGCGGGTGGTCCACGACACCAGCCACGTGCGCCCGCTCAAGGGCCTGAAGCTGCCCGCCGACGCCGAACGGATCGGAGCGGACCTGGCCGCGCAACTGCTCCGCGGCAAGGCCATCATGGGCATCTTCGACGAAGGCTGCATGGGCATGTACAACGCCATCATCCCGGACGAGCTGCTGCATGCCACCGGCGTCTTCAAAGAGCGGCTGAGCCAGTCGGCCCTGTACGCCGCGATGTTGCAGGTTTCTGACGCAGACGCCCAATCGGTGCGCGCGTGGCTCGACGCCAAGGGCATGCGGTTCATCACCGGCCCCAATCACGCGACCGACCTCACCGACGCGCAGATTCTGGACCAGTGCAAGATGTACATCGCCGCCCTGCGCATCGCCGATGAGTTCGGCTGCGACACCATCGGCATCCAATACCAGCAGGGCTTGAAGGACCTGGCGCCCGCCTCCGACCTGGTGGAAGGTCTGCTCAACAACGTCTACCGCCCGCCGGTCCAAGACCCCCAGACCGGCCGCGTGCTGTACGAAGGCAAGGCCCTGCCGCACTTCAACGAAGTCGACGAGTGCGCGGGACTGGACGGCCTGGTGACCAATCGCGCCTGGACCGAACTTGGATACGAACCGGAAACCACGCTGCACGACGTGCGCTACGGCGAGACGTTCAACGGCGAGTTCGTGTGGGTTTTCGAGATTTCGGGCGCCGTGCCGCCGGCGCACCTGATCGGCGGTTATGCGGGCACGGTAAGCGAGCGCCAGCCGCCCATGTACTTCCCCGCCGGCGGCGGCACGGTCAAGGGCGTGTGCAAGCCGGGCGAGATCGTTTGGAGCCGCGTGTACGTGGACAGCGGCGTCCTGAAAGCGGACCTGGGCCGCGCCAAAGTCATAGAACTCCCGCGGGAAGAGAACGAGCGGCGCTGGCGCATCACCACGCCGCAGTGGCCCATGATGCACGCCGTCACCTACGGCGTGTCGCGCGACCAGTTGATGGCGCGGCACAAGGCCAACCACATTCAGGTGGCCTACGCGCCCGGCGCGGAAGCGGCCAACCGGGCGCTGGCGGCCAAGGCGGCCATGTTCCGCGATTTGGGGCTGGAAGTTTTCGTTTGTGGAACCAACAACGGACTATAGGGAGAATCTCACATGCGAGTAGGCTTAATCGGCACCGGAGCGATTTCTTATAAGCACGCGCAAGCGTATCAAAATATCGGCTACCAGGTCACGGTCTGCACCGACGTCAACGAAGAGGCGGGCCGCAAGTTCGCCATCCAGTACGGGGCGGAATTCGTCCCCACCTACGAAGAGGTCTGCCGCCACCCCAAGGTGGATTACGTCGACCTGTGCACCTTCCCCGACTTCCGGATGCAGCCGCTCCGGATTTGCGCCGAAATGGGCAAGCCCATCCAGGTGCAGAAACCCATCGCCACCAACGTCGGGACGGCGCGCGAGATGGTGGATGTCGCCGCCAAGGCGGGCATCACCCTGGGCGTGGTGAGCCAGCACCGCTTCGACGATTCGAGCATTTTCATCTCCCAGGCGATCCAGGACGGGCGGCTGGGCAAGATCCTGCAAGCCGACGCGTACGTGAAGTGGTACCGCTCGCCGGCCTATTATTCGCGGCCCATCAAGGGAAGCTGGGATGTGGAAGGCGGCGGCGCGCTGATCAACCAGGCGGTGCACCAGGTGGACGTGCTGCTGTGGCTCATCGGCCCGGTGAAGGAAGTCTTCGGCATGTGGCAGTTGGCCGCGCTGCACAAGATCGAGTCGGAAGACGTGGTGACGGCGATGATGCGTTACGCCAGCGGCGCCACGGGCGTTTTGCAGGCCGCGACGGCCTTCTGGCCGGGCTACAGCGAGCGCATCGAGATCCACGGAACCAAAGGCACGGCCATCTTCACCGGCGACAAGCTCACCACCTGGGACGTCGAGAACGACCAGGGCTCGCCGGCCCCGGTGGAAAAGGAAGCCATGTCGGGCGCCTCGGACCCGATGGCCATTTCGCTGACGCCGTTCGAGCGCCAGTTCCGCGATTTCGGCGAAGCCTGCAAGACCGGGCGCAGGCCGCTGGTGGCGGGCGAAGACGGGCTGCGCGCGCTGGAGTTCGTGCAGAGCGTGTACCGGTCGTGCCGGGAAGGCCATAAGGTCGTGCTCGGATGATCCTGCGGGTGCCGGCCTCCAGCGCGAACCTGGGTCCGGGCTTCGACGCGCTGGGGCTGGCCCTCAGCATCTACCTGGAGTGCCGTTTCCGCCCGGCCGGCCGGCTCGCCATCCGCGTCGCCGGACGGGACGCCGCCGAGATTCCGGCCACCGAAGAGAATCTCATCTGGCAAACCGCGCTGGCGGTGGCGCGCGACACGGGCGAGACGCTGCCGCCGGTGGAACTCGACATCCACAACGACATCCCGCTGGGCAAGGGCCTGGGCTCCAGTGCGGCGGCGCTAACCGCGGGAGTGGTGATCGCCGACCGGTTGCTGAAGCTGGGCTGGAAGCCGCTGCGCATTCTGGACGAGGCGTCGCGCATCGAAGGCCACCCGGACAACGTGGCGGCCTGCGTGCTCGGCTCGATCGTGGCCAGCGCCATCGATTCGCACGGGGAAACGCGCGCCGTGCGCCTGCACCTGCCCGCCAAGATGAACCTGGCCATCGTGGTGCCAGACTTCCAGTTGCCCACCAGCAAGGCGCGCGCGGTGCTGCCGGCCGCCTACTCGCGCGAGGATGCGGTGTTCAACATCCAGCGCTCCGCGCTGCTCATCGCCGCACTGGCCACGGCCACCACCTCGGCCTTCCCGGCGGCCCTCGAGGACCGCATTCACCAGCCCTATCGCGCGCCGCTGGTGCCGGGCATGGAGGAGATCCTGCGCCTGCGCGCCCCGGGATTGCTGGGCTGCGCGCTGAGCGGCGCCGGGCCGTCCATCCTGGTGTTCTACGAACCGGGCTGCGAGTCCGTGTGCGACCTGGTGCGGCAGATTTTCGAGCTGCACGGTCACCCCGCCGAGGTGCTGTGGGCGCGGATCGCCGACCACGGCTACGAGCTGCGCGAGGAATAGTCGCTGCGACCGGTTACTTGTCGGTCTTCTGCAATATGCTGATAACCTCACTGCCGCCAAACGCCGTCTTCCCGACGACAACTCCCAGGAACTTGAACCCGGCCTCCCCCGCTTGGCGAAGCTCCTTCTCCATGGTCGAGGTCCGATTCGTCGCCAGCAGCTTGAATTCGATACGCTTGGCCTGGCTGTCTCCCGAGTGTTCGAGGATCACGGCCACCTCGCGGCCGGCGATCGCCGACTGAAACACCGTCTGCGCGCAATACTGAAACCCCTCGTCGCCGGCCTGCTGAAGCTCTTTCTGCAAGGTTCCGGTGCGCGAGGTGGCCACCAGCTTGTATCTCCGGCGCGGGGCGGGCGCGTCGAGATTCTTGACCATCACGACGATGACTTCCTTGCCGCCCATCGCGGACTCGCCCCCCATGGCGTCGCCGAACGTGTACCCGGTTTCGGCCGCCTGGTTCATCTCTTTCTCCATGGTGGAAGTCCTGCTCGTCGCCAGCAGTCGATAGTCGTATCTCTGCGCCTGGGCTGCCGCCGCACAGCCGAGCAGCACCCCCAGCGCCAAGGTCGTCGCTTTTGCATTCACGATGCGATTCCTCATCCCGGGCTCATCGCATTATACATTTGTCTCCGATTCGGCCGCTGGAAACCCGCCGCTCAAGCGGCCGCCGCCGTGATGTAGAGTAGAGCCTGTCCCATTTTCCCTGTTTTTGACGACTCGGCAGCGGCGAGGCTCAGATTGGGGGGCAAGGGCTGGGTGCACGCATGCTCTTCACATTGATTCCAGGAGAGAAGCAGAT